>JAQGLW010000148.1 GCA_028292665.1 Herminiimonas sp.
GTGCGCGTTGCGCGGCGTATCGAGAGCAAAAGCCGTATTCATCCCGACCACAGGCGCCTGCCTGCCACGTTTTTCGACCTTTTTATATGACAATCATGCCGGATGATTCGCTATACAACACCGAAGAGATACTGAAACTCCTGACGCCGGAACAGATCGGCGTCGATCGCTTTCGCGGGCAAAGCCACTTCATGGGCAGTCCGAATGTATTCGGCGGACAGGCGCTGGGACAATCGCTGCATGCCGCCGCGGTGACGGTACCGGGCCGGCGTCCGCACTCGATGCATGCATTATTCATTTTGTCCGGCAATCATCGGCTGCCGATCGAATACGAGGTCGAGAGAGTGCGCGATGGCGGCACATTCAGCACGCGCCGCGTGGTCGCCCATCAGGAAGGGCGGCGGATATTCGTGATGTCGGCATCGTTTCAAACGCAGGAAGAGGGGCTGTCGCATCAAAAGCCCGCGCCCGCCAGCGCCGACCCGGAATCGCTGACGTCCAGCCTCATGGCGTGGAAGCGGCACGCTGCATCTTCCAAGCGGCCGTTTCGTCCGGTTCCGGTCGATTTCCGAGCGAATCATGACGGCGATATTTTCAGCGGGCATGACCGCTCGCCGCACAAGCAGGTATGGATTCGCGCACCGCTGCGCCTGCCGGATGACCCGCTGATGCACGAGTCGCTGTTTGCCTATGTGTCGGACTACGGATTGCTGTGGACGGCGCTGCAGCCGCACGGCATCGTCATGGGCGACCCGCGTCTGCAGATCGCGAGCCTGGACCACACGATCTGGTTTCATCGTCCGTTCCGCATGGATGAATGGCTGCTGTTTTCAATGGAAAGTCCGAACGCGTCGGGCGGAAGAGGATTGTGCTTCGCGCATGTGTACAACCGGCAGGGGCTGCTGGTGGCGACAGTGACGCAGGAGGGGCTGATACGGATTCGGGAAAAATCGGCTTGACGGGTCAATGCCGGCCAGCCGGAGGAAAACCGTTCGCCCTGAGTGGCTCAAGGCCGCAGCCTGGATCGATACATGCTTTGATGATGCTGTCTCCGGATGACGATGACTGCCTGGCGAATCTATTCGCGACTTGTCCGGCCGGCGGAAAATCCGAAGAAACGATCGGACAGCAGCATGTCGCGCTTTCTCAACGAAATCCGGCAACTTTTGCCACGATGCCTTGCACGTAGACTGCGTTGTAAAACACAAGTTGCTTTCCGATTGCCATATGCGTGGCGACTGCGACGCCGATCGATGCGGCGGCCACTTCGACCAGCAGCAGCGGTAAAACAGACTGCCCCAAAGGCACCTCGTCGAGCATCGCGTAATTCGCCGGAGCCGTCCCCTTTTGATAAGAGACAAGCTGCACTTTGCCGGTCTGCTGGGCATGGTTGATTGCCATCTGTTGTTCGATGAGGCTCTTGCTGCCGTCGACCCGAGTATTCATGAAGTTTCCTTTCACTGAGGGATGCCGAACGCTTTCGCGAGCGCCGGCAGACAGGTTTTGCGCGACATTCTTGCAGATCGCCGCATGTAACCAAAAATAAAAAGCGCGCTCAGATTACTCCGGCGCGCCTTTCATGTCTTTCCCTTGTTTATGGGAGAACTGTGTTTACACAGGATTCATTTTTGAATTTTTCGAATGCCGGGCATTTTTGTCCCTCGGGCTCAAGCCGCTGTACTGCCGGATAACGTCGTCTATTCCGTCTTGCCGTTGTTTAGAGCGGTTTTCGTATCAGTGCATGGGCGCTGCGGGCCGCATGGCGGCGTTGTTCGTTGCTTGTGTGGCTGGCCACACTGTGCTCCTCGCGCCTTGCCCTGCACCCCAAACCAACCCGCATCACCCCACACTGATACGAAAACCGCTCTAGCGCTGCCCGCTCAGTTGCCAGGCATTCGCCACGATTTCATAGGAGCGGATCCGCGCCGCATGATCGAACATCATCGAATTGATGATCAGCTCATCGGCCTGCGTGGCATCCGCGAATGCCCGCAGCCCCTCCTTCACCATTGCGGGATCGCCGATGATCGATGCGCGCAATGTCGATTCGACGGATGCTTGCTCATGCGGCTGCCACAGGTCTTCCATGCTTTCCACCGGCGGCGGCAACTGTCCCGGGATCCCTCGTATCAGATTCAAATGCATCTGCTGATGCGATGTCGACAAATGCCGCGCCTGCTCCTCCGTATCGGCGGCGAACACGTTGACGCCGACCATCGCATACGGCGCATCGAGCACATCCGACGGCGTGAACCGTTGGCGATACAGTTCGAGCGCAGTGTTCATGTACGCCGGAGAAAACTGCCCGGCGAAAGCGAACGGCAAACCGAGATGCGCCGCAAGCTGCGCGCTGAAATTGCTGGAGCCGAGCAGCCAGATCGGAATCGGCAAGCCCTCGCCCGGAACGGCGCGCACCGCCGCACTGCCGGTGCGCGGGCGCAGATAGGCGCGCAATTCTTCCAGCTGCTCGGGAAACTCGTCGCCGCTGCCTTGAAGGTGGCGGCGCAATGCGCGTGCGGTGGCCTGGTTGGAACCCGGCGCCCGTCCCAACCCGAGATCGATGCGTCCCGGATAGAGCGACTCGAGCGTGCCGAACTGTTCGGCGATCACCAGCGGCGCATGGTTGGACAACATGATTCCGCCGGACCCGATGCGCATCGTCGACGTGCCGGCGGCGACATAACCGATCACGACCGACGTCGCGGCGCTGGCGATGCCCGGCATGCTGTGATGTTCGGCCAGCCAGTAGCGGTTATAGCCCCACTTCTCGGCGTGCTGCGCGAGATCCAGCGTGCGGCGCAGCGCATCGGCCGGCGTGCCGTTGACGGCAATCGGGGCCAGGTCCAGAACGGACAAGGGAATATTTCGGGAAGAGTTCATTTGCTGTGTCCTGCAATAGTGAACAAACCATTACATGCTTGAGCAGCGTGCTGTTTGTTTGAAGATGCGTTCCACATGGTCAGCCGTCAAGAATGCCGTGATGAAACGCAAGATGGTCTTCGATAAAGGAAGAGATGAAATAATAACCATGATCATAGCCCTCATGGAAGCGCAGCTTCAGCGGCTGGGCGGCGCGGATGCATGCCTGTTCGAACTCATGCGGCAACAGCTGCTCCTGCAAAAATTTATCGCTCAATCCCTGGTCGATCAGTATGCCTTGCGGAAACGGCGTGCTGCGCCGCTTCATCAATTCGCTCGCATCATGGGATTCCCATAGCGTTTTGTCGGCGCCCAGATAATTGGCAAATGCCTTCTGTCCCCAGGGGCAGCGCGTCGGCGATGCGATCGGCGCGAATGCCGACACCGAACGGTAACGATCCGGGTGACGCAACGCCAGCACCAACGCGCCGTGTCCGCCCATCGAATGGCCGAAAATGCCGATGCGCTTTTCATCGGCGTTGAACTCGGCGCAGATCAAATCATGCAGCTCGTGCGCGACATACGATTCCATCCTGAAATGCCGGCTCCATGGCGGCTGCGTTGCATCGATGTAAAATCCGGCGCCGGTGCCGACATCCCAGTCTTTGTCCGCGCCTTCGATGCCGGTATTGCGCGGGCTGGTGTCCGGCGCGACCAGCATGATGCCGTATTGCGCAGCCCAGCGCTGCGCGCCGGCCTTGATCATGAAAGTTTCCTCGGTGCAGCTCAGTCCCGCCAGATAGAACAGCACCGGCACCCGTCGCAGCTTCGCTTGCGGCGGATGGTAAACCGAGAACTTCATCGGCAGGCCGATCTCGCGCGAGTCGTGCCGATAAAACGCTTGCACGCCGCCAAAGCAGCCGTGTTCGCTAACGATATCCGGCATCGCGCGCCCGTCAGTAAAGAACGACCGAGCGGATCGATTCGCCGCTTTTCATCAGGTCGAAGCCTTCGTTGATCCGATCCAGCGGCAGCGTGTGCGTGATCAGGTCGTCGATATTGAGCTTGCCTTCCATGTACCAGTCGACGATTTTCGGCACATCGGTGCGGCCGCGCGCGCCGCCGAATGCCGATCCTTTCCACACCCGTCCCGTCACCAGCTGGAACGGCCGTGTGCCGATTTCCTGCCCTGCCGCCGCGACGCCGATGATGACCGACTGGCCCCAGCCCTTGTGGCAGCATTCGAGGGCCTGGCGCATCGTGGCGGTATTGCCGATGCACTCAAAGCTGTAATCGGCGCCGCCGTCGGTAAGCTGGACGACGGCATCGACCACGTTCTCCACCTGATTCGGATTGATGAAATGCGTCATGCCGAATTTGCGCGCCATCGCCTCCCGCTTCGGATTCAGATCGATGCCGATGATCTTGTCGGCGCCTACCATTTTTGCGGCCTGGATCACGTTCAGGCCGATGCCGCCCAGTCCGAATACGGCCACATTAGCGCCCGCTTCCACCTTCGCGGTAAACAGCACCGCGCCGACGCCGGTCGTCACGCCGCAGCCGATATAACAGACCTTGTCGAACGGCGCGTCGGAACGTATTTTGGCGACCGCGATTTCCGGCACCACGATATGGTTGGCGAAGGTCGACGTCCCCATGTAGTGGAAGATCGGCTTGCCGTCGATTGAAAAGCGGCTGGTCGCATCCGGCATCAGGCCGCGGCCCTGCGTCGAGCGGATCGCCTGGCACAAATTGGTTTTTTGCGACAGGCAAAACTTGCACTGCCGGCATTCGGGCGTGTAGAGCGGGATCACATGATCGCCTTTCTTCAGCGACTTGACATCGGGCCCGACATCGACCACGATGCCGGCGCCTTCATGTCCGAGTATCGACGGGAATATGCCTTCCGGATCGGCACCGGACAGCGTGTAGTAGTCGGTATGGCAGATGCCGGTCGCCTTCACTTCGATCAGGACTTCGCCGGCCTTGGGGCCTTCCAGGTTCACTTCTTCCACCGTCAGCGGCGCGCCGGCTTTCCAGGCAATGGCGGCTTTCGTTTTCATCGGGTAACTCCTTGTTGATGCGCGGGATTGATTGGCAGGGATATTTTTCCGGCGGGTTTTCCGGCTGCGACTTGCAAACCACCTGCAGACCTTATGTTGCCTGAAAAATGAAGAAGGCGTGTAATGCGGCAGTCGAGGCGAATGCGGCCGGTTCGACCGTGCCGTCCTTACCCGCAACGCTATTCCCCACGGGTTTTTCCATTCTCGTTTTATTACCTCGCCGCTCATGTTACCCTTATGCAATAAGCCGATATGGCCGGTCGAACGGATCGATGCGTGTGCAGCAATGTCGGCACAAAAAAAGATTGCGGGTTTCGAAACCAATCATGCACAATTTGTTTCAATGGCCGAAAGACGATCCGGTGCAAGCCCTGCGGGCACGCCACATGCTGATGGCGTTCGCGTCCTATCTTGCGATCATCATTTTCCTTCTGTATTGCAGCCATATTGGTTTATCGCGCTTATCCTCGATGCGCACAGCCCAATTGGTCGCATTCGCGCTCGGAATCAATCTGCTGTTTTACATGACGATTTGCAGCGGATGGAACAAGCGCTTGCGCGACCCGGGCATGACGCTGGTGCAGATTATCGTGAGTTTGCTGTGGCTGATGATTGTTCTGTATTTCACCGATCAGATTCGCGGCGCCCTGCTTACCATGTTCCTCAATATCCTCATCTTCGGCATTCTCCGATTGCGCACCGCACAGTTTCTCGGTGTTGCGTTGTTCGCGCTAGCCGGATACGCGACGGTAATCGCGTTGCTCGAGATCGAGGATCCGCAAGCGATCGATCTGCAGGTCGAAATATTGCAGTGGGTGTTGCTGGCAATGGTGTTGCCATGGTTCGCCGTGATCGGCGCCTACATCAGCAATATCCGCAGCGCCCTGCGGCAAAAAAACAAAGACATGGAAAAGGTGCTTGCGACCATCGAGCGGGTGGCGTCGCATGACGAGTTGACCGGCACATACAGCCGCCGCTTTTTTCTTGACGCGTTGCGACGGGAAAAGGCCCGGTCGGACCGGGAGCACCGGACGTTCTGCCTGGCCATGCTCGATCTCGATCTGTTCAAGAACGTCAACGATCGTCACGGCCATCCGGCCGGCGACGAAGTGTTGCACGCGTTTGCCGAGTGCGTGCAAATCGAGCTGCGCGGATCGGACTATCTCGCCCGCTATGGCGGCGAGGAATTCGCGTTGCTGCTGATCGATACCGACCTTGAATATGCGGGCGGCATACTCGAGCGGATACGCCGGCGCGTCGAACAGTGTTCGTTCCCGCACGTCGGAAGCGCCATCACGGTCTCCGCCGGCGTTGCCGAATATCAGCTGGATGAAAATCCGGCCGAAACCATAGGCCGTGCCGATCGCGCGTTGTACGCGGCGAAATACGCCGGCCGCAATCGTGTCGAACGAGCCGCCGCTTGAGGCGCCTCAATCTGCGCACGGCCCCGCCGGCCGATACGGGCGATGCCGAAAACGAGTTCATATGCGGAGCCGCAGCTTATCCATAATGGATCGGGAGAACACACATGGGTTTGATGGAAAGGGTTTTCAAGTTAAAGGCACACGATACGGATGTGCGGACCGAGTTGCTTGCCGGACTCACCACCTTTCTGACGATGGCTTATATTATTTTTGTGAACCCTTCCATCCTCGGCGACGCAGGCATGCCGAAGGATGCAGTGTTCGTCGCGACCTGCGTTGCGGCGGCGATCGGTACGCTGGTGATGGGCCTGTATGCGAATTATCCGATCGCCCTGGCCCCCGGCATGGGCCTGAACGCTTACTTCGCCTACGGCGTGGTGAAAGGCATGGGCTTTTCATGGGAAGCCGCCCTGGGCGCCGTGTTCATCTCCGGCTGCCTGTTCACCATCATCAGCCTGTTCCGTATCCGCGAAGTGATCGTCAACGGTATTCCGCCCCCGATCCGCACCGCGATTACCGCAGGCATCGGACTTTTCCTCGCGATCATCGCGCTGAAAAATTCGGGCATCATCGTCGCCCACCCGGCCACATATCTGACGCTGGGCGATCTGCACAAGGCGCCTGCGATCCTGGCCATCGTCGGTTTCTTCCTGATCGTTGCACTCGACCAGCTGAAGGTAAAAGGCGCAATCCTGATCGGCATCGTCGCAGTCACCATGCTGAGCTTCCTGTTCGCCGGCAACAAGTTCGCCGGAATCTTTTCCGCGCCGCCGTCGATCGACCCGACGCTGTTCAAGCTGGATATTCGAGCCGCATTATCGATCGGGATTCTGAATGTCGTTCTGGTGTTCTTTCTGATTGAACTGTTCGATGCAACCGGTACGTTGATGGGGGTTGCCAAGCGCGCCGGCCTGCTGAAGGACGGAAAGATGGATCGCCTGAACAAGGCCTTGCTGGCCGACAGCAGTGCGATCGTCGCCGGTTCGCTTCTCGGCACATCCAGCACGACCGCTTTCATCGAAAGCGCTGCCGGCGTCCAGGCGGGCGGACGCACCGGCCTGACCGCGGTCGCCGTGGCCGTCCTGTTCCTGGCCTGTCTTTTCATTGCGCCGCTTGCGGGAGTCGTGCCGGCTTATGCGACGGCGCCCGCTTTATTCTATGTGTCCTGCCTGATGCTGCGGGAACTGTCGGATATTCCGTGGGATGACGCCACCGAAAGCGTGCCGGCCGTGGTCACCGCACTGCTGATGCCGTTTACCTACTCGATCGCGAACGGCATCGCGTTCGGATTTATTTCGTATGCGGTCCTGAAGCTGTTGACCGGCCGCGCGAAGCAAGTGTCGGCGATCGTCTGGATCATCGCCGCCGTCTTCATTTTCAGATACGTCTATCTCGGATCGGAGTAGCGGCCGATCCGAGAATGAATGCAAACCCGAGACCTTCGTAAAATGAGCGGGCCCGGTCCAGGTTGTGTACCCGGATCCCGATATGCGCAATTCCTGTAATGAGCGAGCCGGGAGTCATTTTTATTTGCGCAGCTGTTCGGATTCGGGCGCCGTGCCGCCGGGTCCTGCCGGAGTATCTGCATTGGCGCGGCCGGACTCCTTGAGCTTCGATAATCGAGCCTGGTTTTTATCTCTCAGCGCATTGCAGTACTCGCCCATGTATTTTAGGAAGCCGCGTGTGTCGGACTTTACTTCGGGAGTGTCGATCTCGGCCAGGAATTTGTCCGTTGCATTGTCGAATTCCGCCTTGACAGCCGGGCGGTCCCTGTCCATCAGAAGTTCGGCGCTGTAAATGCTGGTGTTTGCGAGGTTTTGCAACTGTTCTTTCAATTCCGGTCTGGAAACGCTTTTCAATCCGAACACGTAAAACGATGCGCAGCGAAGAAACTGGCTTGCCGTGTAGACATCGTCTTCGCTCGCGGCCAGCGCCGGCAATGATGTTGCCGTCAGGACGACAATTGCAATCAGGCGTGAAAATGTCATGGAATTCCTTGTGAGTAATGTTGAACCGTGGCGATTCAATTTACGATCAATCGTATATTCAAACCACCGGGGCGGCCACGGTTTTATATTAGCGGCGATCCGTCCTCCGTCCGCTTCCGGCGGTTTTATGGATTTCACCACTGCAACCATGTCCCTGCATCAGATTTTTATGCTCATTGGTTGATGCAATTCTTCCCCAGCGGCCACTGCGGATAGATAATAAACGCTTCCGCCAAATCGGGGGTTGCGCAATGGTTATTGCAACGTTCCGCTTCTATGAAGAATTAAACGACTTTCTGCCGCCTGAAAGGCGCAAGCGCCAGTTCGACTGCGCCTGCGCGCGGGCGGCGACCACCAAGCACATGATCGAAGCGCTCGGCGTGCCGCATACCGAGGTTGAACTGGTGCTGGTCAACGGCGAGTCCGTCGGTTTCGACCGGCAGTTGAAGGGCGGCGACCGCGTGGCTGTCTTTCCCAGGTTCGAGACGTTCGATGTCGCGCCTTTGCTGCGCGTGCGCGATCGTCCGCTGCGGGTGACGCGCTTCGTGGCCGATGCGCATTTGGGCGGGCTCGCCAATCTGCTGCGCATGGCCGGCTTCGACACGCTTTACGACAACGGATTCCAGGATGGCGAGATTGCCGACATCGCCGCGCGCGAGGGCCGCATCGTTCTCACACGCGACCGCGACCTGCTCAAGCGCCGCCTGGTCACGCACGGCTGTTACGTGCGCACGCTGAAACCGGCGCAGCAGTTGCGCGAAATATTCGATCGTCTTGAACTGGCGCGCAGCGCGCGGCCGTTCACGCTGTGTCTGGACTGTAACGCGCCGTTGCGGGCAATCGACAAGACGCTGGTGCAGGACCGGCTCCCGCCGGTCGTGCGCACGCGCCACGAACGCTTCAGCACCTGCGATGTCTGCCGGCGCGTGTTCTGGGAAGGCTCGCATTGGCGGCGCATGCGCGCGTTGCTGGACGAGATGGGACTGCCCGAATGATTGTGCGCGGCCGTCCGGACCCTGTTTCCATCGCCGATATCGCCGCGCCGCATGCGTCATGCATCAATCCGGATCAAGGCTGCCTTGCCTGTCCGAGGATGGCGCATCTTCCCGCCGGTCACGCACCGGCCGCCGGGCCAACAGGATGACGGCCGTCAATACCAGCGCACCGCCGGCCAACTGGCTCGCGCTGACGGACTCGCCGAACAGGGCAACGCCGAGGCATAGCGTGATCACCGGCTCCAGCGTCGAGATGATGGAAGCTTGCGCGGCGCCGATGTACTTGATTCCGATCAGGAAGGCCGCAATCGCGATGACCGTTGAAAACGCGATGGCGCCGATCGCCAGCCAGGCCGTTGTACTGTGCGGCAATGCGGCGCCGGCGGCAACGGCAAGCGCGCCGTTGCCGACCGCTGCGGTGGCCAGCACGACCAGCGTCGCGGCCAGCGAATCGGTGTCTTGCGTCAAGCGGCTGCCGATCACGATGTAGACCGCATACACCGCCGCCGCCAGCAGCCCCAGTGCGATACCCAGCGGCCGGCCCTCAAGATGGCCGCCGAGCGTAATCGCCATTCCGGCCATTGCCATCGCCATCAACAGGAGCGTCCGGCGATCCGGCTTTTCCCATCCGAACAATACCGCGAGCAGCGTCACCAGCACCGGATAGATGTACAACAGCAGGCCGACCAGCCCGCTGCTCGCATACAGCAACGCCGTGAAATAACTTTGCGATTGCGCGGTATAGAGCGCACCCATCAGCACGAAGCCCGCCAGTGCGCGGCCGCGCGGCAATGCAATGCGCCTGAACCGGATCACCGGCGCCAACATCGCCACCGCCAGCGTAAAGCGCAACGTCAACAGCATCGTCGGGCTGATGCCGGCGGCGTAGGCAATCTTGGCGAACATCGCCATGCCGCCAAAACCGAGAGCGGACAGCAGGATGAGTGCAACAGCATAGTGACGCGGCATGATGAAGTTTCTTTGGCTAAGCTTTTTATTCAAACCCGCAATCGTATAACCACGCGGATTGTCGCTCAATAAAGGCAATCCGGATAGCGCGTATCCGAGCCTTCAAGCGGCGCAATGCGTGATCTGCACAAGCGGAAATGATGTTAAAGTCCCTTTCAAATAACCGCGGTATCGAAAATGACAACGACAGCCAATCGAGACGCACATGATGAAATCGGGGAATGCGACGTTCTTGTCATAGGCGGCGGTCCGGCGGGCTCTACCGCGGCAGCCTTGCTTGCGCAGAAAGGGCATCGGGTCACCCTGATTGAAAAAGCGCGTCATCCGCGTTTTCATATAGGCGAGTCCTTGTTGCCGTCCAATCTTCCGCTGCTGGAGAAACTCGGCGTGGCCGATGAAGTAAGAGCGATCGGCATGGAAAAATGGGGAGCGGAATTCGTCTCTCCCTGGCATGATCACAAACAGGTCTACCAATTTGCCGACGCATGGGACAAGTCCATGCCGCATGCCTACCAGGTGCAGCGCGCCGAGTTCGACGAAATCCTGATACGCAATGCGCAACGCAAAGGCGCAAATGTCATCGAGGCGTGCCAGGTAAATGACGTCGCCTTCCTGCCGAACGATCAGGGGGCTGTCGTTCAGGCCCGGCATGACGACGGCACGGTTCAATCGTGGCGCGCCCGTTTCGTGCTGGACGCATCCGGCCGCGATACGTTTCTGGGCAACCGGCTCAAGGCGAAAAAGCGTAACGAAAAACACAACAGCACCGCCATCTATGCGCACTTTTCCGGCATACGGCGCAATGAAGGCAAGGCAGAAGGCAACATCACGATTTTCTGGTTTGAGCACGGCTGGTTCTGGCTCATTCCGTTGATCAACGGAAAGACCAGTATCGGCGCCGTGATGTGGCCGTATTATCTGAAGACCCGCAAGAAGCCGCTGCCGGAATTTTTACAGGACACGATTGCGATGTGCCCGCAGCTGGTGCATTTGCTGGATGGCGCCAAACTAGTATCCGGAGTCGAGGCGGCCGGTAACTATTCCTATGTCTGCGATCGTACGCACGGTCCCAATTATCTTTTGCTGGGAGATGCCTATACTTTCATCGACCCGGTGTTTTCATCGGGCGTCATGCTGGCGATGAATAGCGCATTTGCGGGTGCCGACACGGTTGATTGCTGCCTGCGCCGTCCCGCCGAGGCGACGGCCGCGCTCCGGCATTTTGACAAGAAGATGCGTATCGGACCAAAACAGTTCTCGTGGTTTATTTATCGCGTGACGAACCCGACGATGCGCAATCTGTTCATGGGACCGCGCAATCTGCTGCGTATGCAGGAGGCATTGCTGTCCGTGCTGGCCGGCGATGTATTCGGCAAGACACCGATCGGCCCGTCCGTGCTGGCATTTAAAAGCTTGTATTACGCCGTTTCGATTCTCAACTTGAAGCGCACGCTGACCGCGTGGCGCAACCGTAAAAACAATATTCGTCATGTCCATATCGCGGGCGGGATGGAAAATTGATCGAGGTTCCCGCATCAGGCTTGCCATATGCATACTTGCCGGAAGACCGGATCGGCATGCCGCTATTGTTCAAGGTTATTCTTTAGACAGCGCCAACCGGCGTCACTTCATTTATCATACCCTGCCACCTGACTGGCATTTTCCAATTGCACAGATCGCCGCACGATTGTGTGTTGCATAAACGGCGCGTAATAAACTATGAAATTGTGTTTGCGTATTTTGCTGACGGTCTACGAATACGCGGTCTTCTATGCGGGCTTGTTCTGGTTCGGCTTGCTTTGCCTGCTGTGGGCGCCGGCTGCCGTTGTTTTGTATCTGCTGCTGCCGCGCAAGCTGGGATGCCGGTTGGGACGAAGCGTGATCATGGCGATATGCCGATTGTATTTGCGGAGCCTGACGCTGTCGGGCCGTTTCCGGTTCGATCTGGATGCGCTTGATGCGCTCCAGAGGGAAAAATCCGTCATTATCGCGCCCAATCATCCATCCCTGTGGGATGTGGTGCTGATTGTCTCCCGGCTGCCCGACGTGGCCTGCATCATGAAGGAGGACATCGGCAACAATATTTTTCTCGGTGCGGGCGCGCGTCTGGCACGCTACATCCGCAATGAACCGCTACGGCAGATGATCATGCTGGCGGTGAAGGATTTAGGCCGCGGCAGCCAGCTGCTGCTTTTCCCGGAGGGCACCCGCACCATACGGCGCCCGATCGGGCCGCTTACGGGAAGCATCGGCGTCATTGCAAGCCGTGCCAAAGTGCCGGTACAAACGGTTTTCATTGAAACGGATTCTCCATTTCTGACCAAGGGATGGCCGGTATACAAAAAGCCGCGTCTGCCGGTGACGTATCGTGTCAGGTTGGGCCATCGTTTCGACCCGCCTGAAAACGGCGCCGCATTCGTGACCGAACTGGAACGGTACTTTGCAAATGAACTCGCAGCACAGGTTTCGCCATCGGCCGCGCAAACATGCTTGCGCTAGACAGCCGCTGCCGATTGACGCATTTTTCCCATTCTTGCCGACACGTTCGATGAACTCTCCGTCTTCCACGCATCTGGTTCTCATTCCCAGTTATAACCCCGGTCCGAAAGTTTATGAGACGGTGCGCGCAGCACGGCAATACTGGAATCCGGTATGGATCGTGATCGACGGCAGTACCGACGGCACAGCGGAGGGCTTGCAGGCGCTGGCTGCAGGCGATGCCGGTCTGCAGGTGATTGCCTTGCCAAAAAACATGGGCAAAGGCACGGCTGTATTGCATGGCCTGGACCATGCGGCGGCCCAAGGCTTCACGCACGCGCTGACGATGGATTCGGACGGACAGCATCCGGCAGAACTGATTCCCGGCTTCATGGCTGAATCGCTGCGCAAACCGGACTGCATGGTGCTGGGCCGGCCGGTATTCGATGCCAGCGCTCCGAGCCTGCGGGTCAAAGGGCGGCAAGTGTCCAACTGGTGGGCCAATCTGGAAACCTTATGGGCCGGCATCGGCGACTCGCTATTCGGATTTCGCGTTTATCCGATTGCACCGTTGCGCTCGGTGATGCGGCGCCAACGCTGGATGCGCCGCTTCGATTTCGATCCCGAAGCGGTAGTGCGGCTGTGCTGGCGCGGCGTCAAACCGGTCAACATGGCTGCGCCGGTTCGCTACTTTACGGTCGAAGAAGGGGGTGTTTCGCATTTTCGCTATATGCGGGATAACACGCTGCTGACCTGGATGCATACCCGTCTTTTACTCGAATTCGCTGCGCGGCTGCCGCTGCTGCTGATCCGAAAATTGCGCCAATAGTGCAACGCACGCGTGTCCCGGCCGAACTCCGGAATTATTCTTCACGCCTTTTCGAAAGCGAATAGCGAACCATGAAATCCAACGGACTGTCTTTTCATCATCCGGTCGCTTTCTGGCTAGGCTGCGCTGCGCTCACTTCAGGCGTACTCGCGCATTTACCGATGTTCATCCATGCATCGCACATGGGTTATCGGATGGCCGGCATGCCGATGGATGCGGCCATGCTGCTTGGCATGGCGATGATCCCGGCAGGACTGCTGCTCGCCGCGTACGGCCTGATGCCCCGCTTCAATCAAATGCGTCATGCCCTGCATGGCGGTAACCATCTTCACTTCCACATAGCGGACGGTGCGTCGCTCAATAGCGAACACTGGAAGCTCGTCACCGTGCTGGTGCTCGCTCTTGCCGTCGATGTGCTGAAACCGGCAACCCTCGGCTTCGTAATGCCCGGCCTGACGAAGGAATACGGAATCGGCAAACAGGCCGCCGGCTGGCTCGCACTGCTTGCGCTGACCGGCACCACGGTGGGATCCATCGTATGGGGCCGCCTGGCCGACTCGTTCGGCCGCCGGGCCGCCATCCTGTTGGCGGCGCTCATGTTTATCGGCACCGCGATCTGCGGCGCCATGCCGTCGTTCGAGTGGAATCTCGTGATGTGCTTTTTGATGGGCGCATCGGCGGGCGGACTGCTCCCCATTGCCTTTACCTTGATGGCGGAGATGATACCGGCAGCGCATCGCGGCTGGCTGCTGGTGGCGCTTGGCGGTATCGGGACTTCCGCCGGCTATCTTTTGGCGGCCGGCTCCGCCGCCTTGCTTGAGCCGTTGTTCAGCTGGCGCGCGCTTTGGCTGTTGGGTTTGCCGACCGGCGCGTTGATCATCTTTCTGGATCGGTTTATCCCCGAATCTCCAAGATTCCTGTCGAACGCCGGCCTGGACAGTGAAGCGCGCGCCGTACTGGCGAAATTTTCGGGCGTACCCGATCACGATGCAAAGGAGGATTCTCGTGCGTCTGCAACCGGCGTAAAACACGAAACCGCCGATGTGTTCCGGCTGATGCGCGGCGCCCACGCCAACATCACATGCGGCCTCATGGTGTGCGGCGTGTCGTGGGGACTGGCGAATTTCGGATTCCTTCTGTGGCTGCCGACCAACCTCGGCAGCATGGGAATGGATGCCGGCGCGGCAAGCGCGCTGTTGGCGCAATCGGCGATTCTGGCACTGCCCGGCATCCTGCTGGTCATCTGGCTCTATCACAGCTGGAGCAGCATCAAGACCCTGGTGCTGTTTATCGTGCTCACCACGATCACGCTATTGGTTTTTTTTATACTTGGCCTGCGCGGCATTCACTCCGCAACCGCGATCATGATCGCCACCACCCTGCTGCTTATCAGCGCCAGCGGTGTGATCGCCATGCTGATTCCCTACGCTGCGGAAATTTATCCGGTACAACTGCGCGCAACCGGATCAGGCGTGATTGCAGCAAGCTCGAAATTCGGCGGCATTCTGGGCGCAGCGTGCGGCGTTTTAGGTTTGTTCGGCAACCTGGCTCTTTCAGCCTTGTTGATTGCGATACCGATGGCGATATCGGCCGCCATGCTGATCAGAAGCGGCATCGATACACGCGGCCGCCGTCTGGAAGAAATTCAGGAAGACGTATTGAGTAAAGATAAATCGGCGGTCAGATCAGGCCGCCGTTGACTGAAATGATCTGGCCGGTAATGTAGGCCGCGCGCGGCGACGCGAGAAAGCTGACCAGGTCGGCAACTTCCTCCGGCTTGCCGGCGCGTTTCATCGGCACCATGCGGTCGATCGCCTGCGCATCGAATGCGTCCCGGCTCATCTCGCTGTCGATAATTCCGGGCGCTACCGCGTTGACCGTAATGCCGCGGCTTGCGATTTCCAGAGCGAGCGACTTGGTCGCGGCATTGAGCGCACCCTTGGCTGCGGAATAATTCACCTGTCCGCGATTTCCGGTCAATGCGGCAACCGACGACATGTTGATGATGCGGCCCCAGCGGCTGCGGATCATCGGCATCATCAGGGTCTGCGTGACATGATAGAAACCGTTGAGCGACACATCGATCACGCTGCGCCACTGGTCGGTCCGCATGCCCGGAAACACCGCATCGTCATGAATGCCGGCGTTGTTGACCAGTATTTGAATCGGTTCGTCGTCCACCAGCGGGCGCAGCGCCGACGCGACGGCATTTGCATCGGTCACATCGAACACCAGCACCTGGGCGCTGCCGCCGTGCGCGGTAATCGCATCTGCTACCGCCTGCGCTTCCTTCCTCCTTGTATTGGCATGGATAAAGACATGGTGGCCATCGGCCGCCAGGCTGCGGCAGACTGCCGACCCGATGGCGCCGCTGCCGCCTGTGACAAGAGCACGTTTCATTGATGAACTCCCGATTTCAACGGTTGATGTGAGGCAGGCTGCGCTCTACAAGGCGCCGGTTGCGTGGATATTGATGATTACGGCCGCCCTTCCCTCGAGCAGTATGCGGCCTGCGGCATGTACTGAAAAATCGTATAGGACGTTGTTGCCGTCGCTGCTGAAGCGCTCTGCTTCCACCGTCAGGTCGGCGGCAATGTCGTCCAGCCGGCCGACGTGCAGTGTCGTGCCGCGAACGCTCGCCAGGAAACCAGCGCGCGGCGCCGGCTGTTGCGGGGACATCAGTGCGCCATGCACAGCCATCGCCTGCGCCGCGTATTCGATACCGCATGCGCACGCCAGCCTTCCATGTGCGCGCAGCGGATTGTCTGCAGCCCGATGGCTGACTGCAATGCAGCGCACGCGCTGCGCATCCCAGTGTTCCACCCGATCCAGCAGGCACATGTTGCCCTGGTGCGGGATGTGCGCGGCGATCCAGGCGCGATCTATGAGCATGGCGTCACTTCCACCGCAAGGCGGCTGCTGTCCAGATAGTCGATCACCATCGCCGCCGCCTCGCGAAACGCGAGCGCGCGCAGCAGCGGCAGACTGCGCGCGGCTGGAATTGCGGATCTGAGCAGTTCCAGCGCCGTATCTGCGAGCCGGTCGGCCCGATCCGATGTGAGCGCGATGCTGATCCTGGCGAGCGATCTGGCGCTACGCTGCGGCGCAAGCACCAGTCCGACGCCGAACTCGTCGGGAATCGGACGTGTTTTGTGCAGCGGTTCCGGATAAGTGGTGTCGCAGGCAATCAGCAGCGAGTTGGTATTGTCGACGACCGCTTGCGTCATTGCCTCCAGCAGGCCGGCGCCGAAACTGGCATCGTACGCGCATAGCACCGACGATGGCGCCATCGCACCAGTGGCGATGCTCCAATAACCGGCTGCCGCGTTATGCACCGAATTATGAAACCGGGTCGGGGAAATCTGACGGTCATCGGATGCAAGCATTTCGCAGATTTCGTGGCAATTGTTGCCGTCTCCGCCGGAAGCGGAAAAAACAGTCGGCAATCCGGATGCGTCGAGCCCTGCTGCGGCAACGGCTTCGTGGCCGACCGCCAGCGACAATTTGACGATCGGGCCGCAACGGCGCCGTTCGGCTGCCGGCAGCGACGCCGGCGGCGGCAGCACGGTCTTCTGATATTGGTATGCCGTTTGCCCTTTCAGAACGGCGAGGCCGGCAGGCCAGTCCGTCAATCCCGGTCCGCGCAAACCAATGCCTTCAATATAAGCGGTAAGCGTATGCATGGCGGACGAATCAGTTGGCACGGCCGAAAACAAGGCTGCAATTAGTGCCGCCGAATCCGAAGGAATTGCTCAAGGCATGATCGACGCGCTGTTCGCGATTGTCGAGCAAGTAGTTCAGCGGCAATTCCGGATCGCACCGCTTGGTATTAAGGCCGCCCGGCATCAAGCCGTGTTGCAATGCCAGTGCGCAAATGACCGCTTCAATGCCGCCCGCCGCGCCCAATGTATGTCCGGTCGCGCCTTTGGTGGAACTGCAGGGTATCGATGAACCGAACAAGGCGGCAACCGCCTTGCCCTCGGATGCGTCATTGGTCGCAGTGGCCGTCCCGTGCAAATTGATGTAATCGATCCGGTCGGGCGTCATGCCGGCCATCGACAGCGCATTTTGCATGGCGATCTTGGCGCCCAGGCCGTCCGGATGAGGCGACGACATGTGATACGCATCGCTTGACTCGCCGATTCCAAGCAACAGCACGGCATCGGCATCGACGCTTTCCGGCACCCGTTCCAGCAGCACGACGGCTGCCGCTTCGCCGATCGAAATGCCGTTTCGCAAGGCATCGTAAGGACGGCAAGGCTGCGATGACACGAGGCCGAGCGAATTGAATCCATACAGGGTGGTCAGGCAAAGCGAATCGACACCGCCGACGACAGCGGCATCAATCATGCCGGCCTCGATCATGCGGCGTGCGGAACCGAATACTTTTGCGCTGGACGAACAGGCCGAAGAGACGGCCACGGCAGGTCCGGTCAATCCGAAATAGCGATGCGTGAAATCGGCCGCTGAAAAGCTATTGTGCGTCGTTCGGTAAATGAAATCGGCCGGCAACTTTCCGGTGACGCCATCGCGTTTTCGATATGCCAACTCGGTTTGCAGAATACCCGACGTACTGGTGCCCAGAAACACGCCGACACGATCGCGGCCGTATTTTGCAGTAGCCGACCGGATTGCATCGGCAAAGCCGTCTTGTTCCAGCGCAAGCTGGAGAAGGCGGTTGTTGCGGCAATCATATTCGCGCAAGTCGGGCCGCATGGCGATATCGTCGACACCTGCAGTAACGCCTATATAGGTTTCAAGGTCGACGGTGTCGAAGTCGCAGCGCGTCAGGCCGGCCTTGCGCTGACGCAATGCCTCCAGCGTTTGGGAGCGGCCTCGGCCAATACAGCTGGCTATGGTGAAGTGCGAGAAAAGGAGGGGTTTCAATTCGGAGCGAGCAAATGGTTGAGTCTAGCGCGCCGATTTTAACAAACTAAACCGTTTGCATGGGTATAGTCGGTCGGTCCATTTTTTCAGGACTGGCGCCCCGGTGACATGTTGGATCGAGGCAATGGCGAAAAAAGCATTGCCTTTGGCGTCAATGTCGTCAGGCATGTGCGGCAAGCACATCAAGCAAAAAGGTGTTCATTGAAAAGCTATCTCAAGCCGCACACCCTATTGCATGCCAATTCGCCAATGGACTATTTGGCAAAGCTCCTTGAGGCGTATTATTGTATAATATAAGGTATCGCACCTCGAAACAAAACGTTGAAATTTCTCGGAGACATCATGCGTAAATCCCTTCGATCCAAGCTATGTTGTGCAGCGTTAATTGTGGCTTGCATATCAAGCGCCCCGATACTGGCGGCCGATTTGAAAATCGGGTTCAAGGCGGAGGTGACTTCTGCGGATCCGCATGTCTTGAACGGTCAAAATCGCAATGTCTGGGCGCATGTCTACGAATCTCTGGTGGCGCAGGATGAAACCCTGCAGCCGAAGCCCTCTCTGGCCTTGTCCTGGCAGACGGTTAATCCATTGACATGGGAATTCAAGCTTCGCCCCAACGTCACCTTTCACAATGGCTTGCCGCTGACTGCTGCCGATGTCAAATATTCAATTGAACGGGCGATGAGCCTGAACGGTCCGCGCACTTTCCGGAACTACTTGAAAGGCGTTGAATCGGTTAGCGTATCCAGCCCCTTGACCGTTCTCGTAAAAACAAAAGAGCCCAACCCTGTGCTGCCGGACAACCTGGGGTTGATCGCAATCGTGCCCAAGGCGCTGGGAGACAAAGTCTCTGAGGAAAGTTTCGCCAGCGGAAAATCGGCAATTGGCACGGGTCCCTACAAGTTCGACAATTGGGCGCATGGCCAGAACATCACACTCGTTCGCAATGCGAATTACTGGGGTAAAAAAGAGCCTTGGCAAAAGGTAACGTTCCAGTTCCTTCCCCGAGAGCCGGCCCGCGCTTCCGCGATTCTTTCCGGTTCGGTCGATGTAATCGATAATGCCACATCCAAAGTCGCAGACGCCTTTACGCATTCCAACAAGCTGGGCATGGTGTCCACCACGTCGTACATGCTCAATTACTTGCAGTTGGACCAGTTTCGCGACCATTCGCCTTACATCAAGGCAAACGACGGCAGGCCGCTGGACAAGAATCCTTTGCGTGATCTGAGGGTGCGGCAGGCGCTGATGCTGGCCGTGAGCCGTGATGCCATCATCAAATTTCTGATGAAAGGTGATGCCGAGGCCGCCAGTCAATTTGTTCCTGTGGGTTTTGCAGGCTATGACCCGTCATTGAAATTGCCTGCAACCAGCCTGGCAAAGGCAAAGACACTTCTGGCTGAAGCAGGTTACCCGGACGGCTTCAGGCTAACCTTGCATTGTTCGAATGACCGTTATATCAACGACGCGAAGCTTTGCGAAGCGATCGGGCAGGTTTTCACTCAGATAGGTGTAAAGACCGAAGTGTCGACAATGCCTTTTGCCGTGTTCCAAACCCGCGCAATCGCCGGTGCAAATGGAGTGTCCGAATTCAGTGTCCTCATGTTTGGTACCGGTGCCGTTACCGGCGACTCGCTTCAGCCGCTGATTTCGATGGTTCATACTCCCGACAAAAGTGTAGGGCTGGGCGCCAACAACCATGGCGGCTACAGCAACAAGGAAGTAGACGGACTCATCGATCAGGCAGCAAGGACAATGGATGACAAGGCGCGCGTGGATTTGCAAAAGGCAGTCGCGAAAACGGCGTTGGCCGATGCCGCCATCATTCCGCTTATACATTTGAAAGCGTCGTGGGCTTTCCGCAAGGGGCTTACCGTCAAACCGCGAAGCGATGGTTTTACGATGGCGATGAACATCCGCGAGAATAAACGCAGCAAGTAATTTCGCGTGACAGGCGCGCCATGGCCGGAATGCTGATTAAACGCATCCTTCAGCGCTTGCCGGCAGAAGCGCAAACGTCGAGGCATGTATGCGATTCATTCGCTGAATTTTCGATGAAGCTGCGTCCTTGTAGCGCCGCCGTGAGTGGAATCCGAAACAAAGAATGATCTGCATCATGGCGTCAATTCAAATCCCGGTCGGCGCCGCGGTTTTCGGTAGCGCCGGGCCTTATTCAATATCGAAACGACTTTGTTTCAGTAGTAACCTCACGATGCTTTATGAATTCGCCATGCAGTTTTCAGTTCGTCCATGCCGGTGGTTGTACAGCCAATGAAAATATGGACGGAGAAAGGGCACTATGTCACTGTTGAATTTCATGAAGCTTTTCGGACGTTCAAGATCTGCAACCAAGCTGCCCCCTGTGCCGGCGGACGGGAGTGAGGACAGGCAAAACGTCGGGTTTGAAGTTACCGTGCTGCGCGACGTAATGGTAACCATGCGCGACGGCGTGCGGCTGGCAACGGACATCTACCTGCCTGCACGCGACGGCAAGGCCATCAGCCAGCCTTTTCCTGTCATTCTGGAGCGCACACCTTACAGTAAAAACATTCCTAGCCGTTCAGAGCGAACCGTCGACAACGAGCAACCGATGCCACACGAAGAAGTAGCCGGCTTCTTTGTACGCCGCGGCTATGTAGTGATCTATCAGGACTGCCGCGGCCGGCACAAGTCCGAAGGCGAGTTCGTCAAGTACACGAGCGAAGGGAACGACGGCTATGACACCTGCGCCTGGATCGTTGCCCAGTCATGGTGCAACGGCCGCATCGGCACCAAAGGGTTGTCTTACGCAGCGCATACGCAGGCCGCGCTTGGCAGTCTTAATGCGCCCGGGGTGGTCGCGATGTTCATGGATTCCGGCGGTTTCTCCAACGCCTATCAAGGCGGCATTCGGCAGGGCGGCGCTTTCGAACTGAAGCAAGCCACCTGGGCGCTTAAATATGCATTGGAAAGCCCGGGTATCCGGGACGATAAGGAAAAGCTGGCCGCGATGAGTTCCATCGACATCAAGGAGTGGGCCAACCGTATCCATTTATGGGAACCGGGGAATTCACCGCTCAGTCACGCGCCGGAATATGAAGAGTATTTGTTCGACCAATGGCAGCGCGGCATTTTTGACGAATACTGGAAACAGGCCGGTTTGTACGCAGAAGGGTTCTACACCAGGTTTTGCGATGCGGCGATAGTACACATGTCGTCCTGGTACGATCCTTATCCCCGCACCGCGACCGACAACTATATCGGTCTCTCCAGATTGAAGCGCGGGCCGATATGCCTGATCCTCGGACCCTGGACACATGGCAATCGCTCACTATCCTATGCCGGCGACGTCGACTTCGGGCCTGAAGCTACGCTCGATGGCAACCTCGCTGACGACTTCCTCAGCCTGCGCCTGAAATGGTTCGATCGATGGCTCAAAGGCAATGACAGCCAGGAGAACAGCGACCCGAACGTGCGCTTGTTCGTGATGGGCGGCGGCAGCGGACGCAAGAATGCGGCCGGACGCATGGACCATGGCGGGCGCTGGCGCGTGGAGAGCGATTGGCCGGTACCCGGCACATGCTGGACGCCGCACTACTTTCATCCAAACGGGCTTTTGTCGACGGAAAAGCCGCAGGCCAATGATGCTTCTCTCGCGTACGATTATGATCCGCGCAACCCGGTGCCGACCATCGGTGGCGCCGTCACTTCGGGCGAACCGCTGATGTTCGGAGGGGCCTTCGATCAGCGTGAAACGCCGGCGATTTTCGGTGCGCAAGCGCCATACCGGCCGCTGGCGGAACGGCCCGACGTACTGGTTTTCCAGACACCGCCGCTGGAAGAAGACATCGAGCTCACCGGTCCCATCAAGGCGATCCTCTGGATCTCGTCCAACTGCCCCGATACGGACTTCACATTCAAGCTGATCGACGTGCATCCGGCCAACCTGGATTATCCGGAAGGGTATGCGATGAACCTGACCGACGGCATACTGCGCGCCCGTTATCGCGATTCCTGGGAAAAACCGGTCTTGATGAC
>JAQGLW010000130.1 GCA_028292665.1 Herminiimonas sp.
GGCTGATTTCGGCGATCAACCGGATCTATGAAAAGTTCGGGCTGAACGATCTGGAGCAACTGGAAGATGCGCCGGAATACAAGCCGGGCGTGGTGCTGACGGCCGAGATGGTGGCTGAATTCATCAAGGGGAAGGTCAAGCAGCCGGCTTGATCGTTCAAACGTAACCGTACACTCCCGACATGGTGGGGTTGCGCATTGGTTGCGTTAATGATCTCGATTCGCTTTGTCGTGCGCATCGATAGCAGGCAAGAAGCATCTTCTGAAAAATTTTGTGCAATGAGACAGGATTTATTTGTCTCCTTCAATCCTTCTTAGGGATGGATTAGCCCGCAACCGAAAGGTCTTGCGGGCTTTTTTATTGACTTGTTGCGGACACAATCCGTCGGTAGTTTATTTTCCGGCTTTGAACTTACGACGCTGTAATGGATGTAATAAAACTCGTGTAGCGGCATCAACCGGCACTAGCTGCTCTCCAAGAAAGTCGGCACAGCCCTTGCGTTCTTTGTAGCGCGATGCCATCGTTTTCGCCATGCAGACGACTGGTCTGGCAGCCGCGCAACGGGTTTGTTATCGCCGGATTTATTCGTTGACGTTCACCAGTGTCGACGATTCGCCAAACATCCAGGTGACCGCCACGCCGGCCGACATTGCGCTACGCTGTCTGACCAGCGGGCTATCTGCGAATACCGCACCGGCCAAAGTGTCGTAGCGCAAAAAACCGCCGACCCAATGGCGCGCAAAGCGCCTGGACAACGCCATGGTGATTTGCGTGCCGGAATAGCCGCCGGTGGCAACGTAGGCCGGACGGCCTGTGGCGGCCTCAGTCGAGCTGACCGAATAGAAATGCGCATTGTATTTGCGGCTGTTGAATAGAGGGGCTGCCAGGATGCCCAAGTTCCAGCCGCTAAACCCAGCCGGGTTTCTCACATCCAGATTCAAGCTGGGGGAAAACAGCCAGCCGATTTGCCTGGGCGACGACTCGACCGTAATGGCGGTACGCATCGGCGCGCGGAAATCCAGCTTCATATCCTGCGCGGCAGACTTCCACAGGTTGACGCTGACGTTTGCGCCCAATTCGACAGTCGGCTTCAAGTCCGGCATGCCACGCCGCGCGGCATTGTCCTTGCTGTTGACCGGCAGCGTGCCATTGACACTGAAGTTGACTTCGACCGTGTCGTTGGCAAACAGCATGGTGCGCACGCCGTTACGGTCGGCCTTGAGGAATTCGCCGCGATAGACCAGATAAGGTATCGGCAATATATAGCTCGTCGTCTGGTCCGATCCACGGTAATCGGGCAATTTCAGCGTAGCCACACCCGCGCCGGCTTCCCACAGCGGCAACGGCTCCGCGCAGCATGGAAAGCATATCAAAGCTCCTGCCAGGCAGGCGGCTGTGCCGGGCAGGCCGGCAAACCGTTTGGGTATCAACGGGCTATGCATGAAATGTTTTCTTCTTCGGCCGGCCAACCGTTATTTCGCGATGGATCGAAAAATGCCGGAGGCAGGTTGCTATAAGCAGGGACGCTGTCCAATAAACATTTCCGGATTCAAGCCGCAGCCTTCACGCTGCCGGCGTGAATCAGAACCATCTTCTTCAGTTCCGGCACACACGATCCGCAATTTGTGCCGCACTTTAGCTTGTCCTGCAACGACAGCATCAGTGCTTCCGGCGTTCCGTGATTGATCAAGTCCTGTGCCGCCAGCACTTGTGAAATCTCGCTTTCGGCCACATTAAAGCAGTTGCAGACGATTCGGCCACGCGCCCTGAAACCCTGTGGAGCCTTCGCCGAGGGCATCAGCAGCAGGCGTCCCAGGGCTGCCACGGGCTGCTGCCCCTCCAGGTATTCCTTCAGCCAGTGTTCGGCCGAGATATCGCCCGCCAGCGATACCGCTGCCAGCTTTCCTGCATGCACCATGACATGCCGCGAAGTGCCTCGTTTCGTATCGTCATAACGCAGTACGCCCTCACCTTGAATATTGAATCTGCCTTCGATTTCCTTCACCAGTTCCGGCGCAGCCGGATAATCATCCGCAGCCCGAAACAGCACGCCAACCTTTTCCCTGCCAAACAAGGTGCAGGATCCATACGCAAACCGCCGCATATAAGGGCGCAAGGCAGATTGCAGCGCAAGTACCTGCGTTTCATCGATCCAGCCGAATACCAGGAAGCGCCATGGCAATTCCGCTTTGAGGATTTTTACCGCGGCGTGCTTCAGTTCCGGCTGCTTCGAGCTCGGGTCCAGCGCCGGCGAAGTCAATGCATTGACCCCGTAACTGCCCTCGCCTTCATGTCCGCGGCCGGACACATATTCCTCACCCCAATGCATGCCGATGAACGCTTGTCCCCCACGCATGTCGTCGCCCGCCATCGCCGGCAGAATTTGCGAACCACGGCGGCTGGTCACATGCACCAGATCGCCGTCGTTGATGAGGCGCCGATCCATGTCGGCTTGAAACATCACGATCGCCGGCTCCGATGCATGCGCGAATAGTTGCGCCACCGTGCCGGTACGGCTCATGCCATGCCACTGATCGCGCTGACGGCCGGTTGTCATCTTGAATGGAAAGCGGGCATCGACCGGTTCCGCAACCGGTTTGTATACCGTGTTGACGAATCTGGCGCGGCCGCTGGCCGTGGGAAAGATACCATCCTCGTATAGCCGCTTTTTCCCGCTGACCGCACCTTCCGGAAACGGCCATTGCTGCGGCCCCTGTTCTTCCAGAATCCTGAACGACAAACCGGTGATATCCAGATCGCGGCCACGCGTCGATTCGCGATGCTCATTCCAGATTTCTTCGCTTGTCGTGTAGGGAAAAATCGTCGGCGTCTTGCCCATCAATCGCTCGAGCCTGTGCGCAAAACCGGTGACGATTTCCCAATCATGCAGCGCTTCGGCCGGCTTCGGCAATGCCGCCTTGAAGCGCGTAATGCGGCGCTCGGAATTGGTGACGGTGCCTTCCTTTTCGCTCCAGGTAGTGGCAGGCAGCAATACGTCTGCGTAATCGACGGTCGCCGTGGTTTTATAGGCTTCCTGCACAATCACCAGTTCGGCATTCTTCAAGGCTTCGCGCACCAGCTTCTGGTCCGGCAAGGATTGCGCGGGATTGGTGCAGGCGATCCAGAGTACCTTGATTTCTCCCGCTCGCACCGCTTCGAACATTTCCACCGCAGTCTTGCCCGGTCTGGACGGCACATCATCGACGCTCCATAGCCGGGCGATTTCGGCACGATGATCCGGATTGCCCATGTCGCGATGGGCCGATATCAGGTTGGCCATGCCGCCGACTTCGCGCCCGCCCATCGCATTCGGTTGTCCCGTCAGCGAAAACGGGCCGGCGCCCGGCTTGCCGATTTGATGCGTGGCCAGATGCAGATTGATCAGCGCCGCATTCTTTGCCGTGCCGGAAGACGATTGATTCAAACCCTGGCAGTACAGCGACAGCGATGCCTTCGATTCACCGAACCAGCGTGCCGCCTTGATCAGGTCTTCTTCGTTGATGCCGCAGGTTTCGGCGACGAATTTCGGTGTGTAATCGCGCACCGTGCGCTTCAGTTCGGTGAAGCCTTCAGTGTGTGCGGCGATGTATGCGGTGTCGACCAGGTCTTCCCACAGGCAGATGTGCAGCATGCCGTTGAAGAGAGCGACATCGGTACCCGGCAGAATCGGCAGGAACAGGTCGGCTTCGCGCGCGGTATCGGTGCGGCGCGGGTCGGCGACGATTATCTTCAGGCCGCGATTCTTCCTGCGTGCGTCTTCGATGCGGCGATAAATGATCGGATGCGCATAGGCCGTATTGGAACCGGCGATGAAAATCACCTGCGCGTGATCGATATCCTCATAGCATGCCGGCGGCGCATCGGCGCCTAGCGTCTGCTTGTAACCGGCGACCGCGCTCGACATGCAAAGGCGTGAATTGGTATCGACGTTGTTGGTACCGATCAAACCTTTGGCGAGCTTGTTGAAGACATAATAATCTTCGGTCAGCAGCTGGCCGGAAATGTAAAACCCGATGCTGTCGGGTCCATGCAAACGTATGGTATCGGCGAATTTCCGCGCGATGAAATCCTGCGTCTCGTCCCATGTTCTGCGCTCGCGCAGGCCCTCGCGCGTCGTGCGCATCTCGGGGAACAAGGCGCGCACCTGTTGCTGCAGCGCCGGCCTGGCCGACAGATGCAAGGTGCTGCCCTTGGTGCATAGACGTCCGAAGTTGGCCGGGTGATCGGGATCGCCGCGCACGCCCACCACTTTCTCTCCGTCGGTTTGAATTATGACGCCGCAGCCTACGCCGCAATAGCAGCAGGTACTCCTGGTTTCCGGTTTGGCCTGCACGCCGTCCGCGCGCCCGTTCTCGTCCTGCGGGAGAGGGTCGGGGCAAGGGAGTCCGCTCTGCTGCGGCGATGCGTTTCCCTCTTCCTCGTCGAGGGAGATGCCCGAATTAGCGGAGGAGTCTGTGAAATTCAATTGGACGTTCTAATTGGACGTTCTATTTGCAAATTGATCATCGAGCGCTCGAATTCCCTGACGCCAACCCTCCCGGGCATGCGGGAGAAGCGACGCATCACGCAGCTTGAGCCTCAATCGCTACCGTATTCAACTCCGCAACATCGAGATAAACCCGTCCATCCTCGACTTTTACACTGAATTTTTGAGTGCAGCCTTCATCCGGCGAAATTGCGCAGCCCGAGCCCAGTTCGATATTCCAGTTATGCAGCGGGCAAGCGACACGCTCGCCGAACACGATACCTTGCGACAGCGGGCCGCCTTTGTGCGGGCAACGGTCCAACAGCGCAAAAATCCTGTCTTCGCCGTTGCGGAAGATCGCCACGCCGGGCTGTGCGGCCCGATGGACGACGCGTGCGCCCAGCACTGGAATATCCGCGACATCGCAGATCGCTTTCCATTGATTCGGCATCTCACATCCCTAATTAAACGGAGCAATATTCGTTGGCACGATCCGGGTGGAGGATTCATGAAACAGGCAGACGCTGATGATTGTCGCCACCGAGGCCAATGCTATTACGATAGCGGTCAGATAAATTCTCATGGTCATTCCTTTCGGTCGATGAAACTGCATGGTGGATCGGGCGATCACACCGTCAACGGTGCAAATTGACGTGTATCGACCAACGCCTTTTCCGGTTCGTGCCACGGATCCGGTTCTCCGTCGAGCGAGAACAGCAGCCGTTCGTAGAGCGCTTTGCGATTGTCGCCGTCTTCCAGAATACTCCTTTTCACATGTTCCAGCCCGACGCGTCCGATGTAATGCACGGTACGCTCCAGATACCAGCCTTCCTCGCGATACAGTTGCAGGAAAGCACCGGAATACTCCAGCACTTCCTCGTGCGTCTTCAGCTTGACGAAAAAATGCGCGACTTCGGTCTTGATGCCGCCATTGCCGCCGACATAAATCTCCCAGCCGGAATCGACGCCGATCACGCCGACATCCTTGATGCCGGATTCGGCACAGTTGCGCGGACAGCCCGATACCGCGATCTTGACCTTGTGCGGCGCATACATGCGCCATAATGCCCGTTCCAGCTGCTGCCCCATCAATGTCGAATCCTGGGTGCCGAAACGGCACCATTCGGAACCGACACAGGTTTTTACCGTCCGCAGCGCTTTGGCATACGCATGACCGGACGGCATATCAAGGTCTTTCCAGACCGCCGGCAAATCTTCCTTCTTGACGCCCAGCAGGTCGATGCGCTGGCCGCCTGTGACCTTCACGGTCCGGATTTTGAACTTGTCGACCACGTCCGCGATGCGGCGCAATTCCGACGCATTGGTTTCGCCGCCCCACATGCGCGGAATGACCGAATACGTGCCGTCTTTCTGGATATTGGCGTGCGCACGTTCGTTGATGAACCGCGATTGCGGATCGTCTTTCGCCTCATGCGGCCAGGTCGATATCAAATAGTAGTTGATCGCAGGACGGCAGGTCGAGCAGCCGTCGGGCGTGCGCCATTCCATGAAGCGCATGGTGTCGGCGATGGTCAGCAACCTGTTGGCCTTGATCGCATCGCGCACTTCCTGATGGGTATGATCGGTGCAGCCGCAGAGCGGCTTGGCCTTATTCGAAGCGGAATAATCGCCGCCCGCGGTAAACATGATGATCTGCTCGACCAGCCCGGTGCAGGAGCCGCAGGATGCAGACGCCTTGGTATGCCTGCGCACGTCTTCCAGCGTGAACAGTCCCTTCTCCTTGATCGCCTTGACGATCGATCCTTTGCACACGCCGTTGCAACCGCATACTTCGGCATCGTCCGGCATCGCGGCCGCCTTGACATGACCTTCATGTCCCGTGTCGCCGGGCCGTCCCGTATTGGATTCGCCGAACATCAGCGTATCGCGAATCTCGCCGATATTCCTGCCTTCGCGCAGCAGCTTGAAATACCAGCTTCCGTCGACCGTATCGCCATACAGACAAGCGCCGACCAGCTTGTCATCCTTGACAACCAGCTTTTTGTAAACGCCGCCGATCGGATCCGACAGCACGATTTCTTCGGTGCCCTCACCCCCCATGAATTCGCCGGCGGAAAACAGGTCGATGCCGGTTACCTTGAGCTTGGTCGATGTGACCGAACCCTGATAACGGCCGATACCGAAATTGGCCAGGTGATTGGCGCATACTTTCGCCATTTCAAACAATGGCGCAACCAGTCCGTAGGCGGTGCCGCGATGATTGACGCACTCGCCGACCGCATAAATGCGCGGATCGTAGGTTTGCATCGTGTCGTTGACGACGATGCCGCGATTGCAATACAGTCCTGCCGATTCCGCCAATGCGGTGTTGGGGCGAATGCCGACGGCCATCACTACCAGTTGAGCCGGCACTTCCAGACCATCGGTGAAACGAACCGCCTTCACCGATCCGTTCTCGTCGCCGGCAATTTCTTTCGTGTTCTTGCCGAGCAGGAAGTTGAGGCCGCGGTCTTCCAGCGATTTTTGCAGCATCTTGCCGGCGACCGGATCGAGCTGCCGCTCCATCAGCCAGGCCGGCAGATGCACGACGGTGACATCCATGCCGCGCAATTTCAGGCCGTTGGCCGCTTCCAGCCCGAGCAATCCGCCGCCGATCACGATGGCGTGCCGCTGCGTTTGCGACGCTTCGATCATTGCATTGGTATCGTTGATATCGCGATAGGAAATGACGCCTTTCAATTCCTTGCCGGGCACCGGCAGCAAGAATGGATTGGAACCGGTTGCCAGCAATAGCCGGTCGTATTCCGCGGCAGTGCCGTCTTCGGCGATGACCAACCGCCTGGCCCGGTCGATCTTCGTGATCTTTTTGCCGAGGTGCAGCGTGATATTGTTCTGCGCATACCAGTCGACATCGTTGAGCATGATGTCCTTGATGGTTTGCTCGCCGGCCAATACCGGCGACAGCAGAATCCGGTTGTAGTTTGCATATGGTTCCGCACCGAATACGGTGATGTCGCAGACGTCCGGCGCGATCTTGCGCAATTCTTCCAGAGTGCGCACGCCGGCCATGCCATTGCCGACCATGACCAACTTCAACTTCTTCATTGCCGTCCCTTCAAAATATTTCCGGCTCCGCTAACGCAAGGCCGATGCCGATTTATCGTGCGGTTGGCAGTCATGAGTCAAGCCGCTTCCTTCATCGACGGATGCGCCTGGCGATGGTAGAGAAATTCAAGCACCGATGTACGGTATTCGCCATAGAGCGCATCCTGCGCCAATGCAACACGCTCACGCGGACGCTCCAGCCGCACTTGCAGAATTTCACCGATGGTCGCTGCCGGGCCGTTGGTCATCATCACGATACGGTCGGACAGCAGCACGGCTTCATCGACGTCATGCGTCACCATGACGACAGTCGATCCTGTCTTGGCCACGATTTTCAATAATTCATCCTGCAAATGCGCGCGCGTCAATGCATCGAGCGCACCGAACGGTTCATCCATCAGCAGCACTTTCGGTTCCATCGACAGCGCACGCGCGATGCCGACACGCTGCTTCATGCCGCCGGAAATTTCATGCGGACGTTTTTGCTCGGCATGCGTCAGGCCGACCAATGCCAGTGCGCCCCTGGTGCGTTCCTTCAATTGCGCTCTGGTTTCAGTTGCGCCGAACACCCGTTCGACCGCCAGGTGCACATTTTCATGGCAAGTCAGCCAAGGCAGCAATGAATGGTTCTGAAACACCACGCCGCGTTCGGGCGACGGTCCGGCAATTTCGCGATTGGCGCACAGCAGCGTGCCATGCGTCGCCTCAAGCAGCCCGGCAATCAAATTCAGCAACGTCGATTTGCCGCAACCGGAATGTCCGATCAGCGTGACGAATTCGCCTTTCCCGACTGTCAGATTGATATTTTTCAATGCATGGAACACGCCGTTTTTCGTATTGAACGACATTTCGGCGTCTTGAACGTCGATGAATTTGCTGGTGATGTTATTCAAGATTTTTCCTCGATATTCCCGATCGGCTACCGGCTTGTTCGTGGATCGCAGCCGCAGGACGGGCCCGCCCGCCCTGTCTTTCCGGATCAGCTGCGGACTTCTTCATAAGTGAATGCCCTGGCAAGCACAACCAGCGCCTGCTCCAGCAGCAGGCCGACGATCCCGATCGCGAAAATCGCGATGATGATGTGAGGCACGTTCAAATTATTCCATTCATCCCATACCCAGAAACCGATACCGACACCGCCGGTCAGCATTTCCGCCGCGACGATCACCAGCCATGCGGTACCGATCGACAGGCGTACGCCGGTCAGCATGTAGGGCAGCACCGATGGAAAAAGGATCTTGGTAAGAATTTTCCATTCCGAGAGATTGAGCACCTTCGCCACATTCATGTAATCCTGCGGCACCCGCTGTACGCCGACCGCGGTATTGATGATCATCGGCCAGATTGAACAAATGAAAATCGCCCAGATCGAAGCCGGATTGGCCGACTTGAAAACCAGCAGGCCGATCGGCAGCCAGGCCAACGGCGACACCGGTTTCAATATGCTGATGATCGGATTGAACATGCCGGACAGGAATTTGAAACGCCCGATCAGGAAGCCGAGCGGAATGCCGACTGCCGCCGCCAGACCGAAACCCGCGGCAACACGCTTCAACGATGCCAGGATGTTCCAGCCGATGCCCTGATCGTTCGGACCCTTCTGGTAAAACGGATCGGAGAATACATTGATCGCTTCTTTCAGCGTCACCATCGGCGATGGAAAGCCGCTGCTTTTTACCGACACGACTTCCCATACCAGCACCAGCAGGGCCATGCCGAGAATCGGCGGCAGCACGGCCAGAAAGAACGGACGCAATGGCGATTTCCTGTTGCCTGTCTTCGACGCATCGGCGCCGACTGCGATGCGCCGCTTGATTTCCGCCTGATCCGGTTTGGCATCCATTTTCCCTGGCGGGGAGTCCGATACCGGCTCCGCCGGTTTGTTTAACAGTGTATTCATGACTGCACTCATGATGGGTCCATAACGTCAGGCTCTGATCTTGAACGAGGCTGCATAGGCTTTCGGGTCTTTGCCATCCCATGTCACGCCATCGATCAGTTTGGCGCTTCGCATCGGGCTTTTCGGCACGTTGACTTTCGCCATTCCGGCTGCATCCTTGTACAGGTCGATCTGGTTGATCGACTGGGCCACCGCCAGGTAGTCCACGTCATTTTTCAACAGCCCCCAGCGCTTGTGCTGCGTCAGGAACCACATGCCGTCGGACAGATAGGGGAAATTCACCGCGCCGTCGTTGTAAAACTTCATGTAGTTGGGATCGTCCCAGGTCTTGCCCAGGCCGTTCTGATAACGTCCGAGGATGCGCTGGTTGATCACGTCCACCGACGTGTTGACGTAGGACTTGTCCGCAATGGTTTCGGCCATCTTGTTTTTGTTGGACAGCGAAGCGTCGATCCATCTGCCCGCTTCCAGCACCGCGGCGGTCATCGCGCGCGCGGTGTTCGGATATTTCTTGACGAATTCTGCAGTAGTGCCCAGGACTTTTTCCGGATGATCTTTCCAGATATCCTGCGTCGTGACGGCAGTGATGCCGATACCGTCGGCAATCGCGCGATGCCCCCACGGTTCCCCGACGCAGAAGCCGTCCATGTTCCCGACGCGCATGTTGGCAACCATTTGCGGCGGCGGCACGGTGATCGCCTTGGCATCCTTCATCGGATTGATGCCATACGCCGCAAGCCAGTAGTAAAGCCACATGGCATGCGTGCCGGTCGGGAAGGTCTGCGCGAAGGTGTATTCGCGCTTGTCGGTCTTGATCAGCTTGGCGAGACCCGCGCCGTCCACAGCGCCTTTGTCCGCTATTTTTTTGGATAATGTAATCGCCTGGCCATTGTTGTTGAGTCCCATCAGCACCGCCATATCCTTCTTCGGTCCGCTGACGCCCAAATGGACGCCATAAATCAGACCGTACAAGACATGTGCCGCATCAAGTTCGCCGTTGACCAGCTTGTCGCGCACGCCGGCCCATGACGCTTCCTTGGTCGGCACGATTTTGATGCCGTATTTCTTGTCGAAGCCGAGCACCGACGCCATCACCACGGATGCGCAATCGGTGAGTGGAATGAAACCGATCCTGATTTCCTCCTTTTCCGGTTTATCCGAACCGGCCGCCCATACGCCCTGTGTCGCCAATCCGCCTGCGGCGGTGACCGCGACGGCCGCGCCGACCTTCAAAACGGTGCGGCGGGTCGAGTCGGCTTCATTATCTTTGGTTGTCATGATGTCCTCGCAGTGCATGTGTACAGGCAAAAAGAAAGGCGTCCGGTCACATGAGATTCACTCATTTGACTCGGACGCCTTTGTCCCGATTGTCCCGGCCATCGCTGGCCCGGACAGATTTCGATCGCGCGCCTTCGTTGGCGCTCGCTTGTTACTTGCAAGTGGCGTGCCAGTCTGATGCATCGCCTTTAACCGTATTCGCGCCTGATTTCAATTCATTTGATGCCCCATGTTTGTGCGTTGCATCAAAACAGGGCATTGCAGCCGCTCAAATCAGCAAGTGCGCGACATCCAGCATCCGTTGCGCGACTTCCGACAATTTCAGGTTCTTGTTCATCGCCAGATTACGCAATTTGCGATAGGCCTCGTCCTCGGATATCTTGTGTCGTTCCATCAGCAAACCTTTTGCGCGCTCGATGGTTTTTCGTTCGGCCAGCTTCAACTTGACGTCGCTTAATTCGGCACGCAGCTTCTGTTCCGATGCAAAGCGCGCCATCGCGACGTCGAGCACCGGCTTGATGCGTTCGGAATGCAGGCCGGCCACGACGTAGGCGGAAACGCCGGCATCCATCGCCGCAGCCATGCTCGACCTGTCATGATCTTCGGTAAACAGGACGATCGGACGCGGTTCATCGCGTGTGGCAAAAACGACATGCTCAAGCACATCGCGCGCATCGGATTCGGCATCGATGATGATCATGTCCGGCTGCAACTGCGCGACACGCTCGGGAAGATGAATGTCGCCCGGAAGGACGGCGATGATGTTGTAGCCCGCTTCCAGCAAACCGATGCGCAGCGCGCGCGCACGCTCCACCTGATTCCAGTCGGGCTCTTCCTGCTCGCCGTCAGGCGGCATGATGGTATTGACAACGATGATGCGTAATGAGCGTATGTCGTTCATGGTGTGCTGAGTCATCGTGGCATTTTTGAAAACAGATCCGGCTGAAATCCGTCGACGGCGGACTCGTGACGGGCAGCAGAATACGCTACAATCCATGCAAGAATCGCACCAACCATCTCCCTCATGCTCGTTCTAGGCGTCGAATCCTCCTGTGATGAAACCGGTCTTGCGTTATACGATACGCAAAACGGCTTGCTCGCCCATGCGCTTTATTCGCAGGTCGCGATGCATGAAGAATATGGCGGCGTCGTACCCGAGCTTGCGTCGCGCGACCATGTCCGGCGCGCGATCCCGTTACTGGAGCTGGTGCTGAAACAGGCATCCGTGCCGTGTTCTGCGGTGGACGCAATCGCGTACACGCAGGGCCCGGGACTGGCGGGCGCGCTGCTGGTCGGCGCGTCGGTCGCATGCGGTCTCGGACTGGCGCTCGACAAGCCGATGCTCGGCGTTCATCACCTCGAAGGGCATTTGCTGTCGCCGCTGCTGGCAAGCGACCCGCCTGCATTTCCATTTGTCGCATTGCTGGTCTCGGGCGGGCATACGCAACTGATGCGGGTCGACGGCGTCGGGCAATATGCATTGCTCGGCGAGACGGTGGATGACGCCGCCGGCGAAGCGTTCGACAAGTCGGCCAAACTGCTCGGCCTGGGTTATCCGGGCGGACCGGCAATCTCGCGTCTGGCCGAGTTCGGCGATCCCGGCGTTTTTACATTGCCGCGTCCGATGCTGCATTCGAAGGATTTGAATTTCAGCTTTTCCGGGCTCAAGACAGCGGTGTTGACCGTCGTGAAAACCCGGATCGCGAATATCTGCGAGCAGGACAAGGCAAATGTGGCGCGCGCGTTTGTCGATGCGATCGTCGATGTGCTGGTCGCAAAATGCCTTGCGGCGCTGAAACAGACCGGCTTGAAACGGCTCGTCATCGCCGGCGGCGTCGGCGCCAATCGGCAGTTGCGCGAAGCGTTGAATGCCGCGGCTGAAAAAAAGCGCTTCCGGGTGTTCTATCCGGAACTCGAATTTTGCACCGATAACGGCGCAATGATTGCATTTGCCGGCGCAATGCGGTTGCAGATGCATCCGGATGCGGCCCAACGCGATTATTCTTTCAATGTACGGCCGCGCTGGCCGCTGGATGAATTGCGCAACGCATAAAAGTTCAAACTATTTTTGCTCGTCGCCCCTGTTTCCGCCTGATGCTTGCGTTAAACCAATACCGTCTGCATCAAACAGGCGCGTAATAAGCAGCCAGGGACGGAACGATGCCGCCGGAAAAAGAATAAGCAACTCCATCGAGCAGGTTCAAGCGCGATCGCTTGAACCTGCTCGATGGAGTTGCCGTTACCGGGGAAGCAATGACGCAAACAAATTTAATCGAATATGCCGGCGGCGGCTTGACCGTCATCGCCAATGCGCCCAACCCGGCCGGATTTGCGATTCTGAAAGAGACTTTCGACGAACAATCGATCAGCCCGCCGCGGCTTTTCCCGGCTGCCTTGCCGCCGGCCATGGCTGCAGCATTGTGCTTCCGGCTGCTTTGATCGCGACCCCGCGCCGACCATCGAGGACTCCATGCCGCCAATGAGTTTTTTACCGACTTTTCCGACTGCACTGAACCTCTTGACCGCCGCCGGCCTGATCCTGATCGTCGGCATCATGGGTGCGCGTCTGGTAACACGCATGCTGCCGGTGCCGACCATTACCGGCTACGTGCTGACCGGGCTGTTGATCGGTCCGGCCGGACTCAACCTGATCGATATCGCGCTTCTGGACAAGCTGGGCCTGCTGGTGGATCTCGGACTGGGACTGATACTGTTCGAGCTCGGCCGTCGCGTCGACTATCGATGGCTGCTGCGTGAAAAGCGGCTGCTCGCAACCGGCATCGCAATCAGCCTCAGTACCTTTTTTGCGCTGTACTTGCTGCTCACATTCTTCGGCACCGGCAAACTGCTTGCCAGCATGATCGGCGCCATCGGCATGGCTACATCGCCTGCAGTCGTATTGAACGTGGTGAGCGAAGTCAAGGCGGAAGGGCAGCTTACTGAACGCATGCTGAACATTGTCGTCATCGGCAATGCACTCGCCTTTGTAGGATTTTCGATGGGCCTGTCGGCGCTGCATCTCGAATACCAGGCCGGATGGCACAGTTATCTGCTGCATCCGCTGTACCTGTTTTTCGGTTCCGCGCTGCTCGGCTGGCTGGCCAGCCGCGTGCTGATCTGGGCCGGTCAATGGATCGGCCGCGACAGCCGGGCTCAACTGATTCTGATGCTGGCGCTGATTGCCTCCACGGTCGGCATCGCGGCGATATTCAAGCTGTCGGCTCTGATTGCGCTGCTGGCCTTTGGCATTGCCGGCCGCAGCCGCCCTTCCAGCCATATTGTCATCGAGCCGGATATCAGCCAGTTCAGCGCGCTGCTGTACGTACTGCTGTTCGTGTTTGCCGGCACCAGGCTGGAGTGGGTGCATCTGCGCGATCTGGCGCCGGTGGCGCTGGCGTTTATCGCAGTGCGGCTCGCGATGACGACATTGCTGACTACCGCGCTCGCCCCTGCCAACGGATTGACAATTCGCAAAGGCGCGCTGCTCGGCCTGGGCCTGCTGCCGCTGTCCGGATTTAAAATCATTTTGGTGCAGCAGGCCGCCAGTCTTTATCCGCAGTTCGGCAACCAGTTGTCGGCACTGATGACATCGATCATATTCATCCTGGAAATTGCCGGTCCGATCTGCACCCGCTATGCGCTGGTCGCTGCCGGCGAAGCGAAGACTTGAGGAACTTATCCCATGCTGGAATTTCGGACTTCCACTCCTTTGACGATAGGCGTCGAACTGGAGTTGCAAATCGTCAATCGGCGCGATTTCAACCTGACGCGGGGATCGAGCGATCTGCTGGTACTGCTCGACAAGCAAAAGCACGGTTACGACATCAAGCCGGAAATCACCGAAAGCATGATCGAGATTGCCACCTCGGTGCATACCAGACATCGCGAGATGCTGGCCGAACTGGAAGCGATGCGCGCACTGCTGGCATCGGCCGCAGACAAACTCAATCTGGGTCTGGCCGGCGGCGGCGCGCATCCGTTTCAGCATTGGGAAGACCAGCGCATTTTCCCGGCCGACCGCTATCGCCTGGTGTCGGAGTTATACGGCTATCTGGCCAAGCAGTTTACCGTGTACGGCCAGCATATCCATATCGGTTGCGCCGATGGCGATGAAGCCGTGCGCCTGGTGCACCTGCTGGCGCGCCACATTCCGCATTTCATCGCGTTGTCGGCCTCTTCGCCGTTTTATCAGGGCGTCGATACCTTGTTCCAGTCATCGCGCCTGACTTCGATCAATGCATTCCCGCTTTCCGGCTATATGCCTTTCGTTGCGGACTGGGATGCATTCAATCGTTATTTCGACAAAATGTCGAGCCTGAAAATCGTCGCCAGCATGAAGGATTTCTACTGGGATATCCGGCCCAAGCCGGAATACGGCACGGTTGAAATCCGGGTCTGCGATACGCCGCTGTCGATCGACACGGCGGTCGCGCTGGCCGCCTATGCGCAAACCCTCAGCAAATATTTTTTCGCGCAGCGCGATCTGGCGCCGATGCAGGATACCTACCTGACCTATTCATATAACCGTTTTCAGGCATGCCGCTTCGGCCTCGCGGGCAGCTCGATCAATCCGGTCAGCGGACAACAGCTTACGATCCGGGAAGACATTCTGCACACATTCGAACTGCTCAGGGACGTGGCGCAGGAACTCGGCACGGCAGACGCGATTGCGCTATTGCGCAAACGCATACTGGACAACCAGTCCGATGCGAACTGGCTGCGTACGAAATATCAGCAAAGCGGATCGCTTAGCGATGTGGTGCGGCAGCAAAGCAAATTGTGGATGATGCATTAACCGAAAAAACAGGAATCATTTTTTCTTGCTGCCTATCCTGCTTTCCTTGCCGGTGATTAAATTGCCGATATTTTTGGAGTGCCGATAAACCAGCAGGCAGCTCATGATCAATACCGCGAGCAGTTTCACGTCGGTACCGAACAGCAGGCCGTAATAAAACGGCGCGAATGCGCTGGCAACCAATGCGGCCAGCGATGAATAACGAAATGCATAAGCGATCACCAGCCAGGTCACCAGCGTCGCCACGCCAAGCCACACATTGAGTCCGAGCAGAACGCCCAGAGCGGTTGCGACGCCCTTGCCTCCGGCAAATCTGAAAAACACCGGCCACAGATGTCCGAGAAATACGGCAATCGCGACCAGTCCGATGCCGCTGTCTTCAATGCCGTATTGCGGACCGAATTTTTGTGCGACCCAGACCGCGAACCAGCCCTTTGCGCAGTCGCCGAACAACGTCACTATTGCAGCCGTCCTGCTGCCGCTGCGCAGCACATTGGTCGCACCGGGATTTTTCGATCCATAGGTGCGCGGGTCGGCCAGGCCGAATAATTTGCTCACCACCACAGCGAATGAAACCGAACCGATCAGATAAGCCGCAATGCCGAATAAAACTGTATACATATTCATCCTGAAATTTTCAATGACTGCAGACGCGGAAAACCGCACGTCTTTTCATTCTTCCAATGCGCAATTCACCGTCACGACCGGCAGCAAGCTGCCCAATATCTTCGGGTCGATGCCGATCAGATAACCGCGCCTTCCGCCATTGATGTAAATCCTGTCGAGCGCAAGGATACTCCGCTCCACGTAGACCGGCATCGCTTTTTTTGTGCCGAACGGGGACGTGCCGCCGATCAGATAGCCGGAATGCCGGTTTGCGGCTTCCGGCTTGCATGGTTCCACCGACTTGCAGCCGATTTGCCGCGCCAGATTCCTGGTCGATACCTTGCGATCGCCATGCATCAATATAATCAGCGGTTTGGCCGCTTCGTCCTGCATCACCAGCGTCTTGATCACATGATGCTCATCGACGCCCAGTTCGCGCGCCGACACGGTCGTGCCGCCATGCTCTTCATAGTCGTAAGGATGTTCGGAAAAGGCGATGGCTCGCCGGCGCAACAACTGCGTCGCCGGCGTCTCGGAAATATGCTCTCTTTTTGCCATACCGTGATAGGCTGATCCTGAAAAATCGGAAGCATGCAATCCTGAACCGGGCAACCGACCGCCTGGTGGAAAGAACAATGCCCGGGCTGTAAAAAACCGGATTTATTTATATCAACTTGGCGACAACGCCGATCCGCACAACCACACGACGCACGCCGTACCTGTTCAACTACCGGATTCAGGATTATGCAACAGGAAATCCGCTTTGCAACGTTTAATGTATGTAATCTCGGACTGCCCGGCATCAGATATTACGACAATCTGGAGCCGTACACGGCCATGGAGTATGAAGCCAAGACAACCTGGATTGCACAGCAGATCGACGACATCGACGCCGATGTGATCGGGTTTCAGGAAATATTTTCCCAGGCGGCGTTAAAGGACGTGCTGTCGAAAACACAAAAATACAAGCAGGCCCGGCATGTCGGCTTTGATCCTGATCCGCAGGCAGGCCGCCTGACTCCAAGCGTCGCACTGGTATCGCGCCTTCCTCTTGCGGCGGACGCCGCCGCGTATATCGACTTGCCGCGCAATCTGTCGGTCGCATTGCCCGATGCGGCCGATGCGATGACCCGCTTCACGCGCCCGGTGCTGCATGCCCAGGTTGTGCTTTCGGAAGAACTGGCGATCAATGTATTCGTGGTCCACCTCAAATCCAAGCGTCCCGATTATCGCGACGGCGAACACGATGCCGATCCCTGTCAATTCGGCGCTGCAGTCTTGCGCTCGTTGATACGGCGCGGTGTCGAAGCGCTGGGACTGCGTTACCTGCTGACCGATTACGTCCAGGGGAATCGTGTGCCGCTGGTGGTGATGGGGGATTTCAACGATGTTGCCGCATCGGTGTCGACCCAGCTGGCGATGGGCGCGGGCCGGCGCGGCAAGGATGGGTTCGATGACCGGTTATTCGAGAGCTATCGCATTCAGTCGCGCCGCGATCCGTTGCGCGACGTCGGCTACACCCATATGTACGAGGGCAGTTACGAGACCATCGATCACATCCTGGTGTCCGAAGAATTCAATCCGGCGTCGCGCTTTGCGATTGGCGAAGTGCTCGACGTGACTTACCTGAACGACCATATCGCGCTGAAACTGCCGCAAGCATCGGATCACGGCGTGGTGCTGGTGCGCATCAAGCTGTATGGCGCAGCGAACCGCCCGGACGTCTTTCCCGTTTCGTGATTTACGGCGTATCGGTTTTCTGCTCTTCGCCGTCCGGAGCCGGCTGTTCCGTAGGTTCGGCAGGCGGACTGTCCTTATCGAGCTTGCGTTTCAATTTTTCTTCTTTTTTTCGTTTTTTTTCCAGCTCTTTCTGACGTTTCTCGTATTGAAAATTAGGTTTTGCCAAGTGATCACTCTCTAAGTAGATAATTCGATGATGGAAAAATTCCGGTCTGTACGGCAAGCCTTGCTATCGATAAAAGCTTTGCGCCGCAGATAGTTCAGGCAGCCCGGTATTGCACGCAAATGTCGATGCCGGCGCGGTCGGCGACGGCTCACAGGCAGCATACATGATAAATAAGCGCAATCGGCCAAAATCCGCAGTCCGCTGCAAGGCACCGAAAACACAGGCTGTCAGCGCAGCTTATCGGTTTCCGGCATGCACGGATCGCGATATTGTTGACATACGGAAATATTTCACTCCGATCATGCGGCAATTTATTGGCTGCCTCAATCCGGCTATTGCAGATCAAAAGCTCGGGCAGACCCGCACCGGAGACAAGAACCAAGGGAAAAGCATTGGACAAGACGACCGCTTATTCCAACTCAATGACCGATCTCCATCATCCGCGCGGATGATGTTCCGCATGCAGCTTCTTCAGCCGCTCGCGCGCAACGTGCGTATAAATCTGCGTTGTGGAGATATCGGAATGGCCGAGCAATAATTGCACGACGCGCAAATCGGCGCCGTGATTCAGCAAATGCGTTGCGAATGCATGCCGCAATGTGTGCGGCGACAAAGGCGCGTGGATCTCTGCTTTCACCGTATATTTTTTGATCAGCGTCCAGAACATTTGACGCGTCATCGCAGCGCCGCGCGCGGTGACGAACAATGCATCGTCGATCTGCCCGTTTAAAATCACGGCACGCGCTTCCTTGAGATAGCGCTCGATCCATGCGCGCGCCTCTTCGCCGAACGGCACCAGGCGCGTCTTGCTGCCCTTGCCTGTAATGCGCAACACACCTTCGTTCATGCCGACTTCAATCGATTTCAACAACACCAGTTCCGACACGCGCAGGCCGCTTGCGTACATCAGTTCCAGCATCGTACGATCGCGCAAGCCCAGCGGTGTCGTTGTATCGGGGGCCGCCAGCAAGGCTTCCACCTGCGCTTCCGACAAGGTCTTCGGATAGCGCGGCGGCTGCTTGGCCGACTTCATTCTCAGACAGGGATCGGCACTGATCTTGTTCTGGCGCAGCGCAAGTTGATAAAAGCGTTTCAGCACCGCGAGCCGCCGGTTGGCCGAGGTTGCCTTGGTGGTTGCATGCTTCGCGGCGAAATAGGCATTGAGATCGTCTGCCTGCGCTGCGTACAAGGCTTTTTCGCGTTCGGATTGCAGCCAGGCTGCAAACAGAGTCAGGTCGCGCCGATAGGCGTCCAGCGAATTCTTCGCCAGCCCGTCTTCGAGCCAAAGCGTATCGCAGAACTCATCGATCAGCGCCCCGCTCGGCAATCCGGTATCAGGCATCAGTAACCTTCGATGCCTTCATGCGCAAGCAGCCAGCGCTTGACGCCGAGGTGGAAACCGGTTTCGTCGTCGTTATGCGCAAATCCGCCGAGCCCGCCGGCCGCCGTCACACGGTGGCACGGAATGACAAGCGGGAACCAGTTCGCGCCGCACGCCTGTCCCACCGCACGCGGCGCCGATTGAATGATGCGTGCCACTTCACCGTAAGTGAGAACGTCTCCTCGCGGAATCGCCGCGATCACGTTCCATACTTTTTGCTGGAACGCGGTGCCTGCTTTGGCCAGCGGCAGATCGAAACGGAAATCGGATTCGGCGAAATAACGTTCGACCTGTCCGGCGGCCTTTTCCGAAATCGGATCCACCGGATCTTTTTCGGCGAACTGCGGCGGCAGATATACCAGTTCACGCACGACGCCCGCGTCGGTGCGAATGCCGATCGCGCCGAACGGCGCCGCGACGATCGCTGAAAACAATGCACTGCTTTGTATGTTTTGCATAGCGGTAGCATAAAGCAAAAAAGACCCGGCCTGCAGGCCGGCGCTGCTTTTTCTGCAAAGGGACTTCCGCATCATTGCCGCCATTGCGTCCCCTGATAAAAAAAGCCGCCGTCTGTCGAACGACGGCTTTTTGCCTGAATATCAACTATCGATCATTTTCCATATAGCAGGTTCGGCAACCAAAGCGATAGTTGCGGCACATAGGTGATCAGCATCAGGAAAGCGAGCATCGTGAACAGCCAGGGCAGCACGGCAACCGTCAATTCGGTAATCCCCATCTTGGTAATGCCGGACGCCACATACAGGTTGAGCCCGACCGGCGGATGGCACATGCCGACTTCCATGTTGACCACCATGATGATGCCGAAGTGGACCGGATCGATGCCCAGCGTCGTCGCCACCGGAAACAGGATCGGCGCCATGATCAGCACAATCGACGACGGCTCCATCACATTGCCGGCCAGCAGCAGCAATATGTTGACCACCAGCAGAAAGGTGATGATGCCGAAACCCTTGTCCATGATCCATCCGGCCATCGCCTGCGGAATGTTTTCACTGGTCATCAGGAACGAGAACAGCACTGCGTTGGTGATGATATAGAGCAGCATTGCGGACATCGAGGCGGAGTCGAGCAGTACTTTTGGCACCTGCTTGAGGCCCATGTCCTTGTAGACAAAGACCGCAACGATGAACGCATAGACTGCCGACATCGCCGCCGCTTCGGTCGGCGTGAAGATCCCGGTATAAATGCCGCCCATCACGATCACGATCAGCAGCAAGCCCCAGGCGCTTTTGCGAAAGGCTGTGAAACGCTCTTTCCAGGTAGCCTTCCGCAGGCGCGGATAATTGTACTTGCGCGCGCGGTACCAGGTCGTCAGGCCCAGGAAAAACGCGAGCAGCAAGCCTGGAATCACACCGGCCATGAACAGTTTTCCGACCGACGTATTGGTCGATACCGAATACATCACCATCACGATCGACGGCGGAATCAGGATGCCGAGCGCGCCCGACGTAGTGATCACGCCGGCGCCGAAACCTTTCGGATAACCTTGCTTGACCATCGCCGGCATGATGATGGAGCCGATCGCGACGACCGTCGCGGGACTGGAGCCGGACACCGCGGCAAACAGTGCGCACGCCATCACACCCGCCAGCGCCAGGCCGCCGTGCCAGTGGCCGACCATCGAGCTGGCGAAGTTGATCATGCGCCGCGCGACGCCGCCATGCGTCAGGAAATTACCGGCCAGGATAAAGAACGGGATCGCCATGATCTCGAAATGCTCGAGACCGGTGAACAGCTTCAGCGCGACCGATTCGACCGGTACGTTGGTCAGCGCGAACAGGAACGTCAGGACGGTCAGGCCCAGCGAAATCGAGATCGGCATGCCCGTCAGCATCAGGACGAACAGCAAAACGAAGATAATCAGCGCGTTCATATTTTGGCTCCTGCGATATCTTCTTTTTCCGCTTCGAGACCTTCGACATGCGCATGGTCATGCTTCGGCAATTCTCCGGTCTTCAGGAAAGTCCAGGCCACCTGCAGGAAACGGAAACACATCAGATACGAACCGAGCGGAACGGCCGAATAGACCATCCACATCGGAATTTCCAGCACTTCGGACGTGCTGGTGGTGTGACTGAGTTCGTAAACGAATTTCGCACCAAGGGTACCGACGATGCCGGTGAATAGTGCGCCGGCGAGCAAACCGATCACGATGAATTTATTGCGCCACGGCGTATTCATCCGGTTGACCAGCACATCGACGCCGACGTGAATGCCGGTACGCACGCCGTAGGCAGCGCCGAACTTCGCCATCCAGATGAACATGTAGATGGTTATTTCCTGCGCCCAGCTGGTATTGATTTTGATGAGTGCATCCTGCACGACCGGAATGGCCAGGCCGGACGCGTAGCGATGCACGACCGCGATGAAAACGACGATGGTCGCAAGCGCCATCAGAGTGGCGATCAGCCACTCTTCGAGATGATCGAGGAATTTCATTGAATCTCCGTGTATGACGGAGGCACGGCGCAAGCCGTCTCCTCCTCGAAAAACCTCTGATGAACATGCGGCCTGCAAGCCGCATGTTCATCGGGTCGCCTTTTTTATTTGTAACCCAGCGCTGCCGCTTCCTTGTTGACTGCCGTAATCACGTCCTTGCCGATACGGCCTTCCATCTCTTTCTGCACCGGCAGCAGCACCTTGCGCCATTCGGCTTTTTCGCCGGGGGTCAGTGAATAGATCGTGGTCTTGCCGGATTTCCTGACCGCTTCCATTGCCTTGTCGTTTTCCTGTTGCGCGATCGCGTTGGCGTACTTGGTGGCATCCTTCATCGCGCCGTCAAGCGCGGTGCGGATATCGGCAGGCAGGCCGTCCCAGAATTTCTTGTTGACGATCACAGCATAACCGAGATAACCGTGATCCGACAATGTCACATGTTTTTGCACTTCGTGCATCTTCTGGGTATAGAGATTCGATGGCGGATTTTCAGTGCCGTCGACCACGCCGGTCTGCAATGCCTGGTATACCTCGGAGAAAGCCAGCACCTGCGGATTGGCGCCGAGTGCGCGCATCTGCGCATCGAGCACCTTGGATGACTGGATGCGCATCTTCATGCCTTTGAAGTCGGCCGGAACATGCATCGGCTTGTTCGACGACATCACCTTGAAACCGTTGTCCCAGTAAGCCAGTCCGGTGATGCCTTTCGATTCCAGCTTCTTGAACAGGTCCTTGCCGACCGGGCCTTCAGTAACGCGGTACAGCACATCCTTGGACGGAAAAATATACGGCAGGTCGAACACTTCGAATTCTTTCACGCCGAGCGGACCGAACTTGGCCAGCGACGGCGCCAGCATCTGCACAGCGCCCAGTTGCAGCGCTTCCAGTTCTTCCTTATCCTTGTATAGCGTGCTGTTTGGGTAGACTTCTACCTTGACGCGGCCTTTGGTCGCTTTTTCAGCCAGCTCCTTGAAGCGGTCGGCCGCCTTGCCTTTCGGCGTGTCATTTGCGACGACGTGACTGAACTTGATGACGATCGGTGTTTGAGCAAATGCATTTCCGGTGACGACGGCGGCAGCGGTCAATGCCAATAGCAGGGTTTTGAGTTTCATGGATGTCTCCTGATGGAATTATAAATATA
>JAQGLW010000139.1 GCA_028292665.1 Herminiimonas sp.
TTTCGCGACGAGTTCGCGCGAACCGTTGGCGGTGGTGTGCAGGCGCGCGAGCGTCGAATCGACATCGGCATTGATGGAGCGGCGCTTACCGGCATCTTCCGAAGAAGCCGATCCGGATCTCGGGGGGTGGTCGTGCAGCCGGCCAGCCCCATACCGCTCCCCGCGAGCACTGCGCTGGTGGTCAAAATGAACTGTCTCCTGTCCATGATTATTCTCCTTCGATACATTTGATTCAGGCCAGCCAGTGAACTGTTGGTGCAAGGAAAGAACCGTGAAGGCCGGACATCGGTCACGGTCAACGTGGAGGTCTTTGCTCAATGCATGGGTATGGCAGCGGACGTAGTTAAGGTGACTGAGGCGACGCTCACCTTCGTCGCAACCGATGAAAATCGTACGCCACGTCCTTTACCACCCGCTGGCGCAAATTCAGTAGCCTCCGCGGGCGAGATCAAGCCTGGATCTACGACGTAAGTTCTGCAGGCTCGCGCTGACTCGAACAAGTGGAGGACTGGCCAACCCGTTTGGGCCGGTCCCGCATTGTCGTCTGTGCGTTCGCCATGGAATCGCTCGATACTGTGCTCATCACAATTTTCTGAATACTTGGGCCATCCAAGGTCACCGTACCTCCGATGCATCGCACATGGCATACACTCGACGAGCTAGCGACAGTCTGAAACTGCCGGATGAGCGGCCGTTCGTGTGGAAGAGTACAACTGATTGAAAAGAGCGGTTCGCGCCGACGCATATGCACCCAGATAGTGGTCAGGATGTCACCGCTATTGTCAAGTTTGTGGGCGGCGACAATCGTCTTGTCCGGTCGTGTGCAGCGACAAACGTATTGGGCGCATGGCAACACAAAAGCGAGGTAAGGTCGTGACTCGCAGACCGTCAGCAGAAACTTCTGTTAGCGTGCGAAGGGCTCATAAAAGTAGCCCTCTTTGACGGGTCCGCTGACCCGCATCGCCCCGTACGTATTCCGGAATGTACCGCTAACGGCTTGTAAAAGCCGGTGCAATTTTGATGGTTGATTTGTAGGTCGCAAAAAACAAAAACCCCGTAGAACATTGATTCTACGGGGTTTTTAACCATCGACTGGCGGAGACGGAGGACTCGAACCCGTGCCCCTGCGTGACAGCCAAGTTTATATATCTGCCCGTGTCTGACCAAGCCCGACAGTTTTCGGGCATCCACCAATCAACACCCGCCGCCCACGTTCCGTGCACAATGAGAGCAAGACTGTCCTTGTTCGATCCTAGGTCGATTGAATCGGCTTCATCAATAGCACTCCGGAGAGTGAGAATCCGGTGTGCCTCCATCATCGCTGCGATTTTGAGCGGCTCAGAGGCATTCCAAATTGAAGAAAAGTGTTGATCCGCGGCAGCGTCGAAGTCCACTCCGATGCGTGCCTCGTGAAGTGTCGAGATAAAGTCGGCCCCGAGCAGTTTGGAGATGGAATGAATATTGTCGTCGGAGTACATATTTTTCATGTATTCGCGATCAAGTGTCCTGACCATGTACAAGCCGCATGCCACTCATCGACATCCTTCGATGCAATCAACCGTTGCACGACGTCATGCGGAGACGCTGTATCGATACCTCTCTCACGTCGCATCAAGTACTGACCTGCCTGCCCGATATCGTTGCTCGAGTTCACGGGCCAGTCGAGATCTTGGGTGCGGGAACGTAGAAGAGGGAGAATGACCCCACCCTTTTTATTCCAGAAGAAGCGTTCGACCGCGAACACCAAGTCAACATCGATATGCCGGGAACGAAGGTGACACCTCGGTCCGCCTTCGCGGCCGCTCAACATTTTCTCCGGTTCTTCCAGCCCGTGTCAGCTCTACACGAAGCAAAGTGCACGATTCAAGGAACCGGACAAAGGGTGTTCGACCTTACATTCCATGCCACCGAGGACAGAGGCGAACAGGCTAAATCGGAAAAGTCCGGTTAAGACTCCTTGGTTTTTTTGGCATCGTACTCACCGTCATACAGGCCATCAAATGAGTGGAACAAACGGGTATTCACCCGCTCAATCCAGTCCATCATACCTTTGAAATTATCATCATATAAGTCGATACGTTGGAGCCACAGCCGGAAAGACTTGATCGTAAAATTTACAATCGGCGTCACGTACCTGATGTCAGCGGGATGGTAGTCGGTGAAGGCGGAGAATGTCCCTTCATCATTGCGCACCAATCCCCAATCCATAGACTCGTTCCAAGAGCCGTGGATTGATTCAGACATCATCCCATAGGTGGCTGGATAGAGATCGTCGTGTTCGATCTCGGCGAAAATGTCCCGGAAGCTTTTGCCCTGTAGCCGCCATTTATTTTTCTTCTGTTCCGCAAAGTCGTCCTTGGTCAGGCCTTCAAAATCCATCTTATCTTTGACGGCGGCGAGCAAACGCTTCCCCGCCTTCGTGTCAAAGAAGGCTGATCCGCTCTCCAATTCCCTGAGAACCCTGAGTCGATCCTTGTAAGAACACTTACGGTAATCCTCGATCGCGGCGACGTCGCTCAGCATCAGATAGCTGGCGATCGTCGTCGCTTCGATGAGCGGGCGCTCGAAGATCGCGATAACCTCGGCGTTATCCTGATCGTGATACTTCACGCATTCTTTGAGGAGCTTGCAGATGCGGACGAGGAGCCCGAGGATAGGCGCGTCATCGATCGAATATCCGGTTGGATTACGCTCGACGTTGCGCATCCGTGTGAGCACATCATAAATCTCTGCGACGTCTTTGAAGAATTGGACCGAGAACATGTGTAGCCCTTCAAGAGAGCTGAAATGCTTCTCGATATAGGGTGGCTGATATTTTTCGGTAATCTGGGTGAATTCGATCATGCCGCAGTCAACCCTCTTCAAACTTCGACGAAATCGGCTGTCATCTTGCCAAATTTTCTGACAGGAGCGGGAACCTTCCCTTTTGCCAACGCGTCGAGCAAGTCCGCCCAAGCCTGGACCATATATCTCCGTTGCTCCAAGAGCGTCGCCCTGTCGTAACTATCTCCCAGTTCTTCGTCCGAACCATGCGCAAGGTGCCGTTCGATTACGTCCGGGTCCCAACCGAGATACTCGCGAATCAGGGTTCGCGCCGTCGCCCGAAACCCATGGCCAGTGATGTCCTCTTGCGTGTCATAGCCCAGCGCACGTAGCGCGCTGTTGACCGTATTCTCGCTCATATAGCGAGAGCCTTCCGAACGCCTTGCCATATTGCGAAAGATCGGTCCAATCGGTCCGGTCAAAGGATGGATATCTCGCAAAAGCTCCACCGCTTGGCTCGGCAAGGGGACTAGATGAGGTGGCGTCCGGGTATCTTGCTTTCTCCACTCACGGATCTTCATTTTCTCTGGTGGGCAAGTCCAGATCGCTGCATCAAGATCCATATCCTCCCAATGGGCAAAACGGAGCTGGCCGGGCCGCTGAAATACGATCGGAGCAAGCTGCAGGGCTGCGCGCGTAATGATGTTTCCCTTATATGCCCGGATGTCTCTTACCAGTTGGCCCAAGCGCTTGGGGTCGGTGATAGCGGCATAGCTGCGCGCCCGCGATGCAGGCAATCCACCTGTAGCGCCCGTCATGAAATTCTGCCCACGCTCAAGTACACCGATATCCGCGGCGTACTGGTACACGTCCACCACATACCCTTTCACGCGCTGTGCGGTCTCCAAATTCCCGCGATCCTTGATACGGTGCAGGCACCGCACAATCTCGGTCTGGAGAATCGATGGCATCGGATGTCTCCCGATCCACGGAAACACGTGTAGCGTCAGCGCTCGCATGACCTTGTCGGCATAGTGCTTAGACCAGGTCCGGTCCTTGTTCGCCTGCGCGTGCCAGATGCGCGCGACGGCCTCGAACGTATTCAACCGCTGAATCCGCTCGCGCTCCTGGGCCGCCCGACGATCCTGCTTGGGTTCAACGCCATTGGCCCTCTTCTCGGCCAGTTGGCGCGCCTTCTGGCGGGCCACGGCCAAGGACACTACGGGATACCGCCCCAAACCGAGTTTGACCTCCCGGCCATCCTGCTTATAGCGGTAGATCCATACCTTACGAGTCGGGCGTACCCTAAGGAACAGCCCTTCCCCGTCAGAAAGGAAATATTCAGTGGGACGATGCGAAGCGGACTGGATCTGACGATCAGTGAGCAGGCCCATGGCGGTGTACCCCGAAATCGAGAATGGCGGCAAACCCATTTTGGGGTACGCCGACGGGTACACGCAAATGCAGGAACACGCCGGAACCAGGCGGAAGAAAGAGGACAGCAGAAAAAGATAAAGCCCTGATTTCTCAGGGCTTTTCGGACTTCAGTGGCTGTCTGCGGCACATCAATAATGTTCTGATGGTGGAGGTAAGCGGGATCGAACCGCTGACCTCTTGCATGCCATGCAAGCGCTCTCCCAGCTGAGCTATACCCCCTGCGCAGAAGCGAGAGTATAGCAAAGAATTTGCCGTGATGTAAATCGGCTTTTTAAAATTATCCTCTTGGTAGGGAGTCATTGGTTCGTTGCATCAGAACCGATCGCGCTGCGCAGTACATAAAACGCAACAGCAGCGGTTTCCCTTGCGAATATTTGCAACGCGCTCCCGCCCGATCCATCGGCTTTGTTCAACGAATCAATCGCTCAGATGTACTTCGCCAGCCGCGCCAGGACGGTTTCGCGGCCGAACAATTCGATTACTGCATCGATGGACGGCGTCTGCAATTGCCCGGTGATAATCAGACGCAGCGGCATCGCCAGTTGCGGCATCTTCAGCTTGTGCGCCGCCAGGACTTCCTTCAGCATGGCCGACAATGCCTCCCTGTTCCACGCGACCGTCCTGCATCGTTCGGCATACTGCGCCAGCGCAGGCTTCGCTGCATCGGTGACGTGCTGCGCCAGCAAAGCCGGCTCCGGCGCCGGCTCGCGATAGAACAGCATGGCGGCGGCGGCCAGTTCATTGATCGTATTGGCGCGTTCTTTCATCAATGCAATCACGGCCTGCAGATCAGGAGCGCCGGCAAACTGTGCGCCCTCTTTTTCCAGCAGCGGCCGGACCAGGCGTTCAAGCCGGGCATTGTCGGCCTGCTTGATGTAATGATTGTTGAGCCACGCCAGCTTCTCCGGATTGAATTGCGCGGGCGATTTCGACAGGTGATCGAGATCGAACCATTCGCAGAATTGTTCGACCGAGAATATCTCGTCGTCGCCGTGGCTCCAGCCGAGGCGCGCCAGATAATTCAACATCGCCTCGGGCAGATAACCCTGCGCCGGATAATCCATCACGCTGACGGCGCCGTGGCGCTTGGACAGCTTTTCGCCGTCGGTGCCCAGGATCATCGGCAGATGGCCGTATTCAGGCAGAGATGCGCCGAGCGCCTGCAGGATGTTGATCTGACGCGGCGTATTGTTGACATGATCGTCGCCGCGGATCACATGGGTGATCCGCATGTCCCAATCGTCGACCGCCACGCAAAAATTATAAGTCGGTGTGCCGTCCGGCCGCGCGATCACCAGATCGTCGAGCTCGCGATTGGAAATGGTGATCGGCCCCTTCACCAGGTCGTTCCAGGTCACATCGCCATCCGGCGGGTTTCTGAAACGCACCACCGGTTTGCGTCCTTCCGGAGGTGGCGGCAATGTCTTGCCCGATTCGGGACGCCATGTACCGTCATAGCGGGGCTTTTCGCCGGCTGCGCGCTGGCGCTCGCGCATCGCTTCGACTTCGGTCGGAGACGAATAGCAGTAGTAAGCCATTCCCGCAGTCAACAATTGACCGATGGCCTCGCGGTAACGATCCATCCGCTGCATCTGATAAAACGGCCCTTCGTCATGGGTCAGGCCCAGCCATTGCATTCCATCCAGGATCGCCCGCACCGCTTCCGGCGTCGAGCGTTCGAGATCGGTATCCTCGATTCGCAAAATGAAGGTGCCGCCGAAACGACGTGCATAGGCCCAGGCAAAGAGCGCGGTGCGCGCGCCGCCTACGTGGAGATAACCGGTCGGACTGGGAGCAAAACGGGTGCGGACTGTCATGGCAAATAAAAACGGCCTTGGGTCGCCAAAGCCGTGAATGTAAAGCCGGTATTTTACCGCGTTGGCGCATGCGATGGAACTTCTGCCGGCGTCGGAAGCGGCATCGGGACGATAAAAATCCCGCGCACTGCTAAAATCATACCTTTATCCATCAAGCACCACCCATATGAGCGCCACACCGCCCCGCAAGCTATTCGTCACCACCGCACTACCCTACGCCAACGGCGCCTTCCACATCGGTCACATCATGGAATACATCCAGGCCGACATCTGGGTGCGGTTTCAGCGCATGCAGGGCAATGAAGTGAATTTCGTCGGCGCGGACGATGCGCACGGCGCGCCGATCATGATTGCAGCCGAGAAAGCAGGCGTCACGCCGCAGGAATTCGTCGCCGGCATCGCCGCCGGCCGCAAGCAATACCTTGACGGCTTCCATATTGCGTTCGACAACTGGCACTCCACCGACGGGCCGGAGAATCACCAATTGTCGCAGGATATTTATCGCCGCCTGCGCGACGATGCCAAATTGATTACGACGAAAACCGTCGAACAATTCTTCGACCCGGTGAAGAACATGTTCCTGCCGGACCGCTATATCAAGGGCGAATGCCCGAAATGCGGCACCAAGGACCAGTACGGCGACTCATGCGAAAACTGCAGCGCGGTCTATGCGCCGACCGATCTGATCAATCCGTACTCGACATTGACCGGCGCGACGCCGGTGATGAAATCGTCGGAGCATTATTTTTTCAGACTGTCCGATCCGAAGTGCGTCAAATTTTTGCGCAAATGGGCACTGGACGATAACCGGCTGCAGCCGGAAGTCGCAAACAAGGCGAAGGAATGGCTGGAAGGCGACAACGGTTTGGGCGACTGGGACATCAGCCGCGATGCGCCTTACTTCGGCATCGAAATCCCGGATGCGCCGGGCAAGTATTTTTACGTCTGGCTCGATGCGCCGATCGGCTACCTGGCCTCGCTGAAAAATTATTTCGACAAGAACGGGCGCGACTACGATGCGTTCATGGCCGACCCGACGACCGAGCAATATCATTTCATCGGCAAGGACATCACTTATTTTCATACGCTGTTCTGGCCGGCGATGCTGCATTTCGCCGGATTGAAAGTGCCGAACAATATATTTGTGCACGGCTTCATCACGGTCAGCGGCGAGAAGATGTCGAAATCGCGCGGCACCGGAATTTCGCCGCTGCGCTATCTCGAAATCGGCATGAATCCGGAGTGGCTGCGGTATTACATTGCGGCGAAGTTGAATGCGAAGGTGGAGGATCTGGATTTCAATCCGGATGATTTTGTGGCGCGGGTCAACAGCGACCTGATCGGGAAGTACATCAATATTGCGAGCCGGTCGGCGGGTTTCATCGCAAAGAAATTCGATGGCCGGATTGTCTCGGAATGGGCAACGCCTTCCGATGCGTTCATCTCCAATCTGCGCAATGCGGCATCCGAAATCCGGGCGCTTTATGAAGGCCGCGAATACGGGAAGGCCTTGCGTGCCGTCATGGAGCAGGCAGACGCAATCAATGCGTATGTCGATGCCAACAAGCCATGGGAACTGGCCAAGAATCCGGCCAAGGACGCCGCCCTTCAGGAAGTTTGCAGCCGCTTGCTGGAAGCATTCAGAATTTTGACGATTTACCTGAAACCTGTTTTGCCTGAATTGGCCCGACAAGTCGAATCGTTATTGAATATAGAGCCGCTGCTTTGGGCGCATGTGAATGAACCATTGCCGCATGGGCACAAGGTGAATGCCTATGCGCATCTGATGACGCGGGTCGATCCGAAAATGCTGGACGCCTTGTTTGAGATATCCGAACAACCTGCCGGTGCGAACACCGTACCCTCGCAGGGAGAAGGAGCGGACAGCGGCGCGATCGAGGCGCTCGCGCCGGAAATCAAGATCGACGACTTCGCCAAAATCGATCTGCGCATCGCGAAGATCGTCAATTGCGAACCGGTCGACGGTTCCGACAAGCTGCTGCGCCTGACGCTCGATGCCGGAGAAGGCCGTATGCGCAATGTATTCTCCGGCATCAAGTCCGCCTACAAACCGGAAGACCTGATCGGCAAGCTGACCGTGCTGGTCGCCAACCTGGCGCCGCGCAAGATGAAGTTCGGCGTGTCGGAGGGCATGGTGCTCGCTGCGTCGGCGGCGGATGAAAAAACCAATCCCGGCATCTATATTCTCACCCCGTGGCCGGGCGCCGAGCCGGGCATGCGGGTGCATTGAACGGCAAGGACCATTTCTCCCACCCCTATGAACCTGCTGGTACGCGAAGCCACTCTCGACGATGCCCGGCTGATAGCCGAGCTGACCCGTGCGGCATGGGCCGGCACGGTGGCAGTCACTTCCAGCGGCCATCGCGAGACGGCAGTCGGCGTGGCGCAACATCTGCATGAGGGCGGCGGATTCATCTTGCTGGCCGATGACGTGCCGGCAGGATCGGTGCGCTGGCTGCCGCTGGAATCCGATGCGGACATTTGGGAAGTGCTGCGCATGGGCGTACTGCCGGCCTATCGCGGCAATCATCTGTCGCAGTATCTGCTGGAGGCGGTGATCCATGGCGCACAGGCCTCCGATGTCGGCGAGCTGCGCATCGCGGTGCGGTCCGATCAATCTCGTTTGCTTGATCTGTATTCAGCGTTCGGCTTCGAGCCGGCGCCGGAACTCGAATACACGCATGCCAATCCGCTGGAGCCGGCTCCGATCGTCATGCGCCGGTTGTTACGGCATTGACGGCTTCCGGTCCCATCACCTCTCCTCCTCGATAGCTGCTGTCGCAGCAGGCGGGAGCATGAAATTTCCCTTTGATGGGGAGTATGGCAAACGCAACGGCTGCTGTTGTTCTGCTTGGAGGCTTTTGCCATGAGGCGCACAATACTATCCTGAAGCAACCATGAATTTGGATGGCATGAACTACTTGAGGTTCAAATTCCGGCCGCATTTGTTCGCCGACCTGAAAAACTATGACAGCAGCAAATTCTTCCGGGATTTGACTGCCGGCCTGACCGTCGCCGTGGTGGCGCTGCCGTTGGCAATGGCCTTTGCGATTGCGTCTGGCGTCAAGCCGGAAGCCGGGATCTTTACGGCAATCATCGCAGGCTTCCTGGTTTCCGCCTTGGGTGGTTCGCGCGTCCAGATCGGCGGACCGGCAGGCGCCTTCATCGTCGTCATCTACGGCATCATTGAAAAATACGGCCTGGCCAATCTGCTGATCTCGACGATTTTCGCGGGAATATTGCTGTTTGCGATGGGAGCATTCCGGTTCGGGTCGATTATTCGCTACATACCGGTTCCCATCGTGATCGGTTTCACGAACGGCATCGCGGCATTGATCGCCCTATCGCAAATGAAGGATTTCTTTGGCCTGAAAATCGACAGGATGCCTGGCGATTTCTTTGCGCAGATCAAGGTACTTGCAATCAATGCGTACACCGTAAATCCGGCGGCGCTTGCCGTGGCCATCGTCTCGCTCATCATCATCTTCAGCTGGCCTCGATTGTTTCAGGCCGGGCCGGATGATTCCGGCTGGTTGAAGCAACATGGAAAGCGCCGCATTGTCCGCTTGCTGCGCGCTGTGCCGGGCACCATCGTCGTGCTGGTGCTGGCTACAATGGCCGTAAGCGCATTCGATCTGCCGCTAGAAACCATCGGAAGCAAATTCGGCGGCGTTCCGCAAGGACTGCCGAATTTCACGCTGCCTTTATTCACCTGGGGCCTGGTGAAGCAACTGTTCGCACCAACACTGACAATTGCGCTGCTGGGAGCGATCGAATCGCTGTTATGTGCGCGCGTCGCCGATAACATCATCGGCGATCGCCATGATCCGAATCAGGAATTGATGGCGCAGGGGATCGCCAATTTCATTACACCGTTTTTCGGCGGCCTGCCTGCAACCGGCACCATCGCACGTACCGTGACCAACATACGGGCCGGCGCCGTGTCTCCGGTGGCGGGCATGCTGCATGCAGTGACACTGTTCATCATCGTGCTGATCGCAGCGCCGCTGGCCACGAATGTCCCGCTGGCGGCGCTGGCAGCGATCCTGCTCTTCGTCGCATTTCATATGGGCGAGTGGCACGAATTCATGCGTCTCAGGCAGTTTTCGGTGAATTACCGGATTTTGATGGTCGCGACATTTTTGCTGACCGTGATTGTCGATTTGACCGTCGCGGTCGAAGTGGGACTGGTGCTGGCGTGCGTATTCTTCATTTACCGCATCTCCAGCCTGACCCGGATTGAAGCGATACCGCCCGGTATGCTGCAGCAGCCGTTGCTGCCCGGCGTGTCCGCCTATTCGATTTTCGGATCGCTGTTTTTCGGCGCGGTCGGCAAGCTCGAAGGACTGATCGATCCGGACGAGGCGCCGCCCAAGGCCATGATTCTGGAACTGCATCAATTGATCAATCTCGATGTCACAGGCCTGGATGGACTGGAAACGATACGCAAATCGCTGGAGAAACATGGCGGCCAATTGATCCTGTGCGGACCGAATCATCAACCGCTGAGCCTGATGCAGCGAAGCGGTTTTATCGAGCGCCTGGATCCATCAAACTGTCTTGATGATCTGCCTGCCGCAATTGCACGCGCCAATACCATCGCTTCATTGTGTTAGAGACTCTCGTTTTGCGCAAGCTCAGGAACCGGCCTGCGCATCGTCGGAGGAAGAAGTACGCATGACCTTGCCGCTATCGATGTCGAAATGCACATTGAACAGGCGCCGCGTGCTGGCCGGCTCCAGATACAGCCAATCCCATACCTCCTCATTCTTGAGCCGGAACTGCACGACGCTGCGCGGCCTGCCCAGCATCCGGCGCACCGAATCCTTGCTCATGCCGGGTTTGATGCCGGCGAAATTCTCTTCGGTCAGCACCTGCCTGTAATCCTGCAGCTTGCCATCCTTGCCGATGGTAAAGAACCAGGTCCGATGCCCCATCGGTCCTTTCGGATATTCAAGGCTGCGGGTACCGTCCTCCTCTTCCCAGACGGTGTCGGGCTGCCCCATCGCCATGCGCACGTCGGACTCGGTTGAAATGCCCCTGGCCAGCTTTTCCAGCCCGAATTCCTCAATCGGGCGGCCCTGCCTGTCGCAGGCCGTCAGCAGAAATGCGCATCCGAACGCGAGAATGGCGCGGCTCAATGCTTTCATCTGATTTCCTTTGGCGGAATAATGCATAAGACAAGGTAAAATAGCGGCTAATTCCCTATATTGTTATCAATCAACTCATGAAATTCACCAAGCAATTCCAGCGCTACGAATCCGAGATCACGCAATTCATCAACGAACTGAAGCAGAAGAATCCCGATCTGGAAGAACAGCAGCGTGCAGGCCGCGCGCTGCTGTGGGACAAGCAGCCGGTCGATCTCGACACCCAGGAACGGGCAAGAAATTCGCGAGTCAATCAGCAAGCCTACGTATACCAGAACAAGAACTGATCGATCGTGGCCACGAGACATAAAGCGGGTTCGGATTTGCCGTCCGATGCACTGGCGCTGGCGGGACAGCCCGATTCGACGCCGGACGTGATCGATGGCGTCGCGTTCGCCAAGCTGTATGGCGAACCGCTGTTCCGGATGCCGACCGATCTGTACATTCCGCCGGATGCGCTGGAAATCTTTCTGGAAGCGTTCGAAGGTCCGCTCGATTTGCTGCTGTATCTGATCCGCAAGCAGAACTTCAACATCCTCGACATTCCGATGGCGCAGGTAACGCTGCAATACCTGGAATACGTCGAGCAGATCCGCGTGCATAACCTGGAGCTGGCGGCGGAATATCTATTGATGGCAGCGATGCTGATCGAGATCAAGTCGCGCATGCTGCTGCCGGTCAAAAAAGCCGACACCGGCGAAGAGGCAGGCGATCCGCGCGCCGAACTGGTGCGCCGCCTGCTCGAATACGAACAGATGAAACTCGCTGCTTATCAGATCGATACGCTGCCGCAGCTCGGACGCGATTACGTGCGCACCCAGATTTTCATCGAGCAAAGCATGGTGGCGCGCTGGCCGGAAGTCAACGTGGTCGATCTGCAAGGCGCATGGGCCGATGTGCTCAAGCGTGCAAAACTTACTGCGCATCACACCATCAGCCGCGAAGAATTGTCGGTGCGCGAGCACATGACCGGCATCCTCCGCCGCCTGCAATCGGCCAAATTCGTCGAATTCGCCGATCTGTTCGATCCGTCGCGCGGCGTGCCGGTATTGGTGGTCAATTTCATCGCGCTGCTGGAACTGGCGAAAGAAACGTTGATCGAAATCACGCAGGCCGAAGCATTCGCGCCGATTTACGTGCGGCTGTCCTACTCGCCGAGCTGATCCGATCTGTTTCCATTTATTCGCGGCCGTCATCTGCCGCTGCATTATTCAAAGGCGCTCCAGGCAGCGCGAGACATTACGATTTAAGGCCGGACCATGAAAATCATCTCTTCCATCGATGAATTGCGCGATCAGCTGCGCGGACAACTGCGCACGGCCTTCGTGCCGACGATGGGCAATCTGCACGAAGGACATCTGTCGCTGATGCGGCTGGCGCGCAAGCACGGCGACCCGGTGGTCGCATCGATTTTCGTCAATCGGCTGCAATTCGGTCCGAACGAGGATTTCGACAAATACCCCCGCACTTTCCAGGCCGATGTCGAAAAGCTCGAGAAGGAAGGCGTCTATGTGCTGTTCGCGCCGACCGAAAAGGATCTGTATCCGGAACCGCAGGAATTCCGCGTGCGTCCGCCGGACGATCTGGGCAATACGCTGGAAGGCGAATTCAGGCCCGGTTTCTTTGCCGGCGTCACCACCGTCGTCGTCAAGCTGTTTTCCTGCGTGGGACCGCGCGTCGCCGTATTCGGCAAAAAGGATTACCAGCAACTGATGATCGTGCGGAACATGTCGCGGCAGTTTGCATTGCCCACCGAGATCATCGCGGCCGAGACCTATCGCGCCGAAGACGGCCTGGCGCTCTCGTCGCGCAATATGTACCTGTCGGCTGAAGAACGTGCCGAAGCGCCAGCGTTGTTCCGGACTTTGAATGAAGTCGCAAACGAAGTGCGCTCCGGACAGCTCGACATCTTCAATCTCGAAAAGAAAGCGATGACGAAACTCGTCGAACGGGGATGGAAACCGGATTACATTTCGATCCGCAAGCGCGTCGATCTGCAACCACCTTCCGCAGGCGATCTGGCGCAAGGCGAACCGCTGGTGGTGCTGGCCGCCGCCAAACTCGGCGTCACGCGGCTGATCGACAATCTGGAAATCTAACGGGTTTTGAGAAATGGGCTGGCAGGACACAATTAGCTGATGGCCATTCGTCCTGAATAGCTCCATTCGTCCTGAATAGCTCCATTCGTCCTGAATAGCTCCGTTCGTCCTGAATAGCTCCGTTCGCCCTGAGTAGCCGCGGAGCGGCGTATCGAAGGAAGCGTATCGAAGGACTGATTGTTTCTGGATATCCTTCGATACGCTGCGCTACTCAGGACGAACGGAGTTGGTGGCTGACCCTGGAGTTGGTGGCTGGCCCTCGAGTTGGTGGCTGGCCCTCGAGTTGGTGGCTGGCCTTGAGCCACTCAGGATGAACGGTTTCCCTTGATACGGAGACGAACGGTTTCCGTTGATACCAGTATAAACAGCTCCCGATTAATTGACTGGTCCTGTCAGCCACGTTTTTCAACAGCCTGCCAGAACCCATCGATCAATCCGATCCAGTAATCACTTCCCTACCCAATCGATCAGTTGCTCCCACTGCGCGATATCCTTCTCGACCCGCGACGGCGCGACATCCCACAGCGTGGCGCCGAGCGCGGCGAGCTGCACGTAATTCTGGGTGTCGCGCAAATAGCCCAGCACCGGCAGTTCCAGATTGCTCACATAATGCGCGAGCTGGTCTGCGGCGCGAGTACGGACGTTCACCCGCATGCCGATGACGCCCAGACCGGACTTGCCGCGCCGGCCGATCAGTTTTTGCAGGAAGGATTGGGTCGCCAGAATATCGAACATCGAAGGCTGCAGCGGCACAATCACCTTGTCGGCGATTTTCAGCGCTTCATCCAGATGCCTGCCGTCGAAACCGGCCGGCGTATCCAGCACCATGTGCGTGGTGCCTTTCGGCGGTTTCGCGACATGGCCGCCGTTGATTTCCCATGCCTTGATCGGCGGCAAGGACCCGGGCCGCAGCGAAAGCCACGAACGCGACGATTGCTGCGCATCGATGTCGCCCAGCATCACGTTGTGGCCCTGCCTGGAAAAATAGCCGGCAAGATTGGTTGCGATGGTGCTCTTGCCGACGCCGCCCTTCGGATTTGCGATGACGATAACTGGCATGTTTTCCCCTGTCGAATGAAAACCGCTGCTGAATCAATGCGGGTCTGCTTTTGGTATTTTTTGTGCAAGAATAGCATGACCACTCTCAAGGGCAAACCTCTCATGCCAGCCATCACCCTCACTCCCGCCCATTTCCATAGCCGCCAGAAAGGCACTTTGCCCGATTTGCTCGGCGTCGAAGTGCTGGCGGTGGAAGCCGACAGCATTCATGCCAGATTGACAATAAAACCGCATCATCTCGCACCGAACGGCTATCTGCACGCGGCATCGGTCGTGATGCTGGCCGACACCTGTTGCGGCTATGGCTGCATCGCGCATCTGCCGGAAGGGGCAAAGGGCTTTACCACGATAGAACTGAAAAGCAATCATCTGGGGACGGCGCGCGACGGCATGATCGAATGCCGTGCGACCCCGGTTCACCTCGGCAGGACGACGCAGGTATGGGATGCGACAGTGACTGCCGCCGGCAAGACGATTGCCTTGTTTCGCTGTACGCAGATGGTGCTGTGGCCGCGCTGACAAATCATGGGCGTGATCAGACGAGGTCGTCCTGATCGCACCCTTCGGTATTTTCCGCCGGACAGACGTCGCCTTCCAGCAAGCGATGGAAAACCAGTTCGGAGACTTCCCGTCCGCCCTCCAGATGTTCGGTCACGATGCGTTCAAGCGCTTTCTCGTCCACGCGGTGATACCAGACTCCCTCGGGATAGACCACCATGATCGGCGCTTCCTTGCACACCATGAAGCATTGCGCCCTGGTGCGCTTGACTTTGATATCCGGCCGCGCGTCGATCATTTCGCCCAATCGGCGGAACATCGCATGAGCCGGTACGCCATCGACATCGCAACGGGGTCCGGTGCAGACCAGCACGTGCCTGACATGGGTTCTCATGAATTTTCCTTGTTGCACGGCAGGGAATTACCATCGGCGCCGCCCCAACCATCTTCGTAGACGATTTCATTCAATGCACGGCGGCGATCCCAGCCTGTCGTCTCAAGCATCGGCCTGGGATAAAATTCCTTTACGTGGCCGACGCATAGAATCGCGATGGGCTGACTGCCGTCAGGCATATTGCATAACCGGCGCAGCTGGACAGGATCGAATATCGATACCCAGCCGACGCCGATGCCTTCGGCACGCGCCGCCAGCCAGAAATTCTGGATCGCGCAGGAGGCGGATGCCAGATCCATTTCAGGCATGGTGCGCCGGCCGAATACATAGGCGTCGCGCTTGTCGATCAGGCCGACGACCAGCAATTCGGCGCAGGCAAGAATTCCCTCGACCTTCAGTTTCATGAATTCGTCGGAACGCTGGCTTAATGCCTGTGCAGTAAGGATGCGTTCCTCCTCTACATGCCCGTGTATTTTCCGCCGAAGTTCCGGATTCACGATGCGAATGAAGCGCCACGGCTGCATGAAGCCGACGCTGGGCCCCAAGTGAGCGGCTTCTATCAGACGCGCGAGCTGCTCCGGTTCGATCGGTGTGGATTCAAAATGCCGCATGTCGCGGCGCTCCCGGATCGCGCGGTATACCGCATCGATTTCGAGCTCGGAAAATTGATGCGGATTCATTTCACGATCCATTTCGATGGCATGGCAGTATCCCGTCCGATCGCTGCAAGCGCATCCGCCAGCGGCTGCGCCGCATCGGCTATACGGTCGAGGCTTTGTTCGCGCAATCGGGATAAATCGACTACGGCTTCGCTTGCCAGCCCCGCCCAGCGCAGTATTGCCGCAAAGGCTTGCGGCGTATCGAACAGGCCATGCAAATAGGTGCCCATGATTTGATCGTCCGCCGAGCGCGCGCCTTCGGGACGATCGCCGATATGAAAAACCGGATTGGTCAATGCAGCGCCGTGCGATATTCCCATATGGATTTCGTAACCGCTGACCGCCGCATCCGCAAAAGCGCAACGGCCGCTGACTTGCAGCAAGCGTTTATCCTGCGTCAGCTCGGTATCGATGTCGAGCAAGCCCAATCCCTGCGACACGCCCGGCGCGCCCTCGATCCCGTGCGGATCGACAACGGTTTTCCCCAGCATCTGGAAACCGCCGCATATGCCGATGACCTTGCCGCCGTAACGCAGATGTTTCGCCAGCGCTTCCCGCCAGCCGTGTTCGATCAGCCATGCCAGATCGTCCCGCGTGCTTTTGCTGCCGGGCAGAACGATCAGATCGGCCGGCGGAATCGCCTGGCCCGGCCCGATGAACCGCAAGTCCACATCGGGGTGCGCGCGCAACGCGTCGAAGTCGGTATGGTTGCTGATTCTCGGCAGCACCGGCACCACGACGCGAAATGATCCGCTCCCGTTTTGCGCCGGCTGAATCGCATCTTCGGCATCCAGGAACAGGCCGTGCAGATAAGGCAGCACCGCCAGCACCGGTTTCCCGGTTTGCTGCCGCAGCCATTGCAGCCCCGGTTCCAGCAGGCCGATATCGCCGCGAAAACGATTGATGACGAAGCCGACGATGCGCTTGCGCTCGCTATCGGAAAGACAGGCCAGCGTCCCCACGATATGGGCAAACACGCCGCCGCGATCGATGTCGGCAACCAGAATCACCGGGCAATCGACCGCTTCGGCAAAACCCATGTTGGCGATATCGCGGTCGCGCAGATTGATCTCGGCCGGACTGCCGGCGCCTTCGACGATGACTGCCTCATGGCCCGCTACGAGCCGTTGGTACGAAGCCAGCACCGCCTGCATCGCGATCGGCTTGTACTGATGATAGTCGCGCGCATTCATGTCGGTGCGCACCTTGCCGTGGATGATGACTTGCGCCCCGGTGTCGCTGGACGGCTTGAGCAAGACCGGGTTCATGTCGGTGTGCGGCGCCAGTCCGGCCGCTTGCGCCTGCAATGCCTGGGCCCGGCCGATTTCGCCGCCATCCGACGTCACCGCACTATTCAACGCCATGTTTTGCGGCTTGAACGGAACGACCCTGACACCCTGCCGCGCCAGCAAACGGCATAGCGCCGCGACCACCGTGCTTTTCCCGGCATCGGAAGTGGTGCCCTGCACCATCAAGGTATGGAATGGGAAACTCATGCGCGGTTCCGGTCCTGCCAGCGGGCTATCAGTGCGGTGATCCGGCTCAGGCCTTCGGTGATTGCCGCAGGACCGGACGACAGGATATCGGCTGATTTTATTTCGGCGACCATGCCGTTTTTCACGGCGGGAATCGCGTCCCAGCCGGGCCGGGCGCACAGTGTTTCCGGTTGAAATTTCTTGCCGCACCATGAACCGATAATGATATCCGGTGCGCGCCGCACCACTTCGAGCGGATCGGCGATGATCCGCTGTTTGGCGCCCGGCTGCGATGCCAGCTCGGCAAATATATCGTCGCCCCCGGCAATCTGGATCAGTTCCGATACCCAGCCGATTCCGCTGATCAGCGGATCATTCCACTCTTCAAAATAAATCCTCGGGCGGTTTTGCCATTGCCGTGCCTGTGCGCGAGCGGCATCGACGCGCGCCTGCAAATCGGCTACCAACTGCCGCCCTTCCTTCTGCCGTTCCACCAGCGATGCCAGCACTTGGATCATCCGGAAAATGCCGGCGACATCGCGTTGATTGAACAGGTGGATTTCAACTCCGGCGGCAGCAAGGTCGCGGCAGATTTCCGCCTGCATGTTCGAAAAACCGATGACCAGGTCAGGCTTGACGGCAAGGATACGCTCCAGCCTCGAGGAAGAGAAACCGCTGATCTTCGGCTTCTCGGTGCGCGCCCTCGCCGGACGCGTAGTGAATCCGGAAATGCCGGCGATCGAATCCTCGGCGCCGAGCGCATACAAGGTTTCCACGGCCTCGGTGCACAGGCAGGCAATCCGTTGATAATGGCTCATCGGCGATCGCCCCGGCGGCTGCGGGCCTGTTCGAGTTTTTCACACAGGGCGGCGGCGCCGTCGATGATGCGAGGGCCGGGGCGATTCAGAAGATCCGCATCCAGCGAAAACAGATTGTCGCGACGCACCGCCAGCAATGTGGAATACGGTTTCCAGATATCGAGTCCGTTCGCCGACTTGTTGCGCCGGTCGCCGGTGATCACGACCTCGGGATTTTCGAGAAGAACCGATTCGATGTCGACTGCGGGCGCCGTGACCGGCAGTTTTGCGAAAACATTTTCGCCGCCGCACAGGCGGATCGCATCGCTGACGATATGGCGGCCGTTCAGCGTATAGAGCGGCCGGTCCCACACCTGATAGAACACGCGCACCGGAGGACGATTGCCGTATTGCGCGGCAAGGCCGGCCAATTTCCGGCGCAGTTCCGTGGCGCTTTGCAGTGCCCGGGATTCGGTGCCGAACAGCTGTCCCATGCGGATCAGGGTGTCGGGAATATCTTCGAGCTTGTGCGGTTCGCTGTAGAACAGCGGAATACCCAGTTTGCGCAATGGTTCCAGTTGACGCTCGGCATTGCCGTGCAGCCAGACCACCAGCAAGTCGGGCTTGAGCGCGATCAGGCGCTCCATGTCGATCTGGCGGTTGTCGCCGATTCGCGGAATGCTGCTTGCGGCCGGCGGGTAATCGCTGTAGCTGACCGTGCCCACAAGATGATCGCCGGCGCCTGCTGCAAACACGAGTTCGGTGACGTGCGGCGCCAGGCTGACGATGCGTTGAGCGGGCCGCTGCAAGACGACCGTGTTGCCGTTGTCGTCGCGCATGCTGATGACGGCCGTTGCATGAGAGGCGAACAGCCATGCCGCGAGAAATAAATAGCGTTTCATTGTTTCCTTTCCAGAAAAGCCTGTTCCAGCCGCTGCCAGCCGGCTTCGTCCGGCGGCAGACCCAGTCTTATGCCGCGCGCTCCATCGGCAAACAAGCGCACCCAGATTCCGCGTTGCGCCATGTGCTGCCGGAATGCCTGGGCTTGTTGCTCGGGCCACCATTGATAGAGTGCGCTGCCGCTTGCGCTGATTCCATGACGAGCCAATAACGCATGCAAACGCTCGCCGCTTTGCAGAAGATGGATGCGCATCGATGCTTGCCAGCAGCGATCGGCCAAGGCTGCGCGTCCGATATCCTGCGCCGGCCCGCTCACGGTCCACGGACCGAGCATATCGGCCAATTCTTTCAGGAGCTGCGGATGCGCGGCGACAAATCCGAGCCGCAATCCGGCCAGGCCGAAAAACTTGCCGACCGAACGCAACACGATCAAACCGGCACGATCCGACCACGCCGCCACGCTCATCTGCGGCGTAGTGTCGCCGAACGCTTCGTCGATCACCAGCCAGCCGCCGCGCGACGCCAGTTGCGCGGCCCAGGCCAGCAGCACTTCGGGCGCGATCGTCGCGCCGGTGGGATTGTTGGGATTGCAGATCACCATCACATCGCAATCGGCGACGGCGGCATCCAGTTCTTCGTAAGGAACTTCGCGCATCGCATGCCCCGCCTGCGCCCAGCGATGCGCATGTTCGGCATAAGCGGGGGCCGCTACCACGACACGCGACCGCGGCCGCAGACGCGGCAATGCCTGAATTGCCGCTTGCGTTCCCGCCACCGGCAATATCTGCGGCGCGTTGTAATATTCCCGGGCCGCGATAGCCAGTTCCGGATCGGCTTCCGGCAAACGATGCCATGCATCGGCGCCCAAAGCGGGAGCCGGATACGGCTGCGGATTGATGCCGGTGGAAAGATCCAGCCAGTCTTCACGCGGCCGGCCGAAACGGATGACCGCATCGCGCAGGTTGCCGCCGTGCTCAAGCATGCATACTCCTTTCCAGAAGCCATTTGAATGCGGCAATAACGATCACTACGCCGACCCACAGCGCGGTCGTGCCCGCCACCAGACGCCAGGCCCGGCTGATATCGGACGCCGTCGCGATGCGGCCGGTTCCCAGCGGCGGCCGGTTTTCGACGACGCCATCGTAGGAAGCGGCTCCGCCGAGGGCAAGTCCCAATGCCCCGGCGCCGGATGCCATGACCGGACCGGCATTCGGGCTCGACCATTGCGGCGCCTGCGTACGCCAGCAATGCCAGGCCGATCCGGTATTGCCGAGCAGCGCGTACGACAATGCGGTCAGCCGGGCGGGAACCCAGTTCAGCACGTCATCGATGCGCGCCGCAACGCAGCCGAAAGCGAGATAACGCGGCGTACGGTAGCCCCACATCGCATCGAGCGTATTCGCCAGCCTGAACAGTACGGCGCCCGGACCGCCTGCGACGACGAACCAGAACAATGTGCCAAACACCGCATCGTTGCCGTTTTCCAGCAGCGACTCGACACCGGCCTTGGCAAGATCGGAGGCATCGGCCTGCCCGGTATCGCGGCTGACGATATGCGCAGTGCTCCGGCGCGCCGCGGCCAGATCGTTTTGCGCCAGCGCCTGTTCGATCGGCAACGTGTGGTCGCGCAGGCTGCGCAAGCCGAGACTGAAATAAAGCAGCACGGCATGCAAGCCGGCGCCCATCACGATTTCCACACTCATGCTCCAGCGGATGAGCCAGTATGCAAGCAATGCCGGCGGCGTCACCGCCAATAGCCATGCCAGCGCACCGCTCCGGTACCTGTGCTCGCCGCGATTCAGCTTCCGCTCGATTGCATCGGCCAGCCGGCCGAATCCGACCAGCGGATGCCGGCGCCGCACTTCGCCCAGCATCAGGTCGAGCATCACGCCCGCTGCCATCAGCAACGCGATCATGGCAAAACTCAATCCCGTCAGCATGAGCGGCCTTTCAGCATCAGAGGCAAACCGGCAGCGACCCACAATACCTGCTCGCATCTTGCAGCGACCGCCTGATTCAGGCGGCCGGCCTCATCGACGAACCAGCGCGATATCGCGCCTTGCGGCACTATGCCCATGCCGACTTCGTTCGATACCAGGATCACATCGCCGGCAGCCTGCTCAAGCGCCTGCAGGAATTCTTCTCGTTGTTTCCGGAAGCATGCAGTCGGAATGATTTCTCCGACTTCCGGAAATTCCTTCGCCTCCGAGAACATCAGGTTGGACAGCCAGATGGTCAGACAATCGACCAGTACCAATCGTCCCGGCGCGCTCCAATGTGCGATGGCGGCGCCCAGCGCGATCGGTTCCTCGACAGTCGTCCATGCCTGATTGCGTTGCTGCCGGTGGCCGGCAATGCGGGCGGCCATTTCGCCGTCGCCGGCCTGTGCGGTTGCGACATAAATCACTTCCTTGCGGGAAGCGGCGGCCAGAGTTTCCGCATGGGCGCTTTTGCCTGAGCGCGCGCCGCCGAATACCAGTGTGCGAGTCATGTTTTATCCGATCCGGCAAAGATGCCTGCAACCGCGGCGGGGCAGGAAGGGAAATATCCATGGAAGTACGAAGCCGTCAGCGCACCGTTGCGATAGACGGCTTCTCCGGTGTCGGCCGAAGGATGCTTGCGCGCATGCGCAAGCGGCGCGAGCGCCGTTTCAAAGCGCGAGTAATGGAATGCATGGCCGCGCAGTTCGCCTTGCGGCGTCGTCCACCCTTGCAGACCGAGTGCGGCAAGACGCGATTGCATCCGCACATGTCCATGCAGCAAACCCGCCATCGGCCAGGTCACGCCGTCCGAATCGGTCAAGGTATCGGCCACCGCCATCAAGCCGCCGCATTCCGCCAGGATCGGCATGCCTGCCGCATGCACCGCGCGCATCGAATCCTGCCAGCGGCTTGCTTGCGACAGAGTCTGTGCGTGAAGTTCGGGATAACCGCCCGGCAGATAGACCGCATCGGCGATGGAAGGAACCGGCTGGTTCGCCAGCGGAGAAAAGAATTCCACGCCGGCGCCCAACGCCTGCAAACAATCCAGATTGGCCGGATACACGAAAGCAAAAGCGACATCCCGCGCAACGGCAATGGTTTTGCCATGCAACGACGGCGCAATCGACGGCATCGCATCGTCGGCCTCGAACGAAGTGGCGCGCAGCCCGTTCCATGCATCCGCATCGAACACGAGTTGCCCGGCGATCTCGTCGAGCACGGACTCGATTGCTTCGACTTCGTCCGGCTGCACCAGACCGAGATGCCGTTCCGGCAGCGATTGAGCCTGCCTTGGCAATGTGGCGAACAACGGCACTTCGCGCATTGCGCCTGCCACCATGTCCGCATGCCGCGCGCTGCCCACCCGGTTGGCAATGACCCCGGCCAGATCGACCGGACCGTAATCGCGCAATCCCATGATCACGGCGCCCGCGGTTTGCGCCATCGCGGAAGCATCGAGCACTACCATGACCGGCATGCCGAAGGCGCGCGCCAGATCGGCCGAAGAAGGCGTTCCGTCGTACAGGCCCATGACGCCCTCGATCAGGATGACATCGGCTTCCGCCGCCGCGTGCGCCAGCAGCGAGCGGCATTGATCGAGCCCGACCATCCACAGATCGAGCGTGTAGACCGGCGCGCCGCCGGCCCGTTCCAGCATCTTCGGATCGAGAAAATCGGGGCCCGCCTTGAATATCCGCACCCGGAGCCCCTGGCGTATCAGCTTGCGCGCCAACGCCGCGGTCACCGTGGTTTTCCCCTGCCCCGATGCGATGGCGGATACGAGAAGAACGCGTGCGGCGGCGGATATGTTCATCTGCTCCGCCTTACCATTCAACGCCGGGCTGCGCCGCTATGCCGGCAGCAAACGCATGCTTGACCGGCTGCATCTCGGTCACCGTATCGGCAATCTCGATCAGCTCGGGCGGCGCGCCGCGCCCGGTGACGACGACGTGCTGCATCTCGGGCCGTGCATCCAGATCGGCAATAATTTGATTGATATCGACGTATCGGTATTTCAATGCGATATTGAGCTCATCGAGCACGACCAGTCCGATTTCGGGATCGCGCAGAAAGCGCTGCGCCTGCTCCCAGGCTTTTTGCGCGCAGGCGAAATCGCGTTCGCGATCCTGGGTTTCCCAGGTGTAGCCCTCGCCCATCGCATGAAAACTGACTTCGTCCGGAAAGCGCCGCAAAAAGCGCTCTTCCCCGGTCGCCATCGCACCCTTGATAAACTGCACGATACCGACTTTCCTGCCGTGGCCGAGCGCGCGGATCACCATGCCGAATGCACTGGAACTTTTGCCCTTGCCGTTGCCGGTATTCACCAGCAGCACGCCTGCGTCCCGCTTTGCCGCGCCGATCTTCTGGTCGACCACATCCTTCTTGCGCTGCATCCGCGCACGATGCCGTTCGTTGATGCCCTCGTCACTCATGATGGTTGTCCTCTACAGGAATATAAATCGATCGGCTGCCATGCCGCACCATTTCAATCGGATGGCCGAGGCAGCGGCTCAGGATCGGCGCCCGCATCGCTTCGGCAACCGGCCCGGCCTGCCATTGCCCATCGCCCATCAGCAGCAGCGCATGGGTTGCGACGCTATGCGCCAGATTCAGATCGTGACTGACCATCACGACCGCTTTGCCGGATTGACGCAGGCGCGCCAGCAAACTCATTACGCTCACCTGATGCGCCAGATCGAGCGCGTTGGCCGGTTCATCCAGCAACAGCAAAGGCGTGTCCTGCGCCAGCACGGCGGCGATCGCAACGCGCTGGCGCTCGCCGCCGGACAGCGTGCGCACATCGCGCTCGGCCAGATCGCCGACATCCAGTGCCTGCAGCGCACCATGCGCCGCCTGGTAATCGGCATCCGATTCCCAGTAGCCGGCATCATGATAAGGATGTCGCGCCGTCAGCACCGTTTCAATCACCCGGTAACCGAAGGCATCGCTGCGCCCCTGCGGCAGAAAAGCCCGTTCGCGCGCCAGACCCTGCAGCGGCCAATCCTGCAAAGCTCGTCCCTGCAACTGCACTGAACCCGCATCCGGCTCGCGCAAGCCGGCCAGCGTACGCAGCAAGGTGCTTTTGCCCGAACCATTGCGACCGATGACGCACCAGCATTGTCCGGTTTTGATTTGCCAGTCGAGTCCCGAGACCAGCAAGCGAGTACCGATGGAAAGATGTAAATCCACTGTTCGCATCATGTCACCTCTTGCGGACATGATGCAGCTGCAACAGGAATACCGGCACGCCGATCAGCGCGGTAATGACTCCCACCGGAAGCTGCTGCGGCGCCACTACGCTGCGCGCCAGCGTATCCGCCAGGACCAGGAAGGTGCCGCCGACAAGCGTGGCGGCAGGCAGCAGCAGCCGATGATCCGGGCCCAATGCAAAACGGCAGGCATGTGGCACGATCAGGCCGACAAACCCGATGCTGCCGGCACTGCTGACGGCGCCGGCAGTCAACAACGCCGCACTGATGAAAAGTCCTTTCCTCAATGCACCGACCCGGATGCCGAGCGTTGCCGCCGCTTCCGCATGCTGTGCGGCCACATTGATCGCACGCGCTTTCCGGATCGAAAATATCAGCGCTCCGGTCAACGCCAGCCACGGCAGCCAGCGCAACTGCGCGCCGGACAAATCGCCGATAAGCCAGAACACCATGCCGCGCAAACGATTGTCCGGCGCAATCGACAGCATCAAGGTCACCAGCGCGCCGCAACCCGATGCCACAATGACGCCGGTCAACAGCAGGAAAGGTGCATTGCCGTCGACAATGCCGCCGCGCAGATCGCGATGCGCCAGGACGAACAGCAATAACGCCACGGCGACGGCGCCGCCGAAAGCGGCGACATCGATGATCCAGACCGCGCTGAAGAACAGCATCGACGCCAGCGCGCCGACCGCAGCGCCGCCCGACACGCCCAGCACATACGGATCGGCCAGCGGATTGCGCAACAAAGCCTGCATCATCACACCGGCCAGCGCCAGCATCGCCCCCGTTGCAAACCCCGACAGCGCCCGGCCCAGACGCAATTCAAGCAAGGTGGCGGCCAGCGTCGAATGCGTGCCGCGTATCGCTTCGCCGACGGCGCCGAACAGATCGGTCACGGATAACGCGACCGACCCGATGCTGCACGCGAACAGAATGCTGGCGACCGCAAGCAGCAACAGCACGCTCAATATTTTCCATGCACGAAATCGCCCTCGCGGATGAACCGTATTGAAAGCACTGCGTGCGGTTGTGCTCATGGTTGAAGCCTGCTTTCTATTGACCCATTAATGCGATCGATTCGCACGGAAAACTATATGAAGCCATAACGTATACCGACAAACAGATTGGAGCCGGGCGTAGCGAAGTTTTTGGCAAGTTCATAATCCTTGTTCAGCACATTATCCCAGCGGGCGAATAACGACCAGTTGCGCGTCACGTCATAGCTGCCGTAAAGATTCAGCAATCCATAGCCGCCCAGGATATTCTTGTTGGCGACATCATCGAACCGTTTGCCAGAAAAGACTACCTCGGCGCCCGCCTTGATTGCGCCTGCGCCGTAATCCAGCCCTACGTTACCGTGTTGCCTGGCGCGGCGATTCAGAAGCTTATCAGTCGTTTCGTCACGCGGATTCTGCAGATCCAGCGAGCCGCGCACCGTGAAATTACCGATCCTGGTGCTTGCGCCCAAAGTCAATCCGGTGAGAAGCGCTTTATCCACGTTGTAAGCGCAACTGGAACTGACGACAGTTGGCGTGGTCGGGCAAGGAACGGCGGTTACCAGCAGATCATTAATAGCGTTGCGGTAATAAACGGCACTGATTTGCGACTTCCCGTCTTCATAATACAATCCGGCTTCCGCATTTTTCCCTTTTTCCGGCCGATTGGTCGCAACGCCGAAATTCGGAAAGTAGAGCTCGTTGAACGTCGGCGCACGGAAGCTGGTGCCGACGCTGGCGTTGGCGCGCAACGCCTGAGTGATGCGATAGCCGTAACCGGCGCTGCCGGTCGTATGGGAACCATATTGCGAACTGTCGTCGTTACGCATGCTGACAGTGCCGAGATGCGCGCCGCGTCTTAACTGATACGAGGCGGCGACGGAATTCGTCGTGCGTGTGCCGCTGACTCCCGCTGTGGTCGAATCGATTTTTTCTTCGCGCCGCTCGGCCAGCAGTTGCAATACATCGGTGCCGAGCGTCAGATCATTTTGCCAGCTGAGGAGATTTTGCGTCGTATTCGATGTGGTTACTCCGGTACTGGCCAGGGAATCCGACTTGTCGATGCCTTGGGACAATTGAATCAGGCTGCTCCATTCCGGCAGGAATTGATTCCGGGAATACAGTGCATAGGTGCCCAGTTTGCCGACGGCACGGGCGTTGTAGGCAGAAGAGCCGAGATCGACCTGCGCGTCGAGCCGGCTCTCCAAAAAGAGCAAGCCGATCTCATGGCCCTTTGCCACATCGAGAGAGAACTGGCCGCTGGCGCTCTCTTTCTTGTAGCCGTCCTTGTCGGGATTGAATGAAAAGTTGCCCGGTTTGGTCGCTGAAAAACCGTCGGACTCTTCACGCGCCGCACTGACCGCATAACGGAACAGATGTTCGTCGCCGGCCGTACCGGAAACACTCGTCTCCAGAGACCGCGTTCCATAGCTGCCGGCTCCGGCCGATGCACTGAATTGCACCGGGCCATTTCCCTTTTTGGTAAAAATCTGCACTACACCGCCGATCGCATCGGCGCCATACAAGGTGCTTAGCGGCCCGTAGACAATCTCTATGTGATCGATCTGCGACAGCGGTATGACTTGCCATGTTGCGCCGCCTATCGTTGACGTACCGATGCGCACACCGTCCACCAGCACGATGTTTTGCTTGGTGTCGGCACCGCGGATAAATACCGAGGATGCGGTTCCGGGACCGCCGCTGCGTGTTATTTCAATCCCGCGTTTTTCCTGCAGCAAATCGAGCAGCGATGTATGACCTGATCGCGCGATCTCTTCCGACGTGATGACGATATTGTCGGGCAAAACATCTCTGGTCATCTGGGGAGTACGCGAAGACGTCACCACGACAGGAGCAAGCGTTTTGTCCTCGGTGGTTTGCGCAATGGCGGAGAAAGGCAATGCAGCGGCAGCCGCAATAGCCAGTGTAAACAGCTCGATCGCCATGCAGGCGGATCGGTAAACAGTCGATTTCATGATTGATTTTCCAAGAACAAACAACCAGCCGGCTTCCCCGCAGGCTGGATTGAACAGAAGTACTCGGACTGAAAATCAACGATCGAAAGGAATCATGCGCAATTGCAAGCCGGCATGTCCTCGCATCACGAACATCCCCGTCCGCAGCACTCCCACCTGTCTTGGCCGGTATCCGGGCTAGCAAGTCAGACCGCCTCACCTTCCCATGCAAATGCACAGTGGTATTGAGAGACAGCCAGTCACTGAGAAGTGACGCTTGCTTACCGTTGCGGGGGCAGCACACGCTCGCTGATCAACCAGCTTCGTGTTTCCCGTTTAACTGCAGACATGAACATGTCCGCGAGCACCAAAACATCGCTATTGTAAAGCCGGCAACGGTTGGCGGCAACCACAGTTTTCCGGGAAACCCGGTCAGCAGTCCATTACCGTCAGTTCGCCATAGGCAATCTTGTGCGGCGTGCGCGCCACATGCAGCGCCATGTCTGCGACCGGCAAGATGCAGCGGCATGCAAGCAATAGCCGTATCGTGCCGGCATGGCAAACCACGATGGCGCAATCGTGATTCAACAGCAGCAAGTCGTCATGGAATGCGCGAACCCGCTGCGCCATCTGCGCCAGATTCTCGCCGCCGCCGGGACGGTAAACAGCAATATCGTCAGTCCACGCATCGATTTCGCTGCGCGGAATCTCATTCCAGGAACGCATTTCCCAGCGGCCGAAATCCATCTCCAGCAGGCGCGGGTCATGAATCGGCGCGGGGCAGTCAAGCGCGCGGCTCAAGCCTGCCGCCAGCCCGATGCAACGCAACGCGGGGCTCGAAAATACAGGAGCGCGCTTGGGCAAAGACGATATCAGCGCCTGCAACGCAAGCGATTGCTCCGCCTCCGATACATCCAGATCAGTGCGACCGTAGCAGGTGCCGGTGGCGACAAGAGGCTGGGGATGACGCACGAGATAAATACGCATGGCGGGCGCTCGACGATCGTTCAGTGCGGCATGGCCGCCAGCAGGCCCAGATAAAACGCCGCTTCGGAAACCTGCTGCACCGCGCCCAGACAATCGCCGGTATAACCGCCGATGCGGCGGACGAACATCCTTGCCAGCCATAACGCGGCGAGCGCCGCTGCGAACGCACCGGCCGCGATACCCTGCCACGGCAGGCAGCCGGTAAAACCCAGTGCGGCCACAGGCAACAGGACCGCCGTTGCGCCGATGCAGAATTCCGCCGTCGACATTTCCTGAGCCAGCGGCTTGGCCTTGCCCTCGGCTTTTCTGTAGGACAGGCGCCAGATCAATGCGGCCGATGCCAGTCTCGACAACGGATGCGCCGCCAGCAGCGCCGCCGCCGCGGACCATGCCGGCAGACTCGACAGCGCCACGCATTTCAAGGCCAGCAGCAGGCCGATGCCAATCGCGCCGTAAGCCCCGATGCGGGAATCCTGCATGATTTCCAGCACCCGCTCCGGCGTGAAGCCGCCGCCGAATCCGTCGCACATGTCCGCGAATCCGTCTTCGTGCAAGGCGCCGGTCAAATAGATGCCTGCAACAGTCGACAGCAATACGGCGACCGGCTGCGGCAGGATAAAAACCGAAACCGCATACACGGCAGCGGTGACGATGCCCACCACGATGCCGACAGCCGGAAAATAGCGCGACGCATGTTGCAGCCAGTCGGGCGCGAACCCTACCCAGCGCGGAATCGGCAGACGCGTGAAGAATTGCAGCGCTATGAAAAACAGGCGAAGCTGATGCAGGCATCGATTGGCGAATCCGGCGCGTGGAATGGCTGTCGGCATCGTTCGGCAAAAGGCCTATTCAACTTTTCCGCTGACCGCAGCAGACTCGAACGTCGCCATGTCGCACATGAAATTCACCGCGGCCTGCAGCAGCGGCAGCGCCAGCGCGCAACCGGTTCCCTCGCCCAGACGCAAGCCCAGTTGCAGCAATGGCCGCGCACCCAGATATTCGAGCATCTGCCTGTGTCCATGCTCATCCGAGCAATGCGAAAACAGGCAATAGTCGAGTATCGACGGCTGCAGGCGTGCAGCGACCAGCAGCGCACTGGTCACGATAAAACCATCGATCAGCAGCACCATGCGCCGTTCCGCCGCCGCCAGCATTGCGCCGGCCATCATCGCGATTTCGAATCCGCCGAATGTCGCCAGGATATCGAGCGGAGCAGCGGCAGAAGCATGGTGGTGGCGCCGCACTGCGCCCTGAATCACTTTTTGCTTGTGCAGGATACCGTCGCTCGTCAGCCCGGTGCCCGCACCGACGCATTCGGCGACCGGCATTCCCGTCATTTTATGCATGATGGCCGCTGCGGCGGTCGTGTTGCCGATACCCATTTCACCGAACCCGACCACATTGCCGTCAAGCGACGCGATCAGCGTCATGCCATGCTGGATGGCCGCCGCGCATTGTTCCGCAGTCATTGCCGGTTCGTGCGCAAAATTACGCGTGGCGAAGCCGACCTTCCGGTCGATCAAGCCGTCACGCAGGCCGAAGTCGTGATTCACGCCGGCGTCGACGATATGCAGTGCGCAGCCGTTCTGGCGTGCAAACACGTTGATCGCCGCGCCCTTCGCCAGAAAGTTTTCAACCATCTGCCAGGTGACGCTTTGCGGATAGGCGGAAATATTTTCAGCCACGATCCCGTGATCTGCAGCGAACACGATGATGGCCGGCCGGGTCAATTGCGGACGCGTCGTTTTCTGGATCATGCCGGCCTGCCGCGCAACGGACTCCAGGAAGCCCAGACTGCCGACCGGCTTTGTCTTGTTGTTGACGGCGGCATCAATCGCTTTGGATAAAACGGTATCGTGCGTCGAATGGATTTCCGGAATATGCATATGGTCGCCTTGCGTATCGCAACGCACGGCCTTTACGATTAGTGCAATCACAATAAGAGACGCCGAATTTGCAGAACTCCCCGCCTGCAACCGAATCCGTCTTTCCGCAGTTCCGGCCGGTATCCGGGCTGACAAGTCGGACCGCCCCACCTTCCCATGCAGACTGCACAGTGGTTTTGAGAGACAGCCGGTCACGAAATTGCCGTGACGCTTGTTTTACCGTTGCGGGGGCAGCGCACGCTCGCTGATCAACCAGCTTCGTGTTTCCCGTTTAACTGCAGACATGCATATGTCGGCGAGCACCGGAACAATCGTAGTGTATGCGCCGGACTGCGCTGCGTCAAACTACATGCAGGCATCGAACGCAATCGGGAAGGTGAAGTCGGCCCGCCTTCATGCGAACCGGCGCCAGGCAGGATGCCGGTTTTATTTCAGGCGCCATCGTCCGGTTACTGCTTCTGCATCAGCCGTTCGGCCTTCTCTTTCGACCAGGCCGCTATTTTTTCATGAATCCCTTTTTGCTCGCTGAACATTTGCGACTCCGGCGCCAGCTGCGCGCACAATTCGAGGCGAATGCCGTTCGGATCAAAAAAGTAAATCGATTTGAATACGCGATGGTCGGTGACGCCGAGCACTTCGATCCCATGCGCTGCGAGCCGGGTTTTCATCGCCTCCAGCTGCTCCACCGTGTCGACCCGCAGGGCAATATGATTGACCCACTCCGGCGTATTCGGCGACGGCGCTGCCAGTTGGTTATCGCCCAGATCGAAAAACGCGAGACATCCGCCGTCCGTCATCCTGAAAAATATGTGCACGTACGGACAATACTCGCCGGTCGACGGCACAACATCGGAGCGAATGTAATGGAACAACGGCAGCCCCAGTACATCCTCATAAAAACGGCGCGTCTCTTCCGCGTCGCGGCAGCGATAAGCGAAATGATGCAGACCGTTGATCGGCACCGCCGCCGGGATCGCGGCGGTTTGACCGATCGGCGTGGCAGCTAATGTGGTCATGATGGCCTCCACAGGGTTTAATGACGCGATTTTTTCACGATGCTTTGCGCGACCTGCTGATTGATCGCACCGAACACGGACTTTCCATCGGCATCGAACATTTCAATTCTGATCGTGTCGCCGAATTTCATGAACGGCGTTTTCGCTTCGCCGTCGGCGATCATTTCCAGCGCGCGCTTTTCCGCGATGCAGGTGTAGCCTTTACCGGCATCCTTGTTGGATACCGTTCCCGATCCGATGATCGAGCCGGCCCGCGCATTGCGCGTCCTGACCAGGTGCGCAATCAGTTGCGGAAAACTGAATACCATATCGACGCCGGCATTCGGCTGTCCGACCTGCACGCCGTTCCAGGTGGCGCGCAGCGGCAAGTGCACTTTCCCGTCCTGCCACGCACTTCCCAATTCGTCGGGCGTGACGGCAACCGGTGAAAAACTCGATGCCGGTTTCGACTGAAAAAAACCGAAACCCTTCGCCAGTTCCGGCGGGATCAGGTTGCGCAGCGATACATCGTTGACCAGCATCAAAAGCCTGATATGCGACGCGGCATCGTCAGGCGCGGCGCCCATCGGCACATCGTCCGTGATGACGGCAACTTCGCCTTCGAAATCGATGCCCCATTCTTCCGATGCCAGTGCAATGTCGTCCGTCGGCCCGAGGAAATCGTCGGAGCCGCCCTGATACATCAAAGGTTCATGCCAGAACGATCCGGGCATTTCGGCATTGCGTGCCTTGCGTACCAGCTCGACGTGATTGACATACGACGATCCGTCGGCCCACTGGAATGCGCGCGGCAACGGCGCCATGCAGCGCCCAGGATCGAAGTCGAACGAGCGGCGCGCCTTGTCTTCGTTCATATCTTCATATAACCGTTCCAGTTGCGGCGCGATGAAATGCCAATCGTCCAGCGCGCGCTGCAGCGTCGGAGCGATGCCGTCGGCCAGCACCGCGGTTTTGAGGTCGCGGGACACCACTGCAAGCTGTCCGTCGCGGGTACCATCCTTGAATGTCGCAAGTTTCATGCGGCGTCCTGACGTTGATGATGAGGTTATTTAAGCCTGCCGGTCAGCATCCAATAGTGTTCCAGCCGCGTTATCCGGATATCTTTCACGGCTCCTGCCATTTTCTTCCTTAACGCACTATCCGTCGGAAAATTCTTCAGCACTTCAAAACGTGCGCCGTCGGGCAGCGCACGGAGCTGGTAGGTATTGCCTTCCGGATCCGTGCGTGCGATTACCGTGCTGCTGCCTTCGACATACGTATTGTCGATCATCACGAGCAATGTGTCTTTGCCCAGTTTCGTCCGCAATTGTTCCAGAAACCCGCCCTGATCCTGCCTCCTGACATGCGACCACCAAAATCCGGCAAAGCACGCTGAAAATTGTCCGTCGGTCGGAAGATCGAACGCATCGGCCAGCGCAAATTCAACCTTGTCTGCAGGCAAGCTCTTGGCTTTCGCAAGTGCAATCATTTCCGGATTGAGATCGGTAGCCAGCACCGATTGCGCCGATTGCGCAAGTTGTGCGGTCCAGTAACCGGTGCCGCAGGCGATTTCGAGCACGCGATGAGCGCGCAGCGTTTCGCGGACTTGCTCCCGCAAGATAGCGAGATCCGTTTGCCGCTCGGGTTTGTCGTACACTTCTTCGAACGTGCCGGCGCGCTTTGCGTAATAGGCAGCCAGCCCGTTGCCGTCCTTGTCCGTCATGCTTGCACTTTCACAATGCCGGGGCCGCATGGCTTATGCATCGCACAGGCCGGCGGCTTCGGCGGATTGTCAATGAAATATCTGACATTCGCCGTCCGCTCGCGTTCGGAGAATGCGCAGGCATCGATGCTCCGCGTCTTCATAATTCGTACATATCCTTTTCGCCGTTCATCACCTGATCGATCAACTTGCGGTTCAATGTCGGCGTGAGCAGCTCGATGAAGGTATATACATAGCTGCGCAGATAAGCGCCCTGCTTGATCGCCACGCGCGAGACGTTGGTGCCGAACAGATGACCGACCGTGATGGCGCGCAAGTTCTTGTCGCGCTCGGGATCGAACGCCATGCCGGCAATAATGCCGACACCCATGCCGAGTTCGACATAAGTCTTGATGACATCGGCATCGATCGCTTCGAGCAATATATTCGGCTTGATCGAACGCAGCGAAAAGGCATGGTCGATCTTGTTGCGCCCGGCAAACGCGGCATCGTAGGTGACGAGAGGATAGGCGGCGATTTCTTCCAATGTGATCGATTTCGATTTCAGCAGCGGATGTTCGGGCGGCACCACCACCAAATGCTCCCATTGGTAACAAGGCAATGAAACCAGACCTTCCATGCCGGCAATCGCTTCGGTCGCAATGGCGATATCCGCTTGATCTCTGACGACCATTTCGGCAACCTGCTTTGGATTGCCTTGCAACAACGAAAGCCGGACTTTCGGAAATTTTTGGGTGAAGGCCTGAACGACTTTGGGCAGAGAGTAGCGTGCCTGGGTATGCGTGGTGGCAATGGTGAAGCTGCCACTGTCCTGCGCCGCGAACTCGTTGCCGATGCGTTTCAGTCCGTCAATTTCCTGCATGATCAGTTCCACCGACTTCAGAATCGCCCGCCCCGGTTCAGTCAGGCCGCGAATCCGCTTGCCGTGGCGCGTGAAGATATCCACGCCGAGCTCTTCTTCCAGTTCGATGATGGCTTTCGAGACACCCGGCTGCGACGTGAAAAGCGCCTTGGCGGCTTCGGTCAGGTTGTAATTTTGACGCACAGCTTCCCGAACGAAGCGAAGTTGATGGAGATTCATTGTTTTCCCTGAGTTTTACCCGAAGCCTCTAATACTGGAATTTGTTTCGTTAAGTCAGAGGAGCTTAGTTTTAGAATGCATTTTTATATATCAAATAAGCATATAAGCAAATAAATACTTTGTAGTTTGGAATAAGAGGCAAGTTTATTACGATTCATGCACCTTTGCTTGAGGCTCTATGACTCTTTCTTATGTAATTTCCGGTTTTGCCGTTGGAATGCTGGTCGGTTTGACCGGCGTAGGCGGCGGCTCGCTGATGACGCCGCTGCTGACGCTGATATTCGGCATCAACCCGGCCGTTGCCGTCGGTACCGATCTGGCTTTTGCGTCTGTCACCAAGATGACGGGTACTTTTGCGCATCGTTTCGGCGGCACCGTTCATTGGCAAATTGTCAAATATTTGTCGCTCGGCGCGCTGCCGGCTGCGGTATTGTCGACATTCGCTCTCAAATATTTCGGGGCGCTGGACAAGGAAATCGGCCTGATCATCCGCTATTCGATTGCCGGTTCCGTACTGCTGACCGTTGTCGCGATTCTGTTCAGAAGCAAGATGCAGTCATGGATTACCGCTCATCCGGAACGGCAGTTGCAGGGTTCAGGCCTAGTCATCGCAACAATTGCATCCGGCGCAATACTGGGTACATTGGTTACAATATCGTCTATCGGCGCCGGCGCGATCGGGGCCACGCTGCTGGTGCTGCTTTATCCTCGCCTGTCGCCGGCCGAAATCGCCGGCACCGACATCGCCTACGCCGTACCGTTGACCGCCATCGCAGCCTTTGGCCACTGGTGGCTGGGTTCGATCAACTGGGAACTGCTCGCAATGCTGCTGCTGGGTTCTTTGCCCGGCATCACTATCGGCTCGCTGGCCGCGCGTGCGGTGCCCGAGAAAATTTTGCGCGTCCTGCTTGCAACCACGCTGACCGGCGTGGCCGTCAAGCTGGTATTTTAAATATTGCGGAACAGGGTTCATGAGGCGCCGCAGCGCGCCGAATCGCTCTCTCCCACGAATCAGGAAATACATCGATGTATCGCTACGATCAATATGACTACCAAATCGTCAAGGAACGCGTTGCGCAGTATCGCGACCAGGTGCGCCGCCGCTTGTCCGACGAACTGACTGAAGACGAGTTCCGTCCGCTGCGCCTGCAGAACGGCTTGTATCTGCAGCGCCATGCCTACATGCTGCGCATTGCCGTGCCGTACGGCCTGCTGTCGTCGAAGCAGATGCGGATGTTCGCGCACATCGCACGCAAGTACGACCGCGGCTACGGTCATTTCACCACGCGCCAGAATATCCAGTACAACTGGATCAAGCTGGAAGAAACGCCGGAGATTCTCGATCATCTGGCATCGGTCGAAATGCATGCGATCCAGACATCCGGCAACTGCATCCGCAATATCACGTCGGATGAATATTGCGGCGTAGCGGCCGACGAGATCATCGATCCGCGTCCGTATGCCGAAATCATGCGTGAATGGAGCACGTTCCATCCGGAATTCGCCTATCTGCCGCGCAAGTTCAAGATCGCTTTCAACGGTTCGGTGGAAGACCGGGCGGCGACCGCCGTGCATGACATCGGCTTGACCGTCGTGCGCAATCCGCAAGGCGAAATCGGTTTCCGCGTGATGGTCGGCGGCGGCATGGGCCGCACGCCGATTCTCGGCAGCGTGATCCGCGAGTTCCTGCCGTGGCAGCACCTGCTGACCTACACCGAAGCGATCATGCGCGTATACAACCAGCACGGCCGCCGCGACAACATGTACAAGGCGCGCATCAAGATTCTGGTCAAGGCGATCGGCGCTGAAGAATTCGGGCGCCAGGTCGAAGCGGAATGGATCGATCTCAAGGATGGTCCGAGCACGTTGACGGTCGAGGAATTCAATCGCGTCGCAGCTTATTTCGCGCCGCCGGCATATGAAACGTCTGCCGTCGATGAGACGCTGGAACCGCAAAAGACGGAAAACAAGGCATTCGGCAACTGGCTCAAGCGCAACGTCAAGTCCCACAAAGTGCCGGGCTACGCGATCGTTTTATTGTCATTGAAGAAGACCGGCGTGCCTCCGGGCGACGCGACTGCGGAGCAAATGGATTTCATCGCCGGCCTGGCGGACCGCTACAGTTTCGGCGAACTGCGCGTCACCCACGAACAGAACCTGGTGCTGGCCGACGTCAGGCAATCCGATCTGTTTGCACTGTGGCAGGAAGCCAAGGCACAGGGCCTGGCAACGCCGAACATCGGCCTGCTGACCGACATCATCTGCTGCCCCGGCGGCGATTTTTGCTCGCTGGCCAATGCCAAGTCGATCCCGATCGCGGAAGCGATTGCGGAACGTTTCGACGATCTCGATTTCCAGCATGACATCGGCGAGATCGAGCTCAATATCTCGGGCTGCATCAACGCATGCGGCCATCATCATGTCGGCAACATCGGCATTCTCGGCGTCGACAAGGACGGCGCCGAGTGGTACCAGGTATCGATCGGCGGCGCCCAGGGCAACGAGAGTTCGATCGGCAAGATCATCGGCCCGTCGTTTTCGGCGCACCAGATGCCGGCCGTGATCGATCGGCTGTTGCAGGTGTATCTGCGCGAACGGATCGAAGACGAACGGTTCATCGACACCGCGCGCCGGATCGGCGTGGCGCCGTTCAAGGAACATGTCTACGCGACGCCGATCAAGGCGATGCACAATGCAGGGGAAGATGCATATGCGTGAAATCATCAAGGACAGGGCAGTGGTTAACGACGACTGGACCGTGCTGCGGCTGAATGAGGGCGAAACGCCGGAAACCGTTGCGGTTCCCACCGGCAAAGTCATCGTGCCGCTCACGGTCTGGCAGGCGCAGCGCACGGCATTGGAAAATCGCGGCAATATCGGCGTCTGGATCGCCAGCGACGAGCGCCCGGAAGCATTGAAGGACGATGTGGCGAAACTGCCGGTCATCGCGGTCGATTTTCCGAAGTTCTCCGACGGCCGCGGCTATTCGATCGCGTACAACCTGCGCGCACGCCTGGACTTTACCGGCGAATTGCGTGCGATCGGCGATGTATTGCGCGATCAGCTGTTCTACATGCATCGCGTTGGCTTCAATGCATTCGCAACGCGCCCGGACCGCAGCATCCATGATGCGTTGAAGGGTTTGACCGATTTTTCCGAGACTTACCAGACATCGTGGGATCAGAAAACGCCTCTATTCCGCCGCGCCCATCGGGAATCGAAAGCAGTACGGAAATGAAGCAGGAAGATTTCAACGGACTGGTCGCGGCAACGCAAGCGGCGCTGGCGAGAATCGCCCGCGATTTTTCGCCGGCGGTATTCGCGTCGAGCCTTGCAGCGGAAGACATGGTGCTGACCGACCTGATCCTGCGCGCCAAACTGCCGATCGGCATTTTCACGCTTGAAACCGGACGGCTGCACCAGGAAACCCTGAGCATGCTCGACCGCATCAAGGAAACCTACGGCCATGATGTCGCTCCCTACCGGCCCGAACCGGAAGCAGTCGAAGCTTATGTCAGGCAAAACGGCCTGAATGCGTTTTACGACAGCGTCGACATGCGCAAGGAATGCTGCCGCATTCGCAAGGTGGAACCGCTGAATCGCGCGCTGGCCGGGAACAAGGCCTGGGTCACCGGCCAACGCCGAGCCCAATCGACCACGCGCGCCGCGCTCGATGTGGAGGAACATGATGAAGCGCATGGCATGACCAAGTTCAATCCGCTGGCCGACTGGTCGGAAGAAGACGTTTGGCATTACATCCGCAGCAACAACGTGCCGTACAACCCGCTGCACGACAAGGGCTATCCGTCGATCGGCTGCGAGCCGTGCACCCGTGCGATCCAGCCCGGCGAGGATGTGCGCGCCGGACGCTGGTGGTGGGAGAACCCGGAGTCCAGGGAATGCGGACTGCATGTGGTTGACGGGAAGCTCATCAGAATCAAATCAGCATTACCCACTGCGTGAAGAAATCCATGAATACAGTAGTCGAAAAATTATTTCTGGATACAGCCAGCAACCGTCATCTGGACTGGCTCGAATCGGAAGCGATCCACATCATGCGCGAAGTTGCAGCCGAATGCGCCAATCCTGCGCTGCTGTTCTCCGGCGGCAAGGATTCGGTGGTGTTGCTGCGCATCGCGGAAAAAGCATTTCGCCCCGGCGGCTTTCCATTCCCGCTGGTGCATATCGATACCGGCCATAATTTCGAGGAAGTCATCACGTTTCGCGACAAGCGCGTTGCCGAACTGGGCGAGCGGCTGATCGTCGGTTCGGTCGAGGATTCGATCAGGCGCGGCACCGTGCGCCTGCGCAATCCGCAAACCGATTCGCGCAATGCGGCGCAAGCGGTGACGCTGCTGGAAACCATCGCGGAACACAAGTTCGATGCCTGCATCGGCGGCGCCCGCCGCGATGAGGAAAAAGCGCGCGCCAAGGAACGCATTTTTTCATTCCGCGACGAATTCGGCCAGTGGAATCCGAAAGCACAGCGTCCGGAACTGTGGGACTTGTATAACACCCGGGTCCATCCGGGTGAAAACATGCGCGTGTTCCCGATTTCGAACTGGACCGAACTCGACGTCTGGCAGTACATCGCACGCGAACAGCTGGAATTGCCGCCGATTTATTTCGCGCATCGGCGCCAGGTCATTCCGCGCAACGGCTTGCTGGTGCCGTTGACCGACCTGACGCCGCCAAAAGAAGGCGAGCGGGTCGAGAACCGCATGGTGCGTTTCCGTACCGTCGGCGATATTTCCTGCACCTGCCCGGTCGCATCGGACGCCGCCACGGTCGATGCGATCATCGCCGAAACCGCCGTGACCCAGATCACCGAACGCGGCGCAACCCGCATGGATGACCAGACATCGGAAGCATCGATGGAAAAACGCAAAAAAGAAGGATATTTCTGATGAACGCCGTGGTCGCAGAAAACCGATTGATCAACACCGCCGCTACGGAACGCGGCCTGTTGCGTTTCATCACCGCCGGATCGGTCGACGATGGCAAGAGCACGCTGATCGGCCGCCTGCTTTTCGACAGCAAAGGCATTTTTGCCGACCAGCTGGATGCGATCTCGCGCGCCAAACACAAGCGCACCGTGGGCGACACGATTGACCTGTCGCTGCTGACCGACGGCCTGGAAGCAGAGCGCGAACAAGGCATCACGATCGATGTCGCGTACCGTTACTTCGCGACGCCGAAGCGCAAGTTCATCATCGCCGACACGCCGGGCCATGAACAGTACACACGCAACATGGTGACCGGCGCATCGACCGCCGATGCGGTCATCATTCTGATCGATGTCTCGAAAGTGAAACTGGGCGACGACGGCAGCGTCGAATTGCTGATACAGACCAAGCGGCATTCGACCATTGCGCATCTGCTGCAAATCGAACATGTGGTAGTCGCGGTCAACAAGATGGATCTTGTCGACTATGATCAGACTGTTTATGACCGCATCATCGGCGCGTATCGGGAATTTGCAAAGCAGCTCGGCTTGAAAGACATTCGGCCGATTCCATTATCGGCGCTTGCCGGCGACAACGTGGTGACGGCCGGCGGCAAGATGCCGTGGTACCGCGGGCCGACGCTGATCGAGCTGCTCGAATCGCTCTCCGTCTACGACGAATCGCACGACGAACCATTCCGCTTTCCGGTGCAACTGGTTGCGCGCCACAAAGGGCACGAAGCCAACGACTTTCGTGGCTACATGGGGCGTATCGAAGCCGGCAAAGTACATGTAGGCGACAAACTGGCAGTGCAGCCCGGCGGCCAGACCGCAACCGTCAGGGACATCGTGACGCTCGACGGCTCGCTCGAATCCGCTGCCGTGGGCCAGTCGGTGACGCTGTTGCTGAATGAGTATCTCGATATCTCGCGCGGCGACATGCTGGCGGCGATCGAACGCCCGGCCACCCTGCTGAAGACCGTTACAGCCGACGTCTGCTGGCTGTCGGAAGAACCGCTCGACATGCGCCGCAAATACTGGCTGAAGCACACGACCAGGCAGGTTACCGCACGCGTCGTCAAGATCGACACGCTGCTCGACATCAATACGCAGGAAAAACGGCCGGCCGACGCATTGAAACTGAACGGCATCGCCAGCATCACGCTCAATGTTCAGCAACCGCTGGCGGCCGATGCCTACGATGCGATTCGTTCGACCGGTTCGTTCATCCTGATCGATGAAGTAACGCACCAGACGGTCGCTGCCGGAATGATCAGGCTCGCCTGAGCCGGATCCCGCACGCTTCATGCCGTCGTCAAACGCCGATCAGAAAATATCCGGGTACGGCAAAGTCTATCTGATCGGCGCCGGACCGGGCGCCGCCGACCTGATCACGGTACGCGGCGCCCGCATTCTGGCGGAAGCCGATGTTGTGCTGCACGATGCGCTGGTCACGGAAGAATTGCTGCGGCTATGCCCGCAAGCCGTCAGGATTTCGGTCGGCAAGCGCTCCGGGCAGCGCTCAACCGCGCAAACGCTGATCAACGCGCAGCTGATCGAATGCGCAAAAGAATACAGGCTGGTGGTGCGGCTCAAAGGCGGCGACCCTATGCTGTTCGGACGCGCCGATGAAGAATTGCGCGCACTGGAAACCGCAGGAATCGAAGTTGAAATCATTCCGGGCATCACCGCCGCGCTGGCCGCAGCCGCATCGACTAAAAATCCGCTGACCAGACGCGGAATTGCGCGTAGCGTTGCCTTTTTTACTTCCAGCACTGCGCCCAACCACCCGGATCAGGTGACGCTGCCCGATTGCGATACGCTGGTGCAATACATGGGCGGCAAGGAAGCGATCAAGACCGCGCAGAGATTGCTGTCACAGGGCCGCTCTCCCGATACGCCGGTCGTTGTGGTGGAAAACTGCAGCCGGGAAAACGAGCGCATCCTGCGTCTGCTTCTGAGCGAACTGGAACAGGGCCTGTCGCAATGCAGCGGGCCGGTGCTGGTAATGATCGGTGAAGCGCTGGCACCGCGCGGCGCCGGGTAATTTTCCGCTACGCCAGACTCTTGATGCAGTATTGTGCGACCGCATTCAGCACATCCTGATCTTCACCCACCGCACCGGCGACGTTCAACCTCAATTCCGGATTGCCGTTTTTCAATTGCTCGATCATCACCGGCAGATCGCGCAGCAGATGTCCGCCCTGCCCGAAAAATACCGGCACGACCGTGACATCGTTGCATCCGTCCTGCGTCAATTGCCTCACCAGATCGGGCAGGCTTGGCGTCATCAACTCCAAAAAAGCGAGCGACACGGACACTTCGGGCAGTTGTGACTCGATGATTTTCTGCAAGCGCTGAAACGGCGCCGCCCAACGCGGATCACGGGCGCCATGTGCGAATAAAACCAGAGCGTGTCTTTTCATGTTAGCGGACTGTAATAGCCGATTTGGAAGTGAAGGACGAGCTGGCGCGCAGGGCAAGGCGCAAAGCGCAGCCATGTGCGTCGGGCACGCGGCAGGCGCTTTCGAATTGGTTGTTACCGTCCACTAATGCCTCTCAACCCACCATAACGCGGCGATCGCCGCCAGCAGGAACAACGCGCTCGGCAAAACTGCAGTCGCAAACGGCGGCCAGGTGTTCAATAATCCGAGATGCGAAAACAGGCTGTTAAGCAGCTGAAAACTGACGCCGATCATGATCCCGGTAAAAATTTTCAGGCTGACGCCGCCGGCGCGGAAATGCAAATAGGCAAAAGGCAGTGCAAGCGCCATCATCACGAATACCGCAAATGGATATACAAGCTTCTTCCAGAACGCAATCTCATAACGCTCGGTGAGCTGCTTGTTTTCCTGCAGATGCTTGGTATAAGCCGACAGGTCAAGTGCGGACATCCGGTCAGGATCGGCAAACAGCACCGCCAGGATTTCGGGCGTAATCTCGGACACCAGTTTTTTGGTTGCCGCGGTTTTGGTTGAAATTGCCGCACTGAGGTCCCGAATCATGTTGTCACCGGCGCCGGCCGTCTGAAAGCGCGTTTCGGATACATCCGTCAGCCGCCAGGTATTTGCGCCCTGATAATCGGCATGCGCCGCCTCGATTATCGCAGTCATGTGGAATCCCTGATCGAACTCATACACTTTCAAGCCTTGCAATTGGCCGTCCGACTTTACTTCCCTGACATTCACGAAGCGCGAACCGATGACCGCACCGGTGACGCCATTTTCCCGAATCACATCCTTGGCCCATAAACCGGACCGGAATTCCTGCGAAATCGACGTGCCCTGCACACTCAGTTTCAGTTTCTCCGCCAATTCGCTGGCCTTCGGCGAAATGAATTCGCCAAACAGGAAAGTGACCAAAGCAAATACCACGCCGACTTTTGCCAGCATGCCGCCCGCCATCAACGTAGACATGCTGGACACCCGCATGATGGTGAATTCGGACCGCGATGCGAATTGCGCCAGCACATAAATCGTGCCGATCAGTGCTGCGATCGGCATCAATTCATAGGTATAACCGGGCAATCCCATCGCAACGTAGAGGAAAGCATGCTGCAGCCGATAACCGCCCCGCCCTACCGACTGCAACTCACCCATCAAATCGAAAAAAGCAAAAAGCGCAAGGAACGCGACCAGTACAAACGATACCGATCGAATGATTTCTATAGCAAAATATCTCTGTAAAACTTTCATTATCAGACTTTACAGAAATGGCTGAAGGCCATTTTCGTCATATCGCCCTCCTGTTCCGCTTCGGAAAAGGGGGTTGGGATGAGGGCTGGGCTTTGCTGACCATTGATCATCGATGCAAAGCTCAGGAAGCCGCCATTCGCCTGGACAGGCGGTCGCGTTTCAACGATGCCCAGATAACCAGAGGATGGTAACGGCTGTTCATGTTCAGCCGCCATAAAAACAGCATCACGATAATCAGTGCGGCCATCAAGTGAATCGGCCACAACGCCAGGGACAACGGCAGCCGCTTCTGCACCACCGCCGCCTGGAAAACGCTGACCATGTTGCTGTAGACGACAAACAAGAACAACGCAATCAGCAGATTCGCAGAGCGCCCGCCGCGCGGATTGACGAAGCTTAAAGGAATGGCGAGCAGCATCAGCAGCAAAGCCATCAACGGCAGCGCGATCCGCCATAGCAGTTCGCCCAGGTTGAAATTGTTTCTGTCTTCCAGCAGAGCGCGAGTCGGCAAGGATCTGGCCGATGTGTCGCCGACGATGGCCTGCGATTGTCTTGATACGAGCACGCCGTAACGGACGAATTCCATCAGGCGAAAGTCAGGCTGGTTCGGCGTGCCGTCGTATCGATGGCCATTCAGCAGCACCAGAAACTTGTCGCCGAGGCTGTCGATCTCGATGGTGCCTTCATTTGCGACAACCACACTGTTCCGCCCGTTTTGCGAGGTATTGACGAAAACGTTTTTAACTTTGGTCGTATCTCCGGATACGCCCTCGACAAAAAAGACGCGGTTGGATGACGCCGACTCCTGGAACTTTCCGGGAGAAACTTTGGCAACGTCTTCACGCTTCTCGAAGCGTTCCCTGAATTCCGCACTTTGCCGACTCGCCCATGGGGTGGCGATGAAGCTCAACAGTCCTGTCAGTACGACGATCGGCAGGCCGAACGACAGAACCGGCGGGACCCATTTCAACAGACTGATGCCCGAAGCGAACCAGACGACCATTTCCGAATCCTGATAGCTGCGCGTGACCACCAGCAGCACGGAAATAAAGCCGGTAAGGATCAGGATAATGGGCAAATAATTGAGCGCCGCAAAACCAAGCAGCGCAGTGACGTCCTGGGACGCGATCTTGCCGCCCGCAGCCTGCCCCAGTATACGGATCAGCATCACGGTGATGGTAATCGTAAAGAGCGTGGTGAAAACGGCGCCAGCGGTACTGACCAATTCGCGTCGGAGAGCGCGCTGAAAAATCATTCGGAGACTATAATTGCGTAGATTAAAGGAGTGACCATGGACTTTAGCACAAAAACATTCGATTCAAAAAATGCAATCGCCCAGGCCAAGGCCGGTTGCATCGCGGTGGGCGTATTCGAAAACGGAAAGCTGCCACAGGCTGCACAGGCATTGGACCGCAAGGGTGAAGTCACCGCTGCGCTCAAGTCCGGCGATATTTCCGGAAAACCGGGCACGACCCTGCTGATGCGAGATCCGGACGGAGCCGTCGCCGAACGCATCCTGCTCGTGGGCCTGGGCAAGGAAGAACCGATCAGCGACAAGAACTATTCGTCCGCAGCGCAATCCATCGCACGGATTTTTTCTTCGCTCGGCGCCGGTGATGCAATCGTCGCCCTTCCGTTTGACGGCATCGCGAACCGCGATGTCGCTTGGGCGATCCGGAATTCGGTGCTGGCCGCACGCGACAACCTATACCGTTTCGACGACATGAAAAGCACCAAGGAGCCTGCCCCCGGCGGCGTCAGGAAGGTTGCGTTCGCGGTTTCGGCAGCCGACGCCAATGCGGCCAAGGCCGCCGTCGGTGAAGGCGTCGCTCTCGCCAACGGCATGGATCTGACTAAAAATCTGGGTAACCTGCCTCCCAACATCTGCAATCCGACTTACCTGGCCAATACGGCCAAAAAACTCGGAAAAGAGTACGGCATCGGCGTCGAAGTCCTGGACCGCAAGCAATTGCAGGCGCTCAAGATGGGCAGTTTTCTATCGGTCACCAACGGCAGCGATGAACCGCCGAAATTCATCGTGATGAAGCACATGGGCGGCAAAGCCAAGGACGCACCGACGGTGTTGGTCGGCAAGGGAATCACGTTCGATTCCGGCGGCATCTCGCTGAAGCCGGGTTCCGGGATGGACGAGATGAAATACGACATGTGCGGTGCCGCATCGGTGCTCGGCACGTTTCGCGCGATTGCCGAAATGAAGCTGAAGCTGAATGTGATCGGCGTCATCCCGACTTGCGAAAACATGCCTTCGGGCCGCGCCACCAGACCCGGCGATATCGTGACATCGATGTCCGGCCAGACGATTGAAGTATTGAATACCGATGCGGAAGGCCGTTTGATATTGTGCGATGCGCTGACTTATGTCGAGCGTTTCAAGCCGGCCGCGGTAGTCGATGTCGCAACGCTTACCGGCGCCTGCATTACCGCACTGGGCCACCACAATTCCGGCTTGTTCACCCGCCATGACGATGCGCACGACGCGCTTGCCGAGCAATTGCTGAGTGCCGGAAAAACAGCAAACGATACCGCCTGGCGCATGCCGATCGAGGATAGCTATCAGGAACAGCTCAAATCCAATTTCGCCGATGTAGCCAATATCGGCGGCCCCCCTGCGGGCAGCATCACCGCAGCCTGCTTCCTTGAGCGCTTCACGAAAAAATATACGTGGGCGCATCTCGATATCGCGGGCACGGCGTGGAAAAGCGGTGCGGCAAAAGGGGCAACCGGCCGCCCTGTGCCGTTGCTGACGACATTCCTGATCAACCGCGCTCAAGCGGCGTCCGCCAAATAAGCGGAAAACCGCAGTGCAGACGGCGCTTCCGCCGTCTGCGAAGAAATTCATTCCGAACTAGAATGATCGCTTGCAGTTTTTGCAAATGAATTTTGCAAACTGCTCGTTGAACAGTGATGCGGCGCATGAAAATTGCCTGCCGCCGTTATCCAGCATGCTCCGGAATAACGCTTGAACTCTGGATCGCTGCCATCAGCCGAACACCCCCTCAGCAAACTCGCGCCATGCCTTGATGCAACGCTTTTTGTGTCTCAAGGCATGGCGCGATAGCGGCATTGGCATGGAAGCGATGGATGCAACAACACCATCAGGAGATTAATCATGAATCAGCATGTCTCGCTTGCTTCAGAGAATACCAATCAGCAGACTTCGGCCGCCGATACCAGAACGCGGATCTTCGCCATCGTGGGCGCGTCATCCGGCAATCTCGTCGAATGGTTTGACTTTTATGTTTATTCCTTCTGTTCAATCTATTTTGCTTCCGAATTCTTTCCTAAAGGAAACCCGACTACGCAACTGCTGAATACCGCCGGCGTTTTCGCTGCGGGCTTTCTGATGCGACCGATTGGCGGCTGGTTTTTCGGACGGCTTGCCGATAAGCGCGGCCGGCGCACCGCGATGATGATTTCGGTATTCATGATGTGCGGCGGCTCGCTGTTGATTGCATGCCTGCCGCCCTATTCGGCAATCGGAGTGGCTGCACCGGCTCTGCTGCTGGTGGCGCGCTTGTTTCAGGGCTTGTCGGTCGGGGGCGAATACGGGACCAGTGCAACTTACATGAGCGAAGTCGCGCTTAAGGGACGGCGCGGCTTTTTTGCATCGTTCCAGTATGTAACGTTGATCGGCGGTCAGTTATTGGCAGTGCTCGTACTGGTGATCTTGCAGCAATTTCTCACCACGGAAGAGCTGAAAGCCTGGGGCTGGCGGATCCCGTTTGTCCTCGGCGCCGCCGCTGCCCTCGTTGCATTGTATCTGCGCAAATCGCTCAGCGAGACATCAACCGCCGAAACGCGCGGCCGCAAGGAGTCTGGCACATTGCACGGATTGCTGAAACACAAGCGTGCGTTCATGACCGTAATCAGCTTTACCGCAGGCGGATCACTGATTTTCTATACATTCACTACCTACATGCAGAAATATCTGGTGAACACTGCCGGCATGAATGCAAAAACAGCCAGTTTGGTGATGACCTGCGCGTTATTCGTCTACATGATGATGCAGCCGCTATTCGGTGCGCTGTCGGACAGAATCGGCCGCCGCACCTCGATGATCTGGTTCGGGGCGCTGGCCACGCTGTGCACGGTGCCGATCCTCAGTGCATTGAGGGATGTATCGAGCCCGTACGCCGCCTTTGGCCTGGTGATTCTTGCACTGGCGATTGTCAGCTTGTACACCTCGATCAGTGGTTTGATCAAGGCTGAAATGTTCCCGCCTGAAATCCGGGCGCTCGGCGTCGGTCTTTCTTATGCGCTCGCTAATGCCATATTCGGCGGATCGGCGGAATATGTTGCGCTGTGGTTGAAGTCAATCGGATCGGAATCGATCTTTTACTGGTATGTCACCGCGCTTTGCGCGATTGCGCTGATCGTGTCGTATTGGATGCCGGATCCGAGCAAAGAAGGCTACCTGGTCAATGAGCCTTAGAGCGGTTTTCGTATCAGTGTGAGGGTGATGCGGGTTGGTTTGGGGTGCAGGGCAAGGCGCGAGGAGAGCAGTGTGGCCAGCCACACAAGCGATGAGCAACGCCGCCATGCGCTCCAAAGCGGCCCACAGCGCCGATACACTGATACGAAAACCGCTCTAAAGTGCACTGGTTGGCGACGAGCGCGGCAGTGCCGGTTTCGTCGGGGTCATTCTGGCGATCCGGCCGACAAGAGGCCTTTGCGATCGGCACCCCTCGTTGACAATGAAGATGTCTCTGAACTGTACGGAAAAATCGTACAGTTCAGGATGCGCGTTGGACCAGCGTTATCGGTATATTGACAGCAGTGCCTGCCGTGCAACAGGCATTGCTTTTACGGCGACACGATCATGATGCCATCGCCATCGGTGATTATTTTTACCGGATCGCCGACTGCGAAGGCTGCAGCCGGCTGCGTGATGTTATAAGCGCTTTGGGTGCCGTCGGTGAAGAGCACGGTGAGTACAGTCGGCTGGCTGCTACCTGTCGTGCCGCCCGCGCCGCCGCCGGAGCTTGATGCCGCCGATTGGCCGGTGACCCCGACGACCTTGCCGTTTTGAACGCTTCCCTGCGTCGAAGCGACTGACGGTGAGGAAGGTGACGAAGGTGACGATGCGCAACCAGCCGTTACTGCAGCCACCAGTGTACAAGCGATGAGTGATTTTATTGAATAGGGATGCATGATTATTCTCCTTGCGTTTTTTCAGCCCCTTTAAAAACAATAGCCAAACTCCTTGTGGAATCGGCCTCGATTTGCCGATGGAAGGCGCACGGTTTTGCTAGCACTGAGGCAATATCTTTATTGCGTCCATCCAACTGGCGAGATAACCAGCGGCGAACCAATCCATGCCACTGGCCAAACGGAACAGCAAGCCGGTTTTGACCAACAACTCGACTTCATAGCGATAGATTGCCACGCAAGTGGCGAGTTCAGTGAAGTGCTCCGCTTCAGTCCATGGAAGATCGACACGCATTGACTGGGATCAAAGACGACGACGAAGATACTTAATGCGATTGCTTTTTATATCGCTCTGTTCTCAATTTATTGTCCACGGTAAAAGCCATGACGCTCCCATTTGCGAAACGGTATGAGCCGGGCGATTGCAAAGAGCACAAGCGGCATTATCGCCACAAGCAGCAATGCCGTTCTTGAACGCAACGAGGTGCCGGCCTGACGGATAGAGTAAAATTTGCATTTAATGCAATGCGTTTCCGTCGCATTTGTTCCACCCTGAATGCGAATGGCCAGATGGGTAGCTGGAACTGATTTTCAGAAATAGACCCGCTGCAATCCGTATCAATATTGGACTTTTCCTATCATATGAAGCTCGCCACCTGGAACGTCAATTCACTCAAGGTCCGGCTGCCGCAGGTGCTGCAGTGGCTGACGGATAATCCAGTCGATGTACTGTGCCTGCAGGAAACCAAAACGACCGATGACAAATTCCCGGCCGCAGAGATCGAAGCGGCCGGATACCAGGTGGCTTTTTCCGGACAAAAAACGTATAACGGCGTTGCGATCCTGTCGAAATATCCGATGCACGATGTAGTCAGGAACAATCCGCTGTTTGCGGATGAACAGCAGCGCATCATTGCCGCCACGATCGAAGGCGTGCGCGTCATATGCGCCTATGTGCCGAACGGCCAATCGGTCGATTCCGACAAATATAGATACAAGCTGAAATGGCTCGAAGCCCTGGAGCAATGGCTGACTGCGGAACTGAAAATCCATCAAAACCTGGCCCTCCTGGGCGACTACAATATCGCGCCGGCCGACGCCGACGTGCACGATCCTGTATTGTGGCAAGGCCAGGTTCTGGTATCCGAACCGGAACGCGCGGCATTCCAGCGCCTCTGCGGCTTGAATCTTGCAGACGCATTCCGTTTGTTCGAACAGTCCGAAAAATTGTTCAGCTGGTGGGATTACCGGCAAATGGCATTCCGCCGCAACATGGGCTTGCGGATTGACCATATTCTGCTATCGCCTTCCCTCGCCGCGCGCTGCACTGCCTGCGTGATCGACAAACTGCCGCGCAAATGGGAACAGCCGTCCGACCATACCCCGGTAATCGCAACGATCGAATAAAGTCGATGCCGGCATAAGGATGCGTTCATCCTGATGGTCCATTGGCCAAACGGCATCGGCATGCCTCCGTGCCGCTGTATCCGAAACAGCAGGACGCTGCGCAGACAAATCAAACGCACAGACATATCGACGACTATCATGTAAGTAAATCGCTATTGCATCGACTAACTGCAATCAGTCAACCGGAGTTGCCATGACTCGCCGCCGCTTACTCACCAGGATCGCCCAATTGTTCACCGGCGTTGCATTGATGCCGTATGCCAAGTCATCGCTTGCATTGACCGTTCTGAAAAAAAACAAATCCGATTGGCGCGCTTTATTATCCGGACAAAGCTATGCAGTACTCTTCGAAGAAGCGACCGAACGACCAGGCAGCAGTCCTTTGAACGGCGAGAAGCGGGCCGGCACCTTTATCTGCGCAGCGTGTTACCTGCCGCTGTTCAATAGCGCGCAAAAATTTGAAAGCGGCACCGGCTGGCCCAGCTTTTTCGATGTGCTGCCGGATGCGATCGGCAAGAATCGCGATTTCAAGCTGATTCTGCCCCGCACCGAATATCATTGCGCGCGCTGCGGCGGCCATCAGGGACATGTCTTTGAAGACGGACCGAAGCCGACCGGTTTACGCTACTGCAACAACGGCGTCGCACTGCAGTTTGTGCCGGCCGGCAGCAAACTGCCGGAGCTGCGTACATGAAATCCTTGCTGCGAAATATAGCCATACTGGTTTTCATTCTGACCGGCTCCCATCTGTTCGCGCAACAACGCGCGGCGCCTGCGCAGACTGCAACCGCGATTTTTGCAGGCGGCTGCTTCTGGTGCGTCGAAGCCGATTTTGAAAAGCTGCCGGGCGTGCTTGCCGCCGAATCCGGCTATACCGGCGGCAGCACCGCAAACCCGACCTATGAACAAGTCAGCGCCGGCGGCACCGGTCATGCCGAAGCGGTACGCATTACCTATGATCCGGGCAAGGTCAGCTATCCGGCATTGCTCGATTTCTTCTGGCACCACATTGACCCGACGGTGAAAAACCGCCAGTTCTGCGATGTAGGCAACCAATACCGCAGCGCGATTTTTTACGAGAGCGATGCACAGCGGACTGCCGCAGAATCCAGCCGGGCGGCGCTGCTCAAAGCAGGCCGGATCAAGGAAATACAGACCGAGATTGTCGCTGCCGCGCGTTTTTATCCGGCGGAGGAATACCATCAGGATTACTACAAGAAGAATCCGATCCGCTACAAGTTTTATCGTACCAGCTGCGGACGCGATCGACGGATTGCGGAAGTATGGGGATCGCAGAACTGACTGCTTTGACATCACGCAGGATGGAAAAATTGTCAATCGCCCTGCCCGATTTTCACAAGCGACAAAATTTACCGTTCCAATATGCGCTTCAGCGTTTCCAGATCCTGCTCCACCATTCGAATATCTTCTGCATATTTTTCATCCGACATATCCGGTGAACGATAGAGCGTGAAGAGCAGTTCGCTGCCGGGCCCGTTTGGAATGACGCGCATCGGTACGTAAATCTCGACACCGGGCGCCGGATTCACATAATGATCGAGCACGCCGAGATCATTTTTCCCGGCAAATATGAGATTCAGCGGCCCTTGCGGAGTTTCAACGATCCAGCCGGCATCCGATTTACGAACCGATTTGCACAAGCCCTGCGCCCATTGCGGAAGATTCTCCGGATTCGATGCAAACTCATAGACCTTGGCCGGAAGGCAATCGATGGATACGCTCAATGTTCGCGATGCGAGAATGGCTGCCTTCATGTTTTCCTATTCCGCCCGGATAAATATAGAGATAACCGCGTTGCGCACATGATCAGATTTTCTTTTTGATCAATTGTTTCTCGAACGCAGTATCGAACTTGCTGACTCGTCTGGGCTTTTGCGGCCCGAAGCTGTCCACGAACTTTACAAACGCATCCTGCTCGAGCGAATCGCTCAGCTTTTCCTGCGCTCCGCTATCGGAACTCAAGACAAGATGAAACAATCCGTCGGCGGTGCGCACCATTGAATACTGCTCATTGCCACTGCGAATTTTGAGCCGCGCGATCGCCGCACTTGCCCTGGTCGATCTCATCATGCATTCCTTAAAAATTTGAAGCTTCTGAATAATGCGGAACTTTCATTGCCAAACCCGATTTCGTCGAAGGCCGGTTTGGAAAACAGAAAAACGGCAATCGTCTGTTTTTATTAATTTACTATATACCATTCGAGAAATGAGGATCTGCCGCCAAACCACCGCGCAAAATCATGCGGCATCTGCCCAACCGACCGGCATCGGAAATTTGCCGGAAATGATTATCCAGCCAGCGCATCCTTGATCTGCTGCAGCGACATCGGATCTTCGATCGTCGTCAAATCACCCGGATCACGCCCTTCGCAAATTGCCTGAATCGACCGGCGCAATAATTTGCCGGAACGCGTTTTCGGCAGCAGCGCGATGCAATACACGCGGCCCGGACGCGCAACGGCGCCGAGCTGCCGGTCGACTACCTCCATCACTTCCTTCTCCAGCGTACGCCTGGTTTCCGCTGTCGCTGCCGCGTCCGCATTTTTCGGAATGACAAAGGCGATCGCAACCTGCCCCTTCATCTTGTCATCGACGCCGACCACCGCGACTTCGGATATGTTCGGGTGACTGGAAATGCTCTCTTCGATTTCACGCGTGCCGAGCCGATGTCCGGCGACGTTGATCACGTCGTCGGTACGGCCGAGGATGAAATAATAACCGTCGGCATCGCGAATGCCCCAGTCGAAAGTCGAATAAACCTGCTCATTGCGGAAGTTGGACCAGTAGGTCTGGACGAAGCGCTGATCGTCTCCAAACACCGTCTGCATGCAGCCGGGCGGCAATGGTCCTTCCAGCACAACCACCCCCTTTTCGTTTGCGCCGCATGCTTCGCCGGTCGATTCGTTCAATATCTTGACGCGATAGCCGGGCATCGGTACACCCGGACTGCCGAGCCGTGCCGGCTTGTCGTCGATTCCTTTTGCGACCGACAGGATCGGCCAGCCGGTCTCGGTCTGCCAGTAATTGTCGATCACCGGCACGCCGAGTTCGGACGAGATCCATTGCGACGTCGTCTCGTCCAGCGGTTCGCCGGCCAGGTACAACGCCTTCAATGTCGACAGGTCGTATTTCTTCATGAATTCAGGTGGCTGCTTTTTCAGCACGCGCACGGCGGTCGGCGCGGAAAACATCCGCGTGACCTTGTATTTTTCGACTAGGCTCCACCAGATGCCGGCATCCGGCCGGATCGGCAAGCCTTCGTACATGATGGTCGCCATGCCGGCAATCAGCGGGCCGTACACGATATACGAATGGCCGACCACCCAGCCGATATCGGACGTCGCGAAATAGACTTCGCCGGGATTGCCGCAAAATATCTGCTTCATCGACGAAGCCAGCGCAACCGCATAGCCGCCGACATCGCGCTGCACGCCTTTGGGCTTGCCCGTGGTGCCGGACGTGTAAAGAATGTAGGAGATATCGTTCGATTCCAGCCAGGCAACCGGTACTCTTGCATCGATGTGCCGTTCGCGCAAAGCGGCGTAATCGACATCGCGGCCGTCAAGCAATTTCATCGGCGCCAGGCCGCGGTTCACCAACAGGACATGCGGCGGTTTGTATTGCGCCAGGCCGATCGCATCGTCCAGCAATGGCTTGTAGGCGATCGCCTTGCCATTGCGCGAACCGGCGTCCGCCGAAACGATCAGTTTCGGCTTTGCATCGTCGATGCGGGTCGCCAGGCTGTTCGACGCAAAACCGCCGAACACCACCGAATGAACCGCTCCGATGCGGGCACAGGCAAGCATCGCAAAGATGGCTTCCGCAATCATCGGCATATAGATCAGCACGCGGTCGCCCTTGACGACGCCCAGCGATTGCATGACGGCTGCGGTACGCTCGATCTCTGCCTGCAATTCGCGGAATGAATAGATCTTTTCCCGGGGCCGGCCGTCCGGCGTCTCGGTCGACACGGCAATCAGCGCCGGCTTGTCCCCTTGGGTTGCGGTCCAGCGATCGACAGCGTTATGGCAAAGATTAGTCTTGCCGCCGACAAACCATCTGGTGAACGGGGGCCTGGAATAATCTAGCACCTCTGAAAACGGTGCATGCCAATCGATCAGCTTCGCCTGGCCAGCCCAGTAGGTTCGCGGATCCGTGATCGACTGCGTGTAGAAATCCGTAAAGTTCATTGCTGTCTCCACCTTTCCATCTGCGCTGCCGGCTTTGCTGTCTCGCGGCAGTTTGGTTTTTGAGTATCGCCGCCCGAACTTACTGCGCACTTACACAACAGGTTAATCCGTTTTCATGAAAAAAGCGCAGCGAAAAACTATTCACTGCGCTTCTCTCTTCAGTCCGGACAATCAGATTACATACAGGTCGACATACTCGTGAACCGGCATTGCTTCCAGTTTTTTCTGATCGAGCGATATGTCGAGAATCGTTTTCTGTTGCTTTGCCGGAAACCGGCGTGCCAGATTGATTTTGAATTTCGCTTCCAGCAGCGGGATGCCTTCCTTGCGGCGGCTTGCATGGCCGATTGGATACTCCACCACGACTTCAGTCAGGATTTCACCGTTGTTCAGTTCGACCGTCAGCGCATTGGCAATCGATCGTTTCTTCGGATCATGATAGTCGGCAGTGAACATCGGGTCTTCGACGCAGACGATCTTGTCGCGCAGTTCATCGATGCGCGGATCGATGGCGACCTCGTCTTCATAGTCCGCCGCGGTCAGATGACCGTACAAGAGCGGCACCGCAACCATGTACTGGATGCAATGGTCGCGATCCGCCGGATTATTCAATGGACCTTTCTTGTCGATGATGCGGATGCAAGCCTCATGAGTACGGATAGTGATTTTCCTGATGTCGGCCGCCGACTTTCCGGCCTTGGCCAGCGCCGCATGCAGAGTCATTGCCGCTTCGACCGCGGTTTGCGAATGGAACTCGGCCGGGAAGGAAATCTTGAACAGCACGTTTTCCATTACATAGCTGCCGTACGGGCGCTGGAATTTGAACGGTTGTCCCTTGAAAAGCACATCGTAGAAACCCCAGGTCTTGGCCGACAGCACCGACGGATATCCCATCTCGCCGGTCTTGGCGATCAAGGCCAGCCGCACCGCGCGCGACGTGGCGTCGCCGGCTGCCCATGATTTGCGCGAGCCGGTGTTGGGCGCGTGGCGATAAGTCCGCAGCGACTGTCCATCGACCCATGCCAGCGACACAGCGTTGAGGATTTCGTCGCGCGACAAGCCCATCATTTCCGCGACGACGGCGGTCGATGCCACTTTCACCAGCACAACATGATCCAGGCCGACCTTGTTGAACGAATTTTCCAGTGCGATGCAACCCTGGATTTCATGCGCCTTGATCATTCCCGTCAGGACATCTTTCATCGTCAACGGCTTCTTTCCGACGACGACGGCATTACGCGACAGCCAGTCGGCGGTCGCCAGGATACCGCCGAGGTTATCGGACGGGTGGCCCCATTCGGCCGCCAGCCAGGTATCGTTGAAGTCGAGCCAGCGAATCATCGCGCCGATGTTGAATGCGGCCTGCACCGGATCCAGCTGGAACTGCGTGCCCGGAACTTTCGCACCGTTCGGCACGACGGTGCCGGGAACGATCGGCCCCATCAGTTTGGTGCAGGCCGGATATTCCAGCGCTTCCAGGCCGCATCCCAGCGTGTCGATCAGGCAGTTGCGTGCAGTCTCATAAGCGACTTGCGATGCGATTTTGTAATTCGTTACATAGTCGACGATATCGACCAGTACCTGATCCGGTTCGGGGCGAACGTTGGAGATGTGTGCTGACATTTACTTTCCTTTTATAACGTGGTGTTTATAGTCGATTTGATTTATTTTCGTTCGCCGATCGGCACGAACTTCAGATCTTCCGGTCCGACGTAATTCGCGCTGGGACGAATGATCTTGTTGTCGATGCGCTGCTCGATGATATGCGCCGCCCAGCCCGAGGTGCGCGAGATCACGAACAACGGCGTAAACATCGCAGTCGGCACGCCCATCATGTGATACGACACGGCGGAAAACCAGTCGAGATTCGCGAACATTTTCTTGACGTCCCACATCACGGTTTCAAGACGCTCGGCGATGTCGAACATCTTCATCGAACCGGCATCTCCGGACAAGTCGCGCGCCACTTCCTTGATGACCTTGTTGCGCGGATCGGAGATCGTGTATACCGGGTGGCCGAAACCGATGATGACCTCCTTGTTCTCGACGCGCTTCCTGATGTCGGCTTCCGCTTCGTCCGCATTATCGTAACGTTTCTGAACCTCGAAAGCAGCTTCGTTGGCGCCGCCGTGCTTCGGGCCGCGCAGCGCACCGATCGCGCCGGTGATCGCGGAGAACATGTCGGAACCTGTGCCCGCGATGACTCTTCCGGTAAACGTCGATGCATTGAACTCATGCTCCGCATACAGGATCAGCGAAATATGCATCGCCTTCTCCCATGACGCGGGCGGCTTCCTGCCGTGCAGCAGGTGCAGGAAATGACCGCCGATCGAATCGTCGTCGGTTTCGACATCGATGCGCTTGCCGTTATGGCTGTAGTGATACCAGTACAGCAGCATCGAGCCGAGCGATGCCATCAGCCGGTCGGCAATGTCGCGCGCGCCCTGAGCGTTATGGTCGTCTTTTTCGGGCAGCACGCAACCGAGCGTAGAGACGCCGCTGCGCATTACATCCATTGGATGCGATGATGCGGGCAAACACTCCAGCATGGCTTTGACGCCGGCAGGCAAGCCGCGCATCGCTTTCAGCCTGGCTTTGTAAGCCTTCAGTTCAGCCACGGTCGGCAGCTTGCCATGCACCAGTAAATGCGCGATCTCTTCGAACTCGCAAGTGTCGGCGATGTCCAGAATGTCGTAACCGCGATAATGCAGATCGTTGCCGGTTTTGCCGACGGTGCATAGCGCGGTATTGCCGGCGGTTACACCGGACAACGCTACCGATTTTTTGGGCTTGAAGCCTGCTGCCTGTTGCTCGCTCATGGATACCTCCTCTAGGATTATTCGGCTTTTTTCTGCGCGAAAAGCGCATCCAGCTTTTGCTCGAATTCGTGATAGTTGATGCGGTCGTATAGTTCCATCCGGGTTTGCATGGTGTGGATCACGCCTTGCTGCGTGCCGTCGCGGCGAATCGCCGTATAGACATTTTCCGCCGCCTTGTTCATCGCGCGGAATGCCGACAATGGATATAGAACCAATCCCACATCGGCAGATTTCAGTTCATCGACCGTGAACAACGGCGTCGAGCCGAATTCGGTGATGTTCGCCAGCACCGGTACTTTCGCCGCTGCCGCGAATTGCCTGTACATCGCAAGCTCGGTGACCGCTTCCGGAAAAACCATGTCGGCGCCCGCTTCGACGCAGGCGACTGCACGCTCCAGCGCGGCATCGAGACCTTCGACTGCCAATGCATCGGTGCGCGCCATGATGACGAAATTCTCATCGGTGCGCGCATCGACGGCAGCCTTGATGCGATCGACCATTTCCTGCTTGCCGACGATTTCCTTGTTGGGGCGATGGCCGCAACGTTTGGCGCCGACCTGGTCTTCGATATGAATCGCGGCGGCGCCGAATTTGATCATCGACTTGACGGTACGTCCGACATTGAAGGCGGACGCACCGAAGCCTGTATCGACATCGACCAGCAAAGGCAAATCGCATACATCAGTGATGCGGCGCACGTCGGTCAGCACATCGTCGAGATTGGAGATGCCGAGATCGGGCAAGCCGAGGGAGCCGGCAGCAACACCGCCGCCGGATAAATAAATTGCCTTGAATCCGGCACGTTTGGCAAGCAGCGCGTGATTGGCGTTGATCGCGCCGACGACTTGCAACGGCGACTCTTCGTTGATTGCCCGGCGAAAGGCGGCTCCGGCGGAATATTGGCTCATGTTTGTACCTTATGCTGTTGCAGATGTTTCATGCATGTGAATTGCTTACCGTATTGCAATCGCCATGCCACAAGTGAATCCCGATTTTGCGGGCGGGAATGCTGATCAGGAAAATATAAACAATCTTTTTAAATCAAGCTTTTATGCGACTTTCCGAGCATTCACCATCCTCAATGAATTTACCATAACGTTTCATTCTGTGTTTCAATAAAATCCTTATTGAATTAATGAAACATCAAAGAAACATGAGCCGTCCCTTTTCTCCGCTAAACGAAGCAACCGATAAACCCGTTATCTGGACCGTCTCTATTTCCCGCCTGTCCGACCTGTTCCGCGACATCACGCTTGAATTCGACGATCGCGCCACGATCGAGCCGATCACTCTCGGCTTTGAAGATGCGGTGCGCCATATCCGCGAACGACTGGCGACCGAGCGTTGCGATGCCGTGATCGCTGCCGGATCGAATGCCGCTTATCTGAAAAGCCGTCTATCGGTGCCGGTAGTCATCGCCAAGGCAAGCGGCTTCGACGTCATGCAGGCGCTGGCGCGGGCGCGCAAGATCACGCCCGATATCGGGCTGATCACGTATCAGGAAACGATGCCGGAACTGATTGAATTCCAGACGACCTTCGGCCTCGACATCGCGCAGCGCAC
>JAQGLW010000193.1 GCA_028292665.1 Herminiimonas sp.
AATTTCACTACATACAACTTGCCCATTTTCATTCTCCTGCCTTCCAATACGTCGGAATTGCTTAGACAGGAAATTTTAGATATGACTCTCTATTAGGTCTTCGGCTCGTAGGTGAGTATAGCCTCCATGCCAGGCACGATTTTAGCGAAGCAGACAGTCAGCGTATTATGAAGCTGGTCACGAATTACTTTGCGTCATTGATCGCTGAATAGCAGACGAGAGCTCACCGTCTTGAAATCGCAATGGGTAAAGGAAAAAAGCCGCGATGATTAGGGCGGCTCCATGAACGATGGACTACGCGACTGCATCCAGCAGCAATGCACTTCGACAAACGCGGCGATTGTCCTTGACGGTGAAAAGGCTGATATCGAGCTTCATGTCGAGCATAGTGGAGCAGGACGGGGAAACTCCGCCCATTAGTCGAAAGAAGAAAAAGTTCCTTACACCGCAGTCACAAGGCGGCCGGAGCATTCAAAACTTCGTTGGAATCTTTAAGAATGAAAACGGGCGACTTATTGTTTGATACTAATCGGTACAACAAGGCGGTTTCCTTTCGTATCAACCACGCTTGAGATTTCGCGAAAGACGCGCGCTTGAACCAGGTCTGGCAAGCGAATGTAATCCAAGCTATTTGCAATCTCATCACCCGCCATAAAGGCCCAAGTGAATAACTTGACTGCCTCGGATGCGCTCTACCCGAAGCCAAAATCCGTCACCTGCCCAGCAATTCCACGCACTCACCGCATAAGCACTTACACCACTCTTCACTTGTCTTGCCCTCTCATCCTTACTGCGACAGAACCATTCCGCCTCCTCCTACACGGCTTTGGCCCAGACCCATTTCGCAGCAGGATGGGCTTTGAGTACATCGCGCGCACGCTTGAGTTTTTCGATCGCATCCGGCCCGCGGCGGATACCCACACCCACCATCAGAATTTCGATCAGCGCCAGATGCGCAAGATAGGATTCCGTTCCCACGCGCACCACGGCGTCTTCGGGAATCGACACCGTCAGCGGAATGGTGCAGTGCCTGGCCAGAGGTGTATCGGGCTGCGTCAGTCCGATGACCGTCGCACCCTGCTCGCGCGCGACGTCGACAGCTTCCAGTAGCGTCGGCATCTGGCCGACGTGGGAAATGGCAAGCACCACGCCATCGGTGCCCAGCGAGGCGGCCGATATGAGCTGCATATGCGCGTCGAAATAAGAATTTGAAGTAAGGCCGAGCCGGAAAAAACGCCCCTGTGCATCGTTTGCCAGAGACGTTGATGTGTTGCCTACGCTGTAGCAATCCACGCGGCGCGCAGCGGCGATTTTCTCTATCGCAGAGTCCATCATCGCAACGTCGATCTGTTCTTCCAGATTCGTCATGAAGGCAGCGGCGCCGAACAAAATCTTGTGGATCATCTCGCTGACGCTGTCGGTGCTGCTCACCACGCGATGTAAATAAGGCGTGCCGACAGCCAGGCTCTGCGCTAGTTGCAATTTGAAATCTGTCAGGCCGCTGAAGCCCAGTGTGCGGCAAAGACGCACGATGGTCGGCGCACTGACTTGCGCCCGCCGCGCCAAATCATCGACGCTGGCGCGCACTGCCCACTCCGCATTGTCGAGGAACACCTGGGCCGCCTTGCGGCTGGCAGTGGGCAAGGCATCCATTTCGGCCCGCAGGCGCTCCAGCGGATTGGTGCTGAGGCCAGGAACAAATTGCACTTTCTCCATTACAGCAGCGCACCGCGCGCGGCAATCGGCCAGAGTGCTTCGACCTTTTCTCCGCGCACGCATACTAGCGTGTCATAGAGATTGACAGTCGGATCGCAATGACCCGGCACCAGCATCAGTTTCTCGCCCAGCGCGAGCGCGGCGGCATTCGGCGTTTCGATCACGCCATGCTCGTCGGCGGCCTTCACGTAACGCAAATCCTTGCGCTGCCACACACCCGGCATGCCGGAGTCGACGCTGGAAGCCTTCAATCCTGCATCAAGCACCGCCCGCTCGGCGGTGGGCCGGCTCATGACGGTGGTCAGCACAAACAGCGCATGCTCGAATGCGATGTCATCCGCGCCGCGCTGGTTGTCGCCGTAATCTCGGTCCAGGAATATATAGGAGCCGGCCTGCATTTCATTGAAAACGCCGGAGTCGCGTTCGTGGATGAAGGTGCCGGTGCCGGCGCCGGTGATGATATCGACTGCAATGCCGCGCGCCTCAATGGCCAGCTTGACCGCGCGCGCCGTGTTGGCGGCGCTGCCGATGGCGGCAGTGCGTTCCGCATGCGTGCGCATGTGCTGGGCTGGGCCGTGATAACACTGCAGTCCGGCGAAGTGCAGTGGCGGACATGCGACGATCTGTTCAGCCAGGCGCACCGCCTCGTCGACCGAAGCAACGCCGCAACGGCGTCCGCCGACATCGATTTCGATGTAGACGTCCAGTGCCGTCGCCTGGGCCTGAGCCGCAGTGGCCAGGGCCTGTACCTGCAACGGGTGGTCAACCAGCACGCCCATGCGCGCCTGGCGGGCAAGCTCCATCAGGTGGTCGATCTTCCTTGCGCCCACGACCTCGTTGGTGATCAGGATATCGGTGACGCCGGCTTGCACAAAAACGCTTGCCTCGCTGACCTTCTGGCAGCAGATACCCACCGCGCCCAGCGCAATCTGACGCAAGGCTATCTCGGGACACTTGTGATTTTTGGCGTGGGCGCGCAAGCGCACCTTGCGGCCTTCCAGCGCTTTCGCCATGCGCTGCAGGTTGCGTTCGAATGCGTCGAGGTCGAGAATCAGGGCCGGTGTATCGATCGTGCTGCGTGCGTCGCCGATTTGTGCTGCGCTCCAGGGGCTCATGAGTGATCTCTGCGCAATATTGCGAATAATTTTCGGTTTGGCATAGTGTGTTGTTCCTTATAAATCATATCATGGTTATTTCGCCCAATGCGCTCATAGCACGTCATCGCGCAGACATGCTTTCCATCGGCCGGGGGCAATTTCACGCAGTGATGGCACCGTCTCGCTGCATTCCTGACTTGCATAAGGACAGCGAGTGCGGAAGACGCATCCCGAGGGCGGGTTGATCGGGCTTGGGATATCGCCTCGCAGCAGCTTGCGCTCGCGCCTGGCATCGGGATCCGGGCGCGGCGAAGCGCCCAGCAGCGCTTCGGTATAAGGATGGCGGGGCGCACGATAAAGTTCTGCGCTAGGGGCGATTTCCATCACCCGGCCCAGATACAGCACCACGATACGGTCGCACAGATATTCGACGACGTCCAGATCGTGCGAGATGAACAGCATGGTCAACCCGAACTGTTGGCGCAAGTCCTGCAGCAGGTTAATCACCTGCGCCTGGATCGAGACATCGAGCGCGGAAACCGGTTCGTCGGCGACGATGAACTTCGGCTCTACCGCCAGTGCGCGGGCAATGCCGATGCGCTGCCGCTGTCCTCCCGAAAACTCATACGGAAAGCGCTTGGTGTGTTCGGCGGAAAGACCGACCAGCTGTAGTAGTTCGATGATGCGCTCCTGGCGCGCCACACCCTGCTTGATGTTGTGGGTGTCGAGCGCTTCTCCGATGATGTCGCCGATTCGCATGCGTGGATTGAGACTGGCGTATGGATCCTGGAAAATGATTTGCAGGTCGCGCCGGTAGGGGCGCATCGCGCGCTGGCTGAGGCCGGCGAGATCCTTGCCTTGATACAGGATTTGCCCGGCGGTCGGCTCGATGAGCTTGAGGATCGAGCGCCCGATGGTGCTCTTGCCGGAACCGGACTCCCCTACCAGGCCGACGACTTCGCCGCGCGCAACGGAGAAGCTGACGTCGTCAACGGCGCGTACCGGGTGATGCTGGTGGCCGAAATATTTCTTCAAACCGATGATCTCAATCATCGGCTCGACCGCTGTCGCGGGTTCGACGGGAACCGCGGTCTGGAATACGGATGGGGCATTCATACTTCACTCCAGCGCAGACAGCGCGAGCGCTGACCGTCGGCGATATCGAACAAGCGGGGCAATGCGGTTTGACAGGCGGATTCGGCCAGGTGGCAGCGCGGCGCGAACGGGCAGCCGGGAAGCGGATGCAGCGGACTGGCTACCTGGCCGGGAATGGCGTTGAGCCGGATCGGCCGGCCCGCAATGCCGCTCTCCCTTGAGCCGGTCTCTCTTGACGCAATCGCCCGGCTGGGCAGGCAATTGAGCAATCCCTGCGTATAAGGATGGCGCGGCGCCTTAAACAATTGCCGCACGGTTCCCTGCTCGACCAGGTGGCCGCTATACATTACCGCGACGCGATCGGCGATTTCAGCGACGACGCCGAGATTGTGCGTGATGAACAGGATGCTGGTGCCGGTTTCGGCCTGCAGTTTTTCCAGGAGCATCAGGATTTGCGCCTGGATCGTCACATCGAGCGCCGTGGTCGGCTCGTCGGCGATCAGGAGCGACGGATTGCACGAGAGCGCCAGCGCGATCATCACGCGTTGCCGCATGCCGCCCGACAGTTGATGCGGGTATTCGTGCAGACGTTGGGCGGCGGCCGGTATTTCGACCATGTCCAGCATGCGGCGGGCATGAATGAGCGCTTCAGTGCGGCTTTTGCCCAGATGCAGTTGCACCGTTTCGGCAATCTGGTCGCCGACGGTAAAGACCGGATTGAGGCTGGTCATCGGTTCCTGGAAAATCATCGCGATTTCCTTGCCGCGCAGTTGGCGCAACTCGCGCGCCGGCAATTGCACCAGATCGACCACGTCGCCACCGGCGCGGCGAAAGCGGATCTGACCGCCGACGATACGCCCGGGCGGATTAGGAATGAGTCCCATGATCGACAGGCTGGTCACCGATTTGCCGGAACCGGATTCGCCCACCACGGCCAGCGTCTCGCCGGGATAAAGCACGAAGGAAACGTCATTGACCGACTTCACTATTCCGGCATCGGTATGGAAGTGGGTTTGCAGGTTTGTTACTTCGAGCAGAGGGGATTGGGAATGTTCACTCACGATTTTCTCTTCTCATATCGACTTGCGCAATTTGGGGTCCAGCATATCGCGCAGTCCGTCACCCACCATTTGCAGCGACAAAGCCGAGAGCACGATCGCCAGGCCGGGGAACAACACCATCCAGAATGCCTGGTCGGTAAACGATTGGCCGGCAGAGACCATCGAGCCCCAGGTCGGAATGTCCGGCGGCACGCCGACGCCGAGAAAGGACAATCCCGCTTCCGCCAGTACCGCGTAGGAGAAAATGAAGGTGCCCTGCACCAGGATCGGCGAGGTGATATTTTTCAGAACATGGACGAACATGATGCGCCAGGTGGACACGCCGAGCGCGCGGGCCGCCTCAATGAACAGCAGTTCGCGCACCACCAGCGTCGAAGAGCGCACCACGCGCGCCACCCGCGGCACGTACACGATCGCCAGCGCCAGCACGACATTGAGCATCGAAGCGCCGAGCACCGCGACCAGAGCGATGGCCAGCAGGATATCGGGGAACGACATCATGGCGTCGACCACGCGCATGATGGGACCATCCAGGCGTCGGAAGAAACCGGCAAGCAGGCCGAACAGCGTGCCGCCCAGCACCGAGATGACGACCACCAAAGCGCCGATGGTCAGTGAATAGCGGCCGCCATAAATCACACGGGTGAATATATCCCGGCCGAATTCGTCGGTGCCGAACCAATGCGTAGCGTCGGGCGATATCAGACGATCGAGGATTTTCAGCGCCATAGGATCGTAGGTGCTGACGACAGGCGCGATGAGCGCCAGCAGAGTCACGATGCCGAGCACGATCACGCCGGCCAGCACCAGCTTGCGCCGAAACATCTTGCGCATAAATTGTAGAAGCGTCAAACCGCTGGAAGTAGTAGTAGTCATGGCTGTTTCAGCTGTTAATAGCGAACGCGCGGATCGACGACCATGTACAGCAGGTCGATAACGAGATTGATCAAAACATACAAACCAGCCAGCACCAGCAAGGCGCCCTGGATCACTGGATAGTCGCGGCGCAGCACGGCGGACACCACCAGATTGCCGATGCCGGGCAAGCCGAACAGCGTCTCGGTCACGATTGCGCCGCCGATCAGCAAGGCGAACGTCAGGCCGATGACTGTGATGATCGGAATGAGCCCATTGCGCAGTGCATGCTTCAACACCACACGCCCCTCGGCCAGACCCTTGGCACGGGCGGTGCGGATGTAATCGTCCCCGAGTACGTCGAGCATGCTGGCGCGGGTAAAGCGGATAATCAGCGAGGAATTGAGCACGCCCAGTACGATCGCCGGCAGGATCAGGTGATGCAAACGGTCCGAAAGCGGCACGCCGGGATCGCCATAGCCGGCCACCGGAAACCAGCCCAGCTTGACCGCAAAGAATTGGATCAGAATCAGGCCGAACCAGAAACTGGGGATGCTGGCGCAAAGCATCGCGCTTCCGGTGAACACTTGATCGATTGGGCCGCCGCGCCAGTATGCTGAAACAATGCCGCAGGGAAGACCTATCAATACTGCGATGGAAATCGAAAACAAGGTCAAAAACAGCGTCGTTTCGGCGCGCTCCCATAGCGCCTGGGTGACCGGGCGCTGCAGAAAGATCGACTGCCCCAGATTGCCCTGGGCCACTTGGCTTAGCCAATAGCCGAATTGCAGCGGCAAAGGCTTATCCAAACCGTAAGAAGTGCGCAGCGTGGCGATCGCTTCCGGCGTGGCATCGTCGCCCAGCATGAGTGCGGCCGGGTCGCCCGGCGCCAGCCGCGTGATAAAAAACACCAATGTCGCGACGATCAACATCACCACAATCATGCCGGCGAAACGGGAGGCAAGGTAACGTGCCATGGTTAGAATTCCTGACTGATGAAAAATGGACGCTTGCGTGACTGGCGCCACTGGTGGTTTACTTTTTCAGGCTGACGTTCCAGAAGGAAGGCCATTCCGACGGCATATAACCTTCCAGTTTGGACGACTTTGCCGTCAGCGTGTTGAAGTTGCCCAGACGCATATATGGCACTTCGGTGTACACCACGCTTTGCACCTGGCCCCACAACGCACCCCGTTTGACGGGATCGGTCTCGGTATTGAAAGCGGTCAGTGCAGCGTCCTTGGCCGGCGTTTTCCACCAGCCCGGCGCATTGTCGCCCAACTGCGGCGGCAACAGCATCGGTTCCGGCACGAAGGTGGCGTGGGTGACATACACATCCCACAATGCCGGATCGTTGCGGCGTTGCAGCAAGGTGGCCCAGTCGACGACCTGCAGATCGACCTTGAACCCGGCCTGTTTCAGATTCTCGGCCATGACCAAGGCGATCCGATAATGAAAGTCGTACTGCTGGCTGGTGAGCAGCCGGATCGGTGCGCCCGTGTATTTGGCCGCCGCCAGCTCTGCCGCCGCCTTTTTCGCACTGCCCTGGTTATAGTGTTCGGCGCCGGCAGTCGAATAGAACGGCGATCCTTTCGGATAATGGTTGGCTTCCAGACTGAAAAAGCGCTTGTCGCCATAGCCGGCCGTCATCATTTCGGTATTGCTCAAGGCATCTTGAAATGCCTGACGCACGCCCAGATTGGCCATCACGCCCTGTTTGGTATTGAGCACCAGGTAGGGATAACCGTACTGCGGCGTGATGATCGGCGTCACATTGGGCTTGTTTTCCAGTCGCTTGTAGGCTTCCACCGGCAACAGGTCGGCAAATTGATATTGCCCGGAAAGCGCGCCCTCGACGCGCGTATTGGCGTTCGGCACCGGCACGAAGCGTAGTTCGTCGAGCAGCGCTTCGCGCTTGCCGGCATAGCCGTCGGCCGGTTCCTTGCGCGCCGAATATTGGTCAAAGCGCACCAGCAACAGATATTGATCCGGCTTGCGCTCCTTGAACTTGTAAGGGCCGGTGCCGACGTATTCCTTGAGTGGGTTGGCAATGACCTCTTTCGGCATGATTCCAGCAAGACCCGACGGCAGCGCCAGTTGTGCCAGCAGCGGCGCAGACGGGTGCTTCAAGCTGATCACCACCGTGTAAGGTCCCTTGGCTTCGATCGCCTTCAATTCCGTGGCAAGCGTTTTGCCGCGCGGCGCCATCTCCATCCAGCGCTTGAGCGAAGCGACGACATCATCGGACTTCATCTCTTTGCCATTATGGAATTTCACGCCGTGGCGCAAGGCAATCGTATAAACCAGGCCATCTTTGGAAATGTTCGGCAGCGCTTCGGCAAGCATCGGGGCGACATTCCACTTGCTGTCGAAGGTGAACAAAGGTTCGTAGATATGCTGAGTGATGGTGGCGGTCAAGATGCTGGAGGTGAGCATCGGATCGAGTGACAGGATTTCGCCGACCATCGCCAGATTGGCCGTGCCGCCTCTGGCAGAGGCTGCCAGAGCAGAAATCGGGGTGAGCAGAGTGCCTGCGGCAGCACAAAAGGCAACGGACGCACACGCATTGCGCAGCAAGGAACGACGAAAACGATTTGGGATCACGGTATCTCCTGGTTGATGTCACAACGGAATTCGTTCATGGAGAGCAGCACGTCTTCAACGGCGGATGCTGCTGACTAACAATAACTGGATGTAATCTTATTACATATATTGGATTTTGCAAATATGTTTTTCCAAGGATATATGACCTTGTAAAAAAAGCTTTCAATGACGGCAATGCCTTATATTTCCTCACTATTCCGGTGCATCGCCTGCACTTTTTTTTGGCGTCGCGTACCAAAATATAGCCTTGTGGACATATGCGCATTGTGAAATAATATTACTTACAATAACGGAATTAAGCCCCATTCCGACCCATTTAAAAAAGCAAAGGTGAACTGATGCAAGAACATTTCGATCTACTCATCCGCAACGCGACCATCGTCGATGGCACGGGCGCGCTCCGTTACGATGGCGATATAGGCATCCGCGGCGACCGCATCGCGCGCATAGGCGACTTGGCGGCAGCGCGCGGCCAAGTGGAATTGAACGCCGGTGGCCGCATTGTGGCGCCGGGCTTCATCGATGCGCACACGCATGACGATCGCGTCATGCTCTCCGCGCCGGAAATGACGCCCAAAATCAGTCAGGGCGTCACGACGGTGGTAGCAGGAAATTGCGGCATCTCGCTTGCACCGATGCCGCAGATTCCGCAACCCGTGACCCCGCCGCTCAATCTGCTCGATGACAATGGCAAGTGGTTTCGCTTTCCCTCCTTCGCCTCCTACATCGCGGAACTGAGCGCGCATCCGGCGGCGACCAACTGCGCACTACTGGTAGGCCACACGACACTGCGTGTGGCGACAATGGGCGACCTGGAGCAACCCGCGTCCCCCGAAGAAATTGCGCAAATGCGTGTGTTGGTGCAGGAAGCGGTGGAGGCCGGCGCGATCGGTGTTTCGACCGGACTCTTTTACGAATCCGCCATCGCCGCGCCGACCGAGGAAGTCATCGAGATCTGCCGTCCGCTCAAAGAAGTCAACGGCCTGTATTGCACGCACATGCGCAACGAAGGCGACCAGGTGATCGACTCGCTTGAAGAATCCTTCCGCATCGGCCGCGAGGTAGGTGTACCGGTGGTCATCTCGCACCATAAAGTGGTGGGGCAGGCGAATTACGGCCGCTCAAAGGAAACGCTCGACTTCATCGAACAGAACATGGCCAAGCAACCGATCTGTCTCGACTGTTATCCCTATCCGGCAGGCTCGACCATCCTGTCGGCCGACCGTGCGGCCACCTCCTCGCGCGTCATCGTCACCTGGTCGAAAACGCTCCCTCAGTATGCCGGCAAGGATCTGTCCGACATCGCCGCGGAGATGAGCGTGTCGCAGGAAGAAGCGGTCGAGCGGCTCCTCCCCGCGGGCGCGATTTACTTCAGGATGGACGAAGCCGATGTGCAGCGCATTCTTGCGTTCGATCAAACGATGATCGGCTCGGATGGGCTGCCGCACGACACCGCGCCGCACCCGCGCCTGTGGGGAACGTTCCCGCGCGTACTCGGCCACTACGGCCGTTCTCTCGGCCTGTTTCCGCTGGAAACCGCGGTCCACAAGATGACCGGCCTGACTGCAAAGAATTTTGGCCTGAAGGATCGCGGCGTGATCAAGGAAGGCGCATATGCCGACATCACGCTGTTCGACGCCGATACCATCAATGAAGCCGCAACCTTCGACAAACCCATCGCTGCGGCACACGGCATCGACACGGTGATCGTCAACGGCGCGATAGTCTGGAAGGATGGCAAGGCGTCCGGCGCGCGGCCGGGGCGGGTGCTCAAACGCGAACCAGCGTAGTGCTCGCCGCTGCCCTCCCACGCATCCAATTTATTTAAGGCAAGAACAGAATGAATAAACGATATCTGGAACAATGCGAAACGCCGGCATTGATTCTCGATGAAGCGAAAATGAACCGCAACATCGAGCGCATGCAGAGTAAGTTGCGCAGCCTGAATGTATCGTTCCGTCCGCATGCAAAAACCAACAAATGCATTGACGTGACACGCCGCCTCATGCAAACGCCGGAGGGTCCGCTTACGGTTTCCACCCTGCGAGAAGCGGACTATTTCGCAGAGCACGGCGTGAAAGACATCCTGTATGCCGTCAGCATCGCGCCGAACAAACTGGCGCATGTGATTGCACTGCGGCAGAAAGGCGTCAAGCTGACGATCATTCTGGACAGTCTCGAAGCTGCGCAAATGGTCGTGGACTGCGCACGCGCATCAAAGCAGAATTTCGATGTCATGATCGAGATCGATTCGGATGGGCATCGTTCCGGCGTTCAGCCCGATGCACCGGAACTGACCGAGATCGGATTGCTGCTGCATGCCGCCGGCGTCAATGTGGCGGGGGTGCTGAC
>JAQGLW010000003.1 GCA_028292665.1 Herminiimonas sp.
CAGGCCCGGCAATGCATGGATTATGAAGCCTAGATCGCCGCAACAGCCGATGCCGCCGGCGACATCTCCAACATGCCACTCGAACAGGAAACAACATGCGTACGACTCAACAACTTTTCGACCTTACAGGCAGGACCGCGCTCGTGACCGGCGGTTCGCGCGGACTCGGCCTGCAAATTGCCGAAGCGCTGGGTGAGCAGGGCGCCAGAATCGTGCTGTCTGCGCGCAAGCAATCCGAGCTGGATGAAGCGGTAGTACATCTGCAGCAACGCGGCATCGACGCCAGTGCGATTGCCGCGGACCTGGCGCAGCAGACATCGATTGCGCCGCTGGTCGCCGAGACGCTCAAGCGCCTGGAGCATATCGATATTCTGATCAACAATGCCGGCGCGACCTGGGGCGCGCCGGCCGAAGACCATCCGGTCGAAGCATGGGACAAGGTGATGAATCTGAACATCCGCACCATCTTCATGCTGTCCCAGGCAGTCGGCAAGCGATCGATGATTCCGCGCAAATACGGCCGCATCGTCAATATCGCGTCCATCGCAGGATTGTCCGGCAACGGTCCGCACTCGATGCAGACGATCGCGTACAACACGTCCAAAGGCGCAGTAGTCAACTTTACCCGCACGCTGGCGGGCGAATGGGGTCGCCACGGCATCACCGTCAATGCGCTGGCGCCGGGATTTTTCCCGTCGAAGATGACCAGGGGCGTGCTGGAAAATCTCGGCAAGGACAATCTTGCCAAGCGCGCGCCGCTGCAACGCCTCGGCGACGATGAAGACTTGAAAGGCGCAGCCTTGCTGTTCTCTTCGGATGCGGGCAAGCACATCACCGGCCAGATTCTGGCGGTGGATGGCGGCGTTTCGGCGGTTCACTGATGGACATCTCCAAACCGCAACCGTTTCCGGTCGATATCCCGTTTCTGCAAGACATCGGTGTCGAATTTCTCGGAATGGCGAACGGGAAGGCCGAGGTCGCCCTCGATCTGCTGCCCCGGCACATGAACAGCTGGCATGTCGCCCACGGAGGCGTGACGATGACGCTGCTCGACGTGGTGATGTCGATGGCGGGACGCTCGCTCGATCCGGATGCGCGGGGCGGCGTCACGGTGGAAATGAAGACCAGTTTCATGCAGCCCGCCGGAAAACCGGGCACACGCATCGTTGCCAAAGGCAAGGCATTGCACCGTTCGAAGACCATGTGCTTTTGCGAAGGCGAACTATGGGACGGCGACACGCTGGTCGCCAAGGCCATGGGTACATTCAAGTATCTGAAACGCCTCGATGTTGCCAAAAAAATGGACCGCGACTGATGCTAGCCAATATCCGGCTGTCCGAGACAGAAAAAGAATTCAAGATTCGCCGCAACGATGAGCGCGCAAGCATGATGGTCGTGCATTTTCCTCGACTCGGCTTTCAGCTTGAAAAAGCTCCAGGATAAAAGCGATAACCAGGAGACGCCATGAAAAATTTTCAAAACAGGGTCGCTGTCATTACCGGCGGCGCCGGCGGCTTCGGCCGCGCGTTTGCCAATATCGGCGCCAGGCTCGGAATGAGACTTGTGCTGGCCGACGTGCAACAGGATGCGCTCGACCAGGCGAAATCGGAACTGGAAGCGCATGGCACGCAAGTGCTGGCCATCCGTTGCGACGTCCGTCATGCGGCAGAAGTGCAGGGGTTGGCGGATGCGGCGATGGACAGGTTCGGCGCAGTGCACCTGGTATTCAATAATGCAGGCGTCGGTTCAGGCGGCCTGGTTTGGGAAAACACGCAGGCCGACTGGGAATGGGTGCTCGGAGTCAATCTGTGGGGCGTGATTCACGGTGTGCGCATCTTCACGCCGTTGATGCTCGAATCCGCGAAGCAGGAGGCAGGCTACGAGGGCCATATCGTCAATACCGCGTCGATGGCCGGCCTGCTCAATGCGCCGACCATGGGCGTCTACAACGTTTCCAAACATGCGGTAGTGTCATTGTCGGAATCGTTGTACCAGGATTTGAAACTGGTCGATGCGCCGATCGGCGCATCCGTGCTGTGTCCGTATTTTGTGCCGACCGGCATCTGCCAGTCCCGGCGAAATCGTCCCGACGATGTGCGCAACGATGCGAAGCCGACAGCCAGCCAGCTTGCGGCGCAAGCGATGTCGGAGAAAGCGGTGCGCTCGGGCAAGGTCTCGGCGGCCCAGGTTGCGGAATGGACATTCGACGCGATCCGCGACGGGAAATTTTATATTTATTCGCATCCGGGTGCATTGGGCAATGTGCAAAAGCGGATGGAAGATATCGTATCGCAGCGTAATCCGGGCGATCCTTACGAGGCGGCGCCGCACATACGCGAGATGCTGTAGGCGAAGCTGAAGACGTAAGCCGCCGATCTTTTGCGCGGCATTTTGTCAGACGCTCTAAATGACATCTTCGTAATGAGGCGGACAATGACTGCATCGATTCAATCCAATCAATTCGCGACGCTCCCCAACGGCACCCGCCTGCATTACGCCAGCGCCGGCGATGCCGGCAAACCGCTGCTCCTGTTTGTTCACGGCTTCCCGGAATTCTGGTACGAATGGCATGCGCAGCTGAAGGAATTCGGCAACGAGCATTTCGCGGTCGCTCCCGATCTGCGCGGCTTCAACCTGTCGGACATGCCCGGCGATGTATCGGCTTACAAAGCCAGGCATATTGTCGACGATCTGCGTCTGTTGGCCGCGCATCTGGGATACGAAAAATTTGTTGTCGCCGCGCACGACTGGGGCGGAGTGATCGCATGGAACCTGGCGATCGCATTGCCGCATCTGCTGCACAAGCTGATTATCGTCAATTCGCCGCATCCTTATATTTTCATGAAAGCGCTGGCAACCGACCAGAATCAGAAAACGTCGAGCGGGTACATGAACTGGCTGCGGGCGGAAGGCTCCGAGACGGCGCTGGCGAAAGATGATTTCGCCCTGATGGAACAGTTTTTCCATGGGATGGGCCAGCCGCCTGCGCAATGGTTTACCGGCGAAGTGCGCGCCAGATATCACGAATGCTGGTCGCGCGGGTTGAGCGGCGGCGTCAATTATTATCGGGCATCACCGCCGCATCCGCCGACCGGCGATCATTCGGGGGCGGTTAAACGGCAAACCAATCCGGAAGATTTTCGTGTCAAGGTGCCGACTCGCGTCATCTGGGGCGAACGCGATATCGCATTGCCGAAAACCTTGCTGAACGGGCTCGATGCGTTGATCGACGATCTGAAGGTGGAACGGATTCCGGAAGGGACGCACTGGGTCATACACGAACAACCTGATCGCATCAATCGATTGATATACGGCTTTCTTGCGGAATAGCGGGAAGGGCGCCACGCTATTGATGGCGCCCTTCAATAGCGTGGCGCCGAAGGTCGCTTGGTCATATCGCTGCCCGGTCCGGCACATCCACTCCGGTCGGCCGTGTTCGGCAACTTTTTGCCGGATAAATCCCTGTTGTCGATTTTCCGCTTGGCGTAACGGCAATACATCCGGCAAGCTGCCCGATTTGGTGTTACAACCGCGCACAGATTTGGGCTTGACAATGTTTCCGGCCTTCCGAGAAGGTGTAACATATCCACTTTTGCCGCAAAATAACATTAATGAATATCATGCCGTCGAAATCCCGCTATATATCGTCCTTGGGCCTGCGCTATACATTGGGCAAGACAATTGTTTTATCAGGTCTGCTGGCTGTATTAGTTGCAAATCCGGCGGCGGCGGATGAGGCGGCGGATGTTTCCAAGCTGTTGCGTTCAGGACAATATGCCGAAGCAATCGGCAAAGCCGATGCTTTTCTCGCCCAGCGTCCGCGAGACGCCCAGATGCGATTCCTGAAAGGCGTGATTCTCACCGAGCAGAACAAATCCGCAGAAGCGGTTACGGTATTTACCAAGCTCACCGAAGATTTCCCGGATTTGCCGGAGCCCTACAATAACCTGGCTGTCTTATATGCCGCCGCCGGCCAGTATGAAAAAGCCCGCGCGGCACTGGACAAGGCAATTCGAACCAATCCGGCTTATGCCACCGCGTACGAAAATTTAGGCGATGTGCATGCCAAGCTGGCAAGCCAGGCTTATGACAAGGCTCTGCAGCTCGATTCCGGCAATTCCGGTGCAAAGTCGAAGCTGACGCTGGTACGCAGTCTGGTGCCGGGAACGAACGGATCGAAAGTCGTTGCCATGGCTGATTCAATGTCGAAAACCAAACCGGCGCCAGCCGCTTCTGCCGAGGCATCGGCAAATCCGAAAGCCGCCGCAGTACCCGCCACGCCGGCGCCATCCGCCCCAGCCGCAGCAAAACCGGGACCTGCAGCGGTCGCCAAAACGGAATCGGCAAAAGCTGAACCGAAGCAGGCATCGAAACCGGCACCCGCAACGACCGCCAAGGCCGAACCCGCAAGGATCGACCCGCCGAAGCCGGTGAAACCGGCCCCCAACAGCAATCCGGATCATGAGATGGTGCTGGCCGCCGTCAACGGTTGGGCCAAGGCATGGAGCGCCAAGGATGTGAAGGGTTATCTCAGCTTCTATGCCAATGATTTCGAGACGCCGAACCATCTGTCCCGCAAGGCATGGACAGATGAACGCCATTCCCGCATCGCAGGAAAAGGCCGGATCAATGTCAAAGTCGAATCTCCGCAAGTGACCGTGAACGGCAATACCGCGACGGTAAAATTCCGCCAGACGTATCTGTCGGACCGTCTGACGGCCAGCAGCCGCAAGACTCTGGTATTGACCAGACATGGCGCCAGATGGCAAATCCAGCAAGAACGTACAGGCAGCTAATGTCCCCGTTTCGATTACCTATGCGCACGGCAGCGAACACTATCAAGCGCGGCTTGTTCGCCGGCTTGTGTTCGATGCTGGCCGCGAGCGCCTGGGCCGCAGTGCCATCGTCGCCGGTAAAAAACAGAATTGCCGCCGGCATGCCGGACAAGCCTGATCCCGATGTGCTCCTGATCGCAGTTTACAAGGACCTGGCGGCCAACCATCTGAGCAGTGCGCAAGCGAAAGCGGATGCGCTGGTCGAGGCCTATCCCAATTTCCATCTCGGCCATCTGGTGCGCGGGGATCTGCTCCTCATGCACACCCACAGCGTCACTACCTTCGGCGCAACGACAAGCGGCTCGCCTGAAAAGCTTAAAAATCTGCGCGACGAGGCAATGGCGCGCCTGAAATCGCTGCGTGAACGGCCGGATCCCAGGCTGGTGCCAAGCGCGGTTCTGCAATTGCGCGCAGATCAAAAATACGCACTGATTGTCGATGCGAAACGGTCCCGCCTGTACGTCTATCAGAACCAGGGCGGTCAGTTGAAATTCGTGACCGATTACTACATCAGCCAAGGCAAATTGGGCGTCAACAAGCTCAAGGAAGGCGATCAGAAAACACCTGTCGGCGTCTATTACATTACTGGTCGCCTGGCCGGGGCGCGGCTTCCCGACTTTTACGGCACGGGCGCATTGCCCATCAGTTATCCGAACGAATGGGACAAGCTCAACGGGCGCAGCGGTTCCGGAATCTGGCTGCACGGCACGCCTTCCGACAGCTATAGCCGGCCGCCGCTCTCTTCGGATGGATGCGTCGTCCTCACCAATCCGGATCTGAACAAGCTTTATGCATCGGTAGAAATCGGCAAGACACCGGTTATCATCAGCGACCATGTCGAGTTCGTCGATAAAGCCAGATGGGATGCCGATCGCAATGCCGCCAATAAAATGGTGGAAGGCTGGCGCCGCGACGTCGAGAGCATGAACTCTGCCCGGCTGATGGCAAACTATTCGCAACAATTCAAATCGGAACGCGGCGAGAATTTGAACGCGTGGTTCGTCAAGCAGCAATTGATGGCCGGCGTGCACAATATCTCGCTCACGCTGCGCGACCTCACATTCTTCCGTTATCCGGGGCAGGATAACCTGATCGTCGGGACCTTCACGCAAGATGCGACGATCGGAAAAAACAAGCATTCCGTCCGCAAGCGCCAATACTGGGCGAAAGAAGGCGCGCAATGGAAAATCGTTTCTGAAATCAACTGGTAGTGGATGCGGCCGTTTCAGGCAAAGCCTTTCCGCAATGCAGGTCGACAATCATGGCACGTGAAGATTTCGCTTTTTTCCATCCATTGCGGGTGCGCTGGGCTGAAGTCGATATGCAGGGTATCGTATTCAACGGTCATTACCTGACGTATTTCGACGTCGCCTTTACCGAATACTGGCGCACAACAGGCTTGCCGAATGTCCTGGAACAGGCGCAAGCGGGGCAGGAACTGTTTGCACGCAAAGCCGTGATCGAGTATCACGGGCCGGCGCGGTTCGACGATATTCTCGACATCGGCGTGCGCTGCGCCGGATTCGTCCGTTCATCGATACGGTTTTTGCTGGAGATTCATCGCGGCGAAGATTATCTGGTTTCCGGCGAACTGGTGTATGTTTATGCAGATACAGCCGTCCGCAAAGGCATTCCGGTGCCAAACGATTGGCGGACGGCCATCACACGCTTCGAAAAATGTCCGCCTTCCCAATGAAGTTCGATCTTACTGTCGGCGCCTGGGCTGCCATGCAGTCCGATGCACGAGCGGTTCGTCACGAAGTTTTCGTCATCGAACAGAATATCCCTGTCGAACTCGAATGGGATGACATGGACGAGGCCTGTCTGCATGCAGTTGCGTATGGCGAAGACGGGCAGCCGATCGGCACCGGGCGGTTGCTGCCGGATGGCCATATCGGACGCATGGCAGTCAGGAAAGCGGCACGCGGCGCAGGAATCGGCGGCGCGATTCTGGCCGCACTCATGCAGCAGGCGAAAAAACGCGGCGACCGCGCAGTGATTCTGAATGCGCAAATCCATGCTGAAGCGTTTTATGTCCGACATGGATTCGTGCGCGAAGGCGATGAGTTTGCAGAAGCCGGGATTCCGCACATCCGGATGCGGCATGTATTTGCCTGACGCGCAAACGGCCTCTTATTTCGATTATACGATTGCCCGTTCGTTCAGCACCGCGACCTTGTTCGCGTGCAGCTGCACTACAGTGGAGACTCTGGTGCCGTAATTCGGGGACTTGATGCAGACGGCTGACAACACTCTTTCCAGCTCGATGCCGACCCCTGTTTTCGGCAAACGGCAATCGGATGTACGCGTCGTGTCGGTCAGCATTTCAAAATAGGCTTCTTCCGGGGCGCCCTGGCACAACAGGCTCGCGAATTGCGCCTTGGTCCTGACGACCTTGGGCCAGGGCGTGTCGAGCAAGTCGTTGGACAGTCCATAGATGCCCGGAGTCAGGGGCCGTCCGTTGCGCATATCGTCATTTTTTCGGTTGGAAAACCAGATAAGCTCATTGCAGTCGCCGACCAGCAGATTGAATCCGTTGAAGACACCGGCGTTCGTCGCGATCAGGTCTACATATTCCCGCGCACTAGTCTGTCCGGTCAGGTAATCCGCGACCAATGCCCCGCGTGAAGGGGCGTCCGATCTTTTTTCCGACGGCGCGCGGATGTTTGTGAGCGCCGCGAAGCGCCCGGTGCGCGTCACGCCCAGCCAGGTGCCTCCGCCTTGCAGATCCCGTCCGGCATAAACCTGCGGATGATCTTCCCACCAGGCAGCGGGCGTCGCGGGGCGGTCGTAGAATTCATCCCGATTTGCAGCGGCAATCAGCGGCATTCCGGGAATGACTTGCCAGGCGAAGACGATCAAGCACATGAGAATATATCCAGAAAGTATTCGGTATGGCGCTCGCCATCGGTCAGTGTTGCCGGTTCAACTGTGTCGACGGCGCGTTCCGGCACTGTCGTGAAGCCGTCTTCTCCGGCCGGGTGTGCTTGCAGCACATTAGCATGGCTGCTGTGAACCCGATAATAAATATGCAGATCCATGCTATGTCGGATCGAACAGCGGATAGGGCAGCGGTTTGAATTGCAATGCCGGACCGCCGGCCGAACCGAGATGGATTTTTCCTTGTTCCAGCGATGCCGTTTTAATCTCGACCAGGCAATCCGTTTGATTGGGCGAGCGGCTCTCCGCGTTGACGATCATGCCGCAAGGCTGCTCCGGATCGATACTGGAAAAGACTTCCATTCCTGCCCGCACATCCTGTGCATCGGTCGATGCCGGCATCATCCTGCGCTTGAGCTTGCCCAGATACTGGCTGCGAGCGACGATTTCCTGTCCGGGATAACACCCCTTTTTGAAGTTGACGCCGCCGATCACTTCATAATTGATCATCTGCGGAACAAACTGGTCCTGCGTGGCTTGCGTAATGCGGGGGATTCCCGCTTCGATATCGGTCAGACGCCAGACACGGGCGCCGACCGGTTGCAGCGTCCGGATCAGCCCGGGCCAGGCATTTTGCGCGGTATCGACAGTTGTAATCCATTGGTAGCGCTGTGCGCCGCCGGCGTCGGCCATCCGGATCAGCGTGCCGGCATCGGACTCCGCCTTGGCATAAGGAGCAGCCGGCATCGCCGCAAAATATTCTGCCAATGCGACAGCCGCAGATGGCCCGCACAGACCCAGCATCACATGACTGTCGGTCGCATCGGCCAGCTTTGCCTTGGCGCGCAGCACAAACATCTGCAGACGCTTTTGTACCGGGGCCTGAATCTCGCGCGGCAATTGAAGCATGATTGCATCCGCTGATTTCCACATCAGCAAGGTGGCCAGCAGCCGGCCCTTGGGCGAACAATAGCCTGCCAGGCGCGCCTGTGCCAAGCCGAGGTGTTCAACATCGTTGGTCAGCTGGTTATGCAGAAATTGCGCTGCATCTTCTCCGGACGCTGCAATCAAGCCAAGGTCGGTCAGCGGTGCAACAAATCCTGTGTCGCTGACATTGCCCGACGCATCGTTGCCGAAACCGCTCACTTCGGGGGTGGCTGATTCTGTAACATGTGCGCCGTGTCCGACCAGGAAGTGCAACCATTCATTGGTAATTTCAGTCATAAATTCAGTGTAAATATCAATTCCGCTTATCATTACGGGTTGATTATAGTGGCGTTGGAAAAACGCGTCGGATTCAGGTCAAGTTTACGTCAGGCATAATTTTCGTGAAAAAAATTTTTATACTCATTATCGTTCTCGGAATGATTTTTGCCGGTGCAATTGCGTTCTGGGCAAGGCAGCCGATCATCGGCGCCGACGAACCTCCGATCGAGTTCACAATCAAGGCGGGCAGCGGCATCAGGGGGGCGATGCAGCAGATCGGGAGTGCCGGCGTGCCGGTACAACCGATCCTTCTGGAGATTCTGGCGCGGGCCACCGGCAAAGGCGCAAGGATCAAGGCCGGCAGCTATGAATTGAAACCGGGCACTACGCCGACCCGGCTGATAGAGCAGCTGGTGCGCGGCGAATTTGCGCAGGAATCGCTTGCCATTATCGAAGGCTGGACCTTCAGGCAGATGCGCCAGGCAGTCGCAGAGCACGAGGCGTTGAAACACGATACTGCCGGCATGTCGGAACAGGAGCTGCTCGCGAAAATTGCGCCGGATTACAAGAAGGCGGAAGGGTTGTTTTTTCCGGATACGTATCTGTTTGCCAAAGGGGCGAGCGATCTGCAGGTCTACAGGCAGGCGCATGCGCTGTTGATGAAGCGCCTGGGCGACGAATGGGCCAGACGCGATCCATCCTTGCCTTACAAGACGCCGTATGAAGCGTTGATCATGGCATCGATTGTCGAAAAAGAGACGGGGCAAAAATCCGAACGGGACATGATTGCCGGCGTATTCGTCAATCGTCTGAAGCGCGGCATGCTATTGCAGACCGATCCGACAGTGATTTACGGCATGGGCGACCAATATCAAGGCAATATCCGCAAGCGCGATTTACAAACCGATACGCCTTACAACACGTATACTCGCACTGGCCTGCCGCCGACGCCGATCGCGTTGCCCGGCGCCGCATCGCTGGCAGCGGCGCTCAATCCGGCCAGGACCGATGCGTTATATTTTGTTTCGAGGGGCAACGGCAGCAGTCATTTTTCCAGCAACCTGAATGACCATAACCAGGCAGTCAATAAATATCAGCGGTAAAGGTCGGGCGCCTTGCGGCAGGCAACAGTCTTCGCAAGCGGTTTTTCTTTACATGCCGTCATTCTGAAAACATATCCATGACAGTTGGCAAATTCATTACCTTTGAAGGCATCGACGGCGCCGGCAAATCGACGCATATTGCGTTCGTCGCCGATCTGCTTCACGCTCGTGGCAAGACCGTGATTACGACCCGCGAACCGGGCGGTACGGCATTAGGCGAAAAGCTGCGCGAATTGCTGCTGCATGAAAAAATGCATCTGGAAACCGAAGCTTTATTGATGTTTGCCGCCCGTCGCGAGCATCTGGCCCAAGTCATCGAGCCCGCATTGGCCCGCGGCGACTGGGTGATTTCGGACCGGTTCACCGATGCCACCTTTGCGTATCAGGGCGGCGGCAGGAAATTGCCATTGTCGAAACTGGCCGCTTTGGAACAATGGGTGCATCCGCATTTGCAGCCCGATGCGACCCTGCTGTTCGATGTGCCGCTCAAAGTCGCGCGAGCGCGGCTGCAGGCAAGCCGGTCGCCGGATAAATTCGAACAGGAAAAAGCGGATTTCTTTGCCGCTACCAGAGCCGGATATTTGCGGCGCGCAGCCGAATTTCCAAAGCGATTCCATGTGATTGACTCTGCACAGCCGATCGACAATGTTCACAAAGCACTTGAGAAAATTGTCGCAAGTCTTTGAAATGGAAGTTTCGTTAAAAATACATTTCACTTTAGAAATAATGCATAAGCTTTTGAATTTACATGGATAATCCGATTTTTCCTTGGCAAAACGATGCATGGCGGCAGCTCCAGCAGCTACGCGAGCGGCTACCCCATGCAATCTTGTTTTATGGGCCGGAGGGAATCGGAAAAACTACATTTGCCGAACATTTTGCCCGCTCCTTGTTATGTGAAGCGCTTGCTGATGAAGGACATGCATGCGGACAGTGCGCTTCCTGCGGCTGGTTTGCGCAATACAGTCATCCCGATTACCGCCGTGTGCGTCCGGAAGTGCTGGATGACGAAGACGGTGCGGAAAGCGAAGACAGCGCGGGAGCAGCCGAAACGAAAAAAACCGCCAAGTCCGCCAAGGCGCCGTCCAAGGAAATCAAGATCGATCAGATTCGGGCGCTGGCCGACTTCATGAACATCTCGACGCACCGGCAAGGCCGCCGGGTAATCTCACTCTATCCGGCCGAAGCATTGAACACGGCTGCTGCGAATTCGTTGCTTAAAACATTGGAAGAACCACCGCCCGGCACGGTATTCCTGCTGATTTCCAATAGCCTCGACCGTTTGCTGCCGACGATCCTGTCGCGCTGCCGCAAGTTTGCGATGGCCATGCCGCCCCATGCCGAATCGCTGCTCTGGCTCAAAGAGCAAGGCGTCAAGGATGCCGACGTCTGGCTGGCGGAACAGGGCGGCGCGCCATTGACGGCACATGCATTGGCGCAGACCGATTCGCGCGAAATAATGGACGAATTCCTGAGCCTGCTGGCAAAACCCGGCATCGATGGTGCGCTCAAGACTGCGGAGCGGCTTCATAAAATTCCGGTAGTCGAGCTCGTCGCATGGCTGCAGCGCTGGCTGTACGATCTGTTTTCTGTCAAACTTTCCGGCAAAATCCGGTATTATCCGAGATACAGGAAGCAGCTTGCCGCTTTGGCGGTTCAGGTGGAAACAGGCAGATTATTGCATGCGTTGAAAGCCGCGAATGAACGCCGTGCGATCGCTGAACATCCGTTATCAGCCAGGCTTTTCATCGAAGATATGTTGCTGGATTATTCGACACTTTTTTCCTGAAAGAACATTATGGCCGAAACTCCGGCAGCGCCGGCAGGTGGCAGTGCAACGGTGGCGCGTCCTTCGGTGCTGTCGCTTTCAATCAAGGAAAAGGCTGCGCTGTACGCCGCCTACATGCCTTTTTTGGTAAACGGCGGCATTTTCGTCCCTACAAATAAAGCATACAAAGTCGCCGACGAGATCTATCTCATTTTGAGTCTGATGGAAGACGGCAGCAAATATCCGATCGCCGGCAAGGTCGCCTGGGTCACTCCGGCCGGCGCAAACAACAACAAGGCGCAGGGAATCGGCGTGCATTTCCCCGGCGATGAGAGCGGGCAACGAGTCAAGCAGCGCATCGAGGAAATCCTGGGGGCGGCGATCGGTTCGTCGCGCGCTACCCATACGCTGTAAAAATCCGGCTTTCGCGTCTTCTGATGCCTTACTCCCATCGGCTTGCCCGGTTCGACGATTTGCCGGCGATCGTCGCCATCTACAACAGCACCGTTGCGTCACGCGAAGTCACGGCCGACACCGAACCGGTCACGGTCGCGTCGCGCCATGCATGGTTCGCCGAGCATATGCCCGGCAAGCGTCCGCTATGGGTGACGGAACAGGAAGACGCATCGTCCGATGTTTCGCCCGGAATTACCGGATGGCTGTCGTATTCGAATTTTTACGGACGTCCCGCTTATTCCGGCACTGCGGAAGTGTCGCTCTACATTCGTCAGGATGCGCGCGGCAAAGGGCTGGGACGTTATCTGCTTGCGCAGGCAATCGAGCATGCACCGGATATCGCGGTCCATACCTTGCTCGGGTTTATTTTCGGACATAACGTGCCGAGCCTGAGTCTGTTCGACGCGTTCGGCTTCGAGCGCTGGGCCGATCTGCCGCGTGTGGCAACGCTGGATGGAATCGAGCGGGATTTGATTATCGTCGGCAAGCGGGTGGCATAGCGCTTTTACGGCGCTTCCCGGCGCAATCGACGACACTCCAACGGCGTACAATGGCACCTATGTATATCGATTCCCATTGCCACATCAATTTTCCTGAACTGGCCGCCCGATTGCCCGAGATTTTCGGCAAGATGGCTGACAACCATGTCAGTCATGCGCTATGCGTGTCCGTCGATCTGCCGGACTTTCCTCAAGTGCTCGATCTGGCGGAGAAATATCCGCATATCTACGCATCGGTCGGCGTCCATCCCGATTATGAAGAAACGCCGGAACCGACCGTCGAAGATCTGGTCCGGCTGTCCAATCACCCGAAGATCGTTGCGATCGGCGAGACCGGACTGGACTACTACCGGCTGGAAGGCGACCTGGAATGGCAGCGTGAACGTTTCCGTACGCATATCCGCGCATCAAGAGCGACTGGCAAGCCGTTGATCATCCATACCCGTTCTGCATCGGAAGATACGATTCGCATCATGCGTGAAGAAAGGGCGGGGACGGATGACGGCGGAGCCGGAGGCGTGATGCACTGTTTCACCGAGTCGCTGGAAGTGGCGGAAGCGGCGATTGCCATGGGGTTTTACATTTCCTTTTCCGGCATCGTGACGTTCAAGAGCGCCAGGGAACTGCAGGCGGTGGCGCGCGCCGTGCCGCTGGAGCGCATGCTGATCGAAACCGATTCACCGTATCTTGCGCCGGTACCGCATCGCGGCAAAATGAACGAACCGGGTTTTGTCAGGCATGTCGCAGAGTTTTTGGCTGTATTGAAAGATTTGCCGCAAGAACGTGTGGCGCAACAGACGACCGATAATTTCTTCAATTTATTCAATATATTGCGTTGATTACCTCATGTTAAAGATCAATACAAATATTGTAAAACCCCGGATTTTCCCCACCTTTCGCCGCAATTTGAAAGGCATGCTGCTCTGTCTTGCGGCCGCAGTCCTGATGCCTTCAGTGACTTTTGCAGGCGCTTTCGATGACTTTTTCATTGCCGCCAGAGCAGACCGTGACAATGAGATGAAATCGCTGTTGCAGCGCGGCCTCGACCCGAATCTGATCGAACCGGAGCGGGGAGACACCGGGCTGATTCTGGCGCTGCGCGAAGGTTCCATGAAGGTGTTCGCCGTGTTGCTGAACGCCCGCGGCATCGACCTGGAAGCAAAAGCGTACAACGGCGACACTGCATTGATGATCGCCGCCTACAAAGGGAACAAGCCGGCCGTCGAGGCATTGCTGGCCAGGGAAGTCGAAGTCAATCGGCCCGGCTGGACTGCGCTGCATTACGCCGCAGCGGTGGGCAACAATGAAATCGTGCAGCTGTTGCTGGATAAATCCGCTTACATCGACGCCGAGTCGCCCAACAAAACCACGCCGATCATGATGGCGGCAATGAGCGGCCATATCCTGACCGTCAAATTATTGCTGGATGAAGGCGCGGACGCGACGCTGAAGAACGATGTCGGGATGACTGCGATCGATTTCGCGAGAAAATTCGACCATGAGGATATTGTCGAGGGTTTGACGTATCGGCTCAAGAAGGCCGGCAAACTTTGAAACCCGATATGAAGCGAAGCAGGATTTCGATGCCGGCATTCCTCTCTTCGGCAATTGCTTCTGAAACGAAACGCCGCTGCGGGTTGCCCCGGACCGGCATCAGCCAAAACGGTTTCGCTGCATAGCGCGTTCAAGCAGCTCGAACAATAATTGCGTCGCAAGCGCAAGAACCGCCGCCGGAATTGCGCCGGCCAGCAGCATCTCATGATCGTTCAGCGCAAGTCCTATCGCGATCCGTTCGCCGTAACCGCCTGCGCCGATAAACGCAGCAATCGTTGCGGTACCGACGCTCATTACCGCAGCAGTCTTCAGCCCTGCAAGAATCACGGGCATCGCGAGGGGCAGGTCGATATAGACAAGGCGGTTCCAGCGCGTCAAACCGAGCCCGAGAGCAGCCAGCCGCAGGCCGGCAGGAACCTGTCCGATCCCGATGCAGGTGTTGCGCACGATCGGAAGCAGCGCATAAAGAAATAACGCGATCAGTGCAGGCGCCGTGCCGATCGTACCCAGCAACGGAATCAGCATTGCCAGCAGCGCGAGCGAAGGTATCGTTTGCAATATGCCGACGATCGCCATGACGCCTTGCCGCAGCCGCGGCACGAACGCCGCGACAATCCCCAGCGGAATACCGGCGATAGCAGCGGCTGCGACCGATAACAATACCAGCGTGATGTGCTGCCGCGTCAGCCGCCAGCTGTTTTCATCGAACAGCTTGCCCCAGAACCCGGTGCGCCTTGCATCATTGGTTTTGTCTTTGGACAGATATGAACGTGCGACTTCGGAAAAGGTTTTGCCGTCGAGTTCTACCGCTGCATTCATGGCGATCATGTCGGTTGCCGTTATGCGCCCCTCCAGTCCTTGCAACGCGCGCCATGCCTGCGGAAAACGGCTGGCGATGTCGAGCCGGTACAGCAGCACCGCGTCATAGCGCGGAAAATAATGCAGATCGTCCTGCAGCACCTGCAGGCCCAATTTCCGGATTTTTGCATCGGTCGAATAAATATCGATCACGTCGACCTGGCGATTGGCCAGCGCCTCATATGCAATACCGTGATCCAGGCCGCGCGGCTGCTGCGGCAGCGCATAGCGCTGCATCAATCCCGGCCAGCCGTCGGCTCGGCCCAGAAATTCATGGGACAAGCCCAACTTCAACTCGGCATGACGGGCCAGGTCGCTCAAGCTGTGGATATTGCGCTGCTCGCTGTCGGCGGCGCGCATTGCAAGTGCATACGTGTTGTTGAAGCCGAGATTGACCGCTGCGCCCAGGCCGAGCGGAGCCAGCTCCCGGTTGATTGCCGCAAGCGTCGTCGGCGTTTTGTGCTTGAGTATTTCGAGATCGATGGTGCCGATGTACTCGGGGTACACATCGATGCTGCCTGCTTTCAGCGCTTCGAAAACGATCGCTGTATTACCGAGACCTTGCCGGTGCTCGGCGCCGGAATGCGCAGCGGCCGTCTGCGTCAGAATCTCGCCCAGTATGTAGGATTCGGTAAATCGCTTGGAACCGACACGCAACACTTCTTCGGCCGCAGCGTTGTGGCAACCGGCGAATGCAGCAAGTGCCATGAATACCGGCAGGACCCGTGTCCGGCGTATATTGATGGACGCAGCAGTCATCAAAAGTCGGTACAGGGCGGCAGCGATCAATGGAGCTCCTTGATATCCAGGCGGATGCGACAGTCGGGCGATACAGATAATGCGATGCTGCCATGCTCGTCAAGACAATGCTTCCCGGTCGTTATCGGGGCGGCGGTACATGCCTTATGGTACAGCGTTGTTGCGTTGTTCAATCCGATACATGCGGGCTCATGCATGGATGTTGCCGATTATGCGGCACGCCGCTTGCATATAAGTTCATTCGCAGACTGTCATTGTCATCCTCGCTTGAACCCTATACCCGATGCACATCTGTTGTCCTCCGTAAAGAATGCGGCAATAACTGTTGCCTGGACTATTTTTTAGCATAAGAAAAACAATAAGTGTCAAATTTTTAAGAAGTTAATGAAACTGAAATGTGATTACCTAGTCTCATTTGCAGCTGGATTTCACATGTTGATTTGTGCCGGCGTGTTATTGACTAACAGAAATTCATTATTCCTATTTGGAGGTAACCATGAAGAAAGTATCCTTGGCACTATTCATTTCATTGCTATCGATGGCTGGTTTTGCAATTGCACAAAGCTCGAGCGGTGTGACTGAAAGCACCGATCCGGCAAAGATTGCCGCAGTTGAACAACAGGCAAAGCAACTCATCGCGCAGGCATCGACGGATTCAGCAACTTCAGGCACGCAAGCAGCGCCTGATCAATCGACCACCCCGAAGAAGAAACAAAAACGCAAGGCGAAAAAAGCATCGAAAGCAGGAAAGAGCTCATCCGGCGCTAGCGGTGCATCAGGCACGACCGGCAGCCCGGATTCGACTAGCGGCAGCACCGGGGGCAGCTCGGGTTCAAGCGGTACTTCCGGCGCTACGGGCGGCAGCAGCTCCGCTCCCAGCGGAGCTTCCGGCGGCGCTATGGGCGGTAGCAGTTCCGCTCCCAGCGGAGCTTCCGGCGGCACGACGGGCGGCGGTTCCAGCTCGGGCTCCAGTGGCGCTGCGGGTGCCAGCGGCGGTGCAGCCAGTGGAACATCCGGCACCTCCGGTTCAGGCGCGCCTGGAAGTTCAAGCAACAAGTAACAGCGAGCAGAGTCCGGCCAACAGCATGGCTGTTGGCCGATGATTCCTCTTGCACCATTGCGTTTCCGGATTTTTCTTTGATCGGGCTTGCGCTGAAGTCGCATGCTCTGTTCAGGCAGGCGAATTGCTCAACGCGCTATTCGGCTCTCACTTCCAATGCGGCCAAAAATCGCGACACCTTATCGCAGATGACGATGACGCATCCCAATTCCACCACTTGTCGATTGTCCGGAAGAGGTTTCTGCACAGCTGAAAAAATTGCACTGTGCAGCAGCATCCGATCCAGGTCGGTAAATTGCCGCGCCGAGCGCAAAGGCACCGACGATATTTTCCGGTCCGGCCATGCCGGTTGATAGATACAGATGCGGCGCATATCTATTTTCCTTGTTATAAATTTTTCCAATAATTGTAAATGCAGCTTGGGAAAAAGCCGGATTCGGTGCATGCGGCGGCCGGATTATTTCCATTTTCCTCAATAGAACATGTGTCGGCAGTTTCAATGCATATTCGATGAACGATGTCGTCACTGTTGCGTCAATGGGCAGTATAAAAATAGGCATGTAATTTGCAACTTCGGAATTCACCGGTTCAACTTTCGGAGCGGAGAATGGAAAAAATATCCCGGCGATCTTTTTTTAAAGTGGCGGGCGCCGCAGCTGCCACGGCAGCGGCAGAAGCCAACGCGCTGACCAAGGGCACAAATGCACATGCCGCCTCAAGCTCTTCTTCCTCCGCGCATCATGCTGCATATACTTTCTTGAATACCGATGAAGCGCGATTTATCGAGCCTGCGGTAGAGCGGCTTATTCCTGCCGATGAAAACGGCCCCGGTGCGCTCGACGCGGGCGTGCCGTTTTATATCGACAAGCAGCTCGGCGGCGCATGGGGTGCGGGTGAGCGCCTGTACCGGAGCGGCCCCTGGCAGCAGGGAACGCCATCACAGGGGTATCAATTGCCCTTTACGCCTGCGGAGCTGTTCCGCAATGCATTACGCGGCATCAGGGCCGACCTCGGCAAATCGGGAAAAGGCGCTTTTGCCAAACTTTCCGCGCAGGACCAGGATGCCTATCTTAAATCGCTGCAAACCGGAAAAACCGATCTGGCCGGCGTGCCGTCCAGCGTCTTTTTCGAGTCGCTGCTGGAACTGACGATAGAAGGTTTTTTCAGCGATCCGGTTTATGGCGGCAACAAGGACATGGTGTCCTGGAAAATGATCGGATTTCCCGGCGCTTATGCATCCTACTACGACCTTGTCGATCAGCATGGCATCGCGTTCACGCGTGCGCCGATCAGCCTGGCCGACAACGGCAGAGGCGTGATCCATGTCCATCCCGACATACCGTTGACCACCCGTCCCGGAGGTAAATAATATGGCAACCAGACTGGCTGAAGTCGATGCCGTGCTGCTGGGCGTGGGACTGGTCGGCACCATGCTCGGTCGCGAGCTGACGCGTGCAGGCTTGAAAGTGGTCGGCCTGGAGCGCGGCGAACCGCGCTCGACCGTACCCGATTTTCAGGGGCCACAGATGCACGACGAGCTGCGCTATGCGGTCCGCAAGGCGATGATGCAGGACTCTTCGAAAGAAGCAATGACCCTGCGCAATACGAGCAATGAGACGGCGCTGCCGATCCGGCGATGGGAGAGCTTTCTGCCCGGCACAGGGCTCGGCGGCGCGGCGGTGCACTGGAATGGTCAAACTTACCGATTCCAGGATACGGATTTCAAAATGCGATCGCACACGATCGAGCGTTACGGCAAAAACTTCATGGCTGCCGAGCTGACTGTCCAGGATTGGGGCATCACCGCGGCCGAGCTGGAACCGTATTACGATCGGTTCGAATATCTGCTCGGGGTAAGCGGCAAGGCAGGCAACCTGAAAGGACAAAAGATTGCGGGCGGCAATCCGTTCGAAGATCCGCGCACACGCGACTATCCGACGCCGCCGATGAAAGAGCCTTACGGTTCGGCGATGTTCCGCAAAGCGGCTGCCGGCCTCGGCTACCATCCTTATCCGCAACCATCCTCGAATCTGAGCCAGCCCTACACGAATCCGGAGGGCATGACTCTGAGCACCTGCATGTTCTGCGGCTATTGCGAACGGTTCGGCTGCGAGCATTACGCGAAATCGTCGCCGCAGACGGTCCTGCTGCCGGTATTGCTGAAGGATAAAAATTTCACATTGCGCACGCAGTCGCATGTATTGCGGATCAATCTCGACCAGAGCCGCAAGCAGGCCACCGGCGTCACCTACGTCGATGCATTCGGACGGGAATTCGAGCAGCCGGCCAAGCTGGTGATCGTCGGCACCTTTGCGCTTAACAATGTGCGGATGCTGCTGCTGTCGGGCATCGGCAAGCCGTACGACCCGAAAACCGGCGCCGGCGTGGTGGGGCGCAACTATGCATATCAGACGATGAGCTCGGTGCAGGTTTTCTACGACCAGAAAACCAACATCAATCCGTTCATGCGCTCCGGCGCGAACGGTACCTTGATCGCCGATTTCGTCAGCGACAATTTCGATCATGGACCGCTCGGTTTCATCGGCGGCGCCTACGTCGGCGAAATCATGACGCACGGCAGGCCGATCGAATTCCATCCGACGCCGCCCGGCACGCCGGCATGGGGCGCGCAATGGAAGAAAGCGGTAATCCAGCATTACAACCATACGTCGTCGCTCAATATCCATGGCAATTCGATGGCGAGTTCGCGCAACTATCTGGATCTTGATCCGACCTACAAGGATGCGTGGGGATTGCCGTTGCTGCGGATTACGTTCGATTTTCCGGAGAACGACTTGAAAATGTCGGCGTATGTCACGCAAAAGGCGATGGAAATCGGCAAAGCGATGGGCGGGCAGCAGGTCTCGGGCGGGCCGCGCAAGGGGCCGTATACCGTCACCCAATATCAGACCACGCATAACACCGGCGGAACGGTGATGGGCACCGACCCGTCCACCAGCGTCGTCAATCGCTATCTGCAAAGCTGGGATGTGCCCAACGTCTTCGTGATCGGCGCATCGAACTTTCCGCAGAATGCTTCATACAATCCGACCGACACTATCGGCGCGCTGGCGTACTGGGCCGCCGAAGCGATCGTCACGCACTACATCAAATCTCCCGGCCCCTTGGTGCACACATGATACGCGCTATCTCATTTATCGCTGCATTGTCCGCCACGACAGCACTGACCGCTGTGCAACCGGCGCAGGCCCAGGTTTCAGGATCCGCCGGCGGCGGCAGTGCGGGCAATCCGGGCATGCAGATCGCCACGCGCGGCGCAGCGAACGGCGTGGCGGCATGCGCCAGCTGCCACGGCGCGCAAGGCGAGGGCAATGCCGCCGCCGGCTTCCCGCGGATCGCCGGCCAATCGCAAATATACCTGGCGCGGCAACTGGCGAGTTATGCCAACGGCAGCCGCAGCAATCCGGTCATGAATCCGATCGCCAAGGGACTTACGCAGGAGCAGATCAATGCGGTCAGCGCCTATTACTCCGGACTTGATGCGCCGTCATCCAAACCTGTACAGCAACCGGCGGCCAATGTGATGCAGCGGGGACGCACACTCGCGACGGTAGGCGACGGCAGCAAGGGAATCCAGAACTGCGCGAATTGCCATGGTCCGGGAGGCGTCGGCTTGCCGCCGACTTATCCTTATCTTGCAAACCAGCACAGCGCCTATCTGGTTGCCGCGCTGGACGAATGGAAAAGCGGTGCGCGCAATACCGATCCAAGCCAGCAAATGGTGATGATCGCCAAGCGACTCAACGATGCCGACATTGCCGCAGTTGCGGGATATTACGCAGCGCAGCCTGCACCGGATACGAAACGTATCAACGTTCCGCTTGGCTCCGCAACACGCCCGGTCCGGCCCGGCGCCTCTTCCGGCGCGCAATCGGGATCCGGTTCGCAACCTGCGCAAGGCATCGGCATTGAGCAAGGTGCGCCGACCACCGGCGGCAGCCAAGGGCCGGGCGGCGGCGGGGCCGCGTCGGGCAGCGGGCCGTCCGGCAGTCCGTCCGGCGGCACGCGATGAAGCGATGCGATCGAGGCGCGTTAACGTTAACTTGATTAGCCGGTTTTATTGACAGACAAAGAGGAGCTTTTAATGAATAAGCGACGCATCGTGTTACGTTCGATTTCTACTGTTGCCGCAGCATCGGCCGCAGGCATACCGCTGTCTGCCTTTACCCAGAACAAGGCGCAGAAACTCGACGAAAAAGATCCCCAGGCAGTCAGTCTCGGTTATGTGGACGATACCACCAGGGCGGACAAGACCAAATATCCGAAGCACGATAATTCCCAGGTATGCAGCGGATGCCAGTTCTATCAGGGACCGGCAAGCCAGCCATTGGCTCCATGTACTATTTTCGGCGGCAAGCAGGTAGCGGCCAAAGGCTGGTGCAGCGCCTATGTAAAGAAAACTGCCCAAGGGGGCAGTTCGAGTTGACGAGCGCTTCCGACGGTAAAGCCGGATTCGATGGTGTCTTGTTCAATGGTGTCTTGATTTCGGCGGAGTGTCTTTCTGCGTCTTGCTGTCTGCATCGGTTTTTGCCGGTTCGACCCGCGTGATCGATTTGACTGCGATTGGATCGCTTGCCGGGAAAGTCAGTTCGACTGCCTCATCCAGCAACGCGTCTTCCCGTACTTCAGGATCGGGCGATGCGGTATGGCGTTGCGTTCTATCCTGCCATGTCGCGTGATCGGGCGTCACGTCTTTCGGTGTAACTTCAACTGGAGAGTCGCCGTGCGACGACGATGAGGTGGATGGCTGCTTTGCGCCGGCCTTTTTTACCTGTGTACTGCACTGTGTACTGGATTTCGACATCGATTCCTCCATTTAATTTACGTTTAACTGCTGAATACGGCGGACTTTCTGTGTTCTCTGCCTGCTTCAGACGTGAATCAATGATGCATCGGATGTGAAGCATTTCCCGTTTCGTATTTCCATCGCTCCACACATGATTGTTGGAGAGGTATTCGTTATCAAAGTTTCGGCTAATTTAAGTTAATCGCGATAGATGCGAGCGATAAACATTTTCCGTGCCGATACATGGTTTCACTGGAATTTTGAATGCAATGCAGACCGGGCTGTATTGACTCGGCCGGCGTCGGAATGCGCCGTCGGTCTGGCAAATCGTGTGCGGGTTCTGGTACAGTGCCGCCATGAGTAAACTGACTTTAGACCGCATCCTGCAATCGCAGGGATTCGGTACCCGTAAATGGTGCCGCGAATTGATTTCCGATGGAGAGGTGACAATCGGCGGCGAAACCGTCACCGATTATCGCGCCGGTTTCGGAACGGCCGGCCTGGCGTTTACATTGTTCGGCGAGGAATGGCTTTATCGAGAGCATGTCTACATCGCATTGAACAAGCCTGCTGATTTCGAGTGCTCCAGAAAGCCCAGCCATCATCCCGGCGTTCTGACGATTCTGCCGGAACAATTTACCTGGCGGGACGTGCAGCCGGTGGGCCGGCTGGATCACGACACGACCGGCTTGCTGCTGATGTCGGATGACGGCGCATTCATTCATGCGCAATCTTCCCCGAAGCGGCACATCCCGAAAGTATACGTGGCCACTACGGATGAGCCGGTAACGCCTGCGTTGACAGGACAATTGCTGGACGGCGTCAAACTGCATGACGAGCCCGCGCCGCTGGCGGCGCAGAGTTGCCGCATGATCGATACGCACCGGCTTGAAATCGTGCTGGAGCAGGGTAAATATCATCAGGTCAAACGCATGCTCGCTGCGGCCGGCAACCATTGCAGTGCGCTGCGCCGTTCGGCGATCGGCGCATTGACGCTGGATGCGCTGGAGCTGGAGGAGGGCGAATGGTGCTATCTCGATGATGCGCAACTGATGTTATTGGCGCCGACGTAATGCGAGGAATGGAGATTTTTCAATCGCCGGCACATGCCCTCAAATGCCTGCATACCATTGATAGTCGTTGCTGTCTTCCCAATAGCCGCCTTTGCCGCCATTGATTTTTTCAAAGCTGTTCACCAACTCGACTCTCATCAGGTACTTGGCGTGTTTGTAGCCGAGCTGCCGCTCGACGCGCAGGCGAATCGGTGCGCCATTGGCGACGGGCAGCATCTTGCCGTTCAAGTCGTACGCAAGAATCGTTTGCGGATGATACGCATCGTCCATGTCAATGCTTTCGTAATACAAATCCTTTCCATTGCTTTCCATCGGATCGGCGCAATGAAACACCACGAAGCGGGCGTCGGCGGCCGGCCGTACCGCAGCCAGTATCTGACTCAATTGCACACCGGTCCATTTGCCGATGGCGCTCCAGCCTTCGACACAGTCATGCCGGGTAATTTGTGTGCGGCTGGGCAGCGCACGCAGTTGCGCCAGCGAAAACTGCCTCGGCTTTTCAACCAGGCCGTCGACCTTCAGCGACCAGTCTGCGAAATTGTTGCCTGCCATCGCCTGATAGGCCGGATTGTCGGGATTGCTGGTGCCGTTGCTGCGGAATTGCGGCGACAAATCGGCTTCGCTGAATTCCTGCGCCATCGATTTGCGGGACACCAGTGTCTTGTGCACGCTTTTGCTCAGGCTTTCTCCCGCGCTCATGACTTTGGGAAACCACTCGCTTCCGGAGATTCGATCGCATCCGGCCAACAGCAGCGCACCCAGTCCGCCGAGCGTACGCCGGAAAAATTTTCGCTTATCGGGATTGTGCGGGCTCATGGAGAATTCTCCTTTCCGGATTCGGGCTTGACGAAGTAATAGCCGGTGATCATGGACCGCAGATGATTCCACAGGCCGCTCACAATCACTTCAAACACATGGATCAGCACGAACGCGACAAGCAGCCAGGCGACGATGAAGTGAATCGTGCGGGCGGACTGCCTGCCTCCGAACCAGTCGACCCAGCCGGTCAGGACGGTATCGAGCATCGGCGACATCGCCATTCCCATCAGGATCACCAAAGGCAGCAAGACGAATATCACGCTCAGATAGGCCAGTTTCTGCAGCACGTTGTAACGCTTCGCGGCTTCGCCTTCGGGATGCCTGAACTGCAGGTGCTCCTTGATCGACGCGCCGATTCCGCGCATCTCCTGCCTGTCGGGCGCAAGATCACGTCTGAAATGTCCGCTCAGGAATGCATACAGTACATACAGCAAGCCATTGATGACGAACAGCCACGCAAAGAAGAAATGCCACAAGCGCGCCGTCGACAGCGCATAAAAGCCCGGTATGGTGAGCCAGTGCGGAAACGCATTTTGATTCAGGCCGCCGCCAGGCGAGGCGGAAACGCCCAGTACGCCTGTCGTATCGAATTCATGTCCGAATATGCGCAGGATGCCTTTTTTCGCAGGAGCTCCCGGCTCCGGTTCGTCCGTTGCATCGTCATTCGTCGAAGCTGCCTGGGGAGCGTTGCCTGCGATTGTTCTGGACGTGATTTCAAGAAGAGCAGGGCGGCCGGTGTAGGATGATGCGCCCCAATACAAGGCTGGATGCGCATTGAAGATTCCCAGGCCGCTCATGAAAAGAATCGTGAGGCAAACGACATTGATCCAGTGCGTGATACGAACCGGCAATCGATGCCGGTAGTACAGGCCGCCTTTTGGATTATTCTCCGCTTTGGCAGTTTCAGGCGTAGGCATGATGGTCCCTTCGTTGTTTTCAACCAGGAATATCGCCGCTCGATTAATGCGAACTCGATTAACCATATTACAACATCCTGGATCGAATACGAATCCGGATAACCTATTTACTTTGGTGTGGGCCGGTACAGCTCCCAATGACAGGTCCTCACAGCATGCCGCTTTTTCCATTCTGCTTCATGGCCCGACGGCATCGTTTCATTGCGTTAGCACAAAGGCCCTGAGCCGATCAGGAAGTAATATTGATCCGACTTTTGACTATCCTCCCAAGGGTCATCCCGCCCGCATTGCGAAAGTTCTGCGGGTTTTTTAATGAGCATGACTGCATTGCGCCCTTCAGGATTTTAATCAGGCAATGCAGCTGGCATTCCTTATCCAGGGAGCGCGCCATGGAAGAAGCATTTCGAAAATTTTCGATAAAAATCGCCGGCATCGTCGGTTCGCCGTGGATTTTTATCGTATCGCTCGTCAGCATTGCCGTTTGGGCTTTGACCGGACCGGTCTTTCACTATTCGGATACATGGCAACTGGTGATCAACACCGGTACTTCGGTGATCACGTTCCTGATGGTGTTCCTGATTCAGAACACGCAAAACCGGGACACGAAAGTCATTCATTTGAAGCTGGACGAGTTGCTGCGCGCTGTCGAAGGAGCGCGGACCGGATTGGTAAATCTGGATAGTTTGTCGGACGACGATCTGCTTCAACTGCAAAAGGAGTTCATACGGCTGGGGAAAAGGGAACCGGCGATGAGAACCGGGCCGAATGAACCGGCGAAGGGAAGCGGACAGGCAATGCCGCCGGATTGAGTTTCCTTGCCGGCGGCCGAGCGCAGCCCGGCCGCCGATACAGCTGAGTCAGTTTAATTCTCAGTGATCCTTGCTTGCATCCCTGACGGATTCTTTTACATTACCGACACTTTTCTGCGTTTTTCCCTCGGCCTGTTTTGCCAGGCCTTTAACCTGCTGTTCTTTGCTACCCGTCAGTTTGCCCGCTTGCTCCTGGACTTTGCCGGCGGCGTCTTTTACGCCGCCCTTGATCTGGTCTTTGTTCATGATTCGAGCTCCTAGTGATTGTGAAGAACAGTGATTGCTCTACTAAGAACAACAGCACAGGCGGAAGTTCCGCTCTGACATTGATTATCGTTATCCGGAATTGAACAACAGTAATGATGCCTGCCGTCAGTATCGTCCCGTGCTGTTTATTTACAGTTTCCGGATGACCTTCTGCAACAAGATTTTAAAAATTGAACTCTTCATGACCTGAATCAAATGCATTGGAAATGAGGCCATGGAATTTATAGGCTGTCGCCACATACTAAATAGATATATGCGATGCCGGTTGACGAAGCGATATAAAACGTTTCGTGCGCAAGCGGCAGGCGCCGGACTGTAATCGTTCGCACAGCACAGGTTTTGAATCTGTTCTCGTTTAATCCGATGGAGATAATAATGCAAAGACGGGATTTCATGCTAAAGACGGCTGCGTCGCTCGCCGTCACAGGGTTGGCGGGCGCCGGCTGTACGACTACCGCGACCACCAGCGTGACGCCCAGCGGGGCGGCCAGCGCGGGGACGGCCGCGGACAAACGCCGCCGCGAGATCGATCCGGGCATCGACGCAACTCTTACGCGCCTCTATTCGACTGTGCCAAATTCGCGCGAACTCGTAACCAAGGCGAACGGCACGCTGGTGTTCCCGTCCGTCATCGCGGCTGGATTTGGAATTGGCGGGCAGTACGGTGAAGGAGGGTTGCGCATTCGGGGGGCGAGGACGACCGAATACTACAGCCTGGCATCCGTGTCGGTCGGGCTGCAGATCGGAGCCCAGTCGAAAGCGATCGTTTTCCTGTTCATGACGCAAGACGCACTCGACAAATTCCGCAAAAGCGAAGGCTGGGCGGTCGGTGCCGATGCATCGGTCGCAGTATTGAAGGTCGGTGCGAACGGCAGCATCGACACCACTTCGGCAACCGGACCGGTTCTGGCGTTCGTGCTGACCAACACCGGTCTGATGGCGAACCTGACTCTGGAAGGCACAAAGATATCGCGGCTCAAGGCCTGATCTGCCGTACCTTGCGGGACAGGGTTGCTGTTATCTGCCTGCCGAAGCGGTAACGAAGGCAGCGCTCCGATTTGTCCGGCGCGGCGATTTTTGTCATCCCGGATAGCCGCCCCGGCAAACGCCTTCCATCCTTCTCTGCCCGTCTTTATTTGATGATCCGGTAGCAAGGAATATATTTTTTACCGGGCAATTTCATTCGGTGCTGCTCGACGAATGCGGCGAGCAACGCGTCCATCTGTTCCATGATGGCGGGATCGCCGTGAATCTCGAAGTGTCCGTATTTCTCGATTGCGCGAATACCCTGATCCTTTACATTGCCGGCCACCACGCCGGAAAAAGCGCGACGCAGGTTGGCCGCAAGCAGATGGCGGTCCTGATTCTTGTGGATCTTGAGATTGCGCATGTTCTGATGCGTCGGGGCAAACGGCTTCTGAAATTCACTGTCGATTTTGAGCGTCCAGTTGAAGTAGTACGCATCCCCCCGCTCCTTGCGGAACTCCCGCACCTGCTTGATCCCGGCCTGCATTTCCTTTGCTACGCTGACCGGATCGTCGATGATGATCTTGTACAGATTTTGTGCTTTCTCGCCCAGCGTGGCGCCGATGAACTGGTCGATCTGCCCGAAATAGTCTGCGGAATTTTCGGGCCCGGTAAACACGAGCGGAAAAGGGATGTCCGCATTATCCGGATGCAGCAGAATGCCGAGGATGTAGAGAATTTCTTCCGCCGTTCCTGCGCCGCCGGGAAAAATGACGATGCCGTGGCCGACGCGCACGAAGGCTTCCAGCCGCTTCTCGATGTCAGGCAGGATCACCAGGTCGTTGACGATCGGATTGGGCGACTCGGCGGCGATGATGCCGGGTTCGGAAATGCCGAGATAGCGACCGTTGACGATGCGCTGCTTGGCGTGGCCGATCGTGGCGCCCTTCATCGGTCCCTTCATCGCACCGGGGCCGCAGCCGGTGCAGATATCCATGCCGCGCAGCCCGATTTCATATCCAACTTTTTTCGAGTAGTCGTATTCGGTGCGCGAAATGGAATGCCCGCCCCAGCACACCACCATGTTCGGATTGATCAGCGGGCGCAGCACATCGGCGTTGCGCAGGATATGGAAAACCACATCGGTAATGCCTTCGGACGAATGCAGGTCGAAGTTGGTATTGCCGTTGATTTCCTCGCTCATGAACAGGACGTCGCGCAGCACGGCGAACAGATGTTCGTGAATGCCCTTGATCATTTTATTGTCGACGAAGGCGCTGGCAGGAGCGCCCTTGATGTCGAGCTTGATGCCTCGTTCGCGCTGGATGATGCTGATGTCGAATGATTGATAGCGTTCCAGCAGTTCCTTGCCGTCGTCGAGATTATTGCCGCAATTGAGCACTGCCAGCGAGCAGTTGCGAAATATCGGATGCAGGCCGCCGTGGCTATTGTCGAGAAGCTTGTGCACTTCCGCCTTGGATAAAACATCCAGCCGGCCTTCCGGCGAGATTTGCGTATCGATTACGTTATATTCCATGAATAAAAATTTCAGATTAAAAAATGCCGATAACTACAGTATCAACTGCAAATGACGATCAAGTCCAGCGTTTGTATTTTTCTTGCCCGAAATTGATGCATGAAATCAATTAGATAAAATTTCCCCGTGCCAAACCGGCGGCATCCACATCGATCTGTTGATTTCCATCAAATTTTTCATCGGTCCGAAGCATTGCGCTATTTTTAATGCACCCCCAATTCTGGCAATACATCTGTATAGGCGTATGCGGCTGTTCCTGCCAACTTCATTCCGGCGCGCAATGTTGCATGCGCGTTTGGCGACTCGCAGGATTCGTTGTGATCAAATGGAACGCTGCAGGCGGAAAAATGTCTAGTGGGAACGTGCCCGGATGAAAGAATTCTTTTTCATCGCATGTCGATATGCAATGTGATGCCGCATCGATATTCATCAGGCTTGCATTGTGGCTCGCATGACCGGTATTGCGCTGTTCCCGGCGACTTGAAAGTGTGACCCAACTGGAGATGAAGATTTGAATTCGGTTATCGATAAAAGCATGCCGGCAGGCCTCGCCGGGTGGCTGGGGGAATCGCTGCAGCAGCAGGCAGGCATCCTGCAGATGATATTGAACAGCATGACGGAAGGCGTCATTGTCTGCAATACGCAAGGAGAGCTGATGCTGGTCAACCGATCGGCCGAGCTGTTGCTGAACATGGACGGCAAGGCATCCGATCTGCGCGCGCTGTCCGCCGGCTATGACTGGTACATGGCTGATGGCATTACCCCGTGCGCGTACGAACAGCGGCCTCCCTCTCGCGCGCTCAATGGAGAAAAAATCAACGACTTCGAACTCGTTGTCCGGCGTGCCGACAAGGACGTGAACCTGATCGTCAACTGCTCTTCGTCGCCGTTGACGGATAGCGAAGGTAACATCGTCGGCGCGGTGAATGTATTCCGCGATGTAACCGCGAGCAAGCGTGCGATGCATGATCTCCATAACGCTGAACAGCATTTCAAGCTTCTGGTCGAGGGAACCATCGACTATGCGATTTTCATGCTGGATGCGGACGGTTATATCGTCAGCTGGAATCCTGGTGCGCAACGCATATTGGGCTATGAGCAGAGTGAAGTGATCGGCCGGCACGTATCGATTTTCCATACGCCGGAAGACATTGCAAAAGGCGAACCGTTCCGAAAACTGAAGCAGACAATTGAAGAGGGGCGGGCCGAAGAGGACAGCTGGCGTGTCCGCAAGGACGGACAACGGTTCTGGTCGACCGGCGTGCTCGATGCGCTGCATGACGAGCATGGCCGTGTACGGGGCTTCGTCAAGATCATGCGCGACAACACGGAGCGGCGTCTGGCGGAGGAAAACAATTATTACCTGGCCAATCACGATTCGCTGACCGGCCTGGCCAACAGGTCCCGGTTCATGGAACGCTTGCATGAATCGCTGATGAATGCCGATCGGGACGGCACGCAGGTGGCGGTTCTGTTGCTCGATCTGGACCGCTTCAAAATGATCAACGATACGTTGGGCCATCAAATCGGCGACATGCTGTTGAAAAAAGTAGCGCATCGGTTATCCAGATGCGTGCGTGAAACGGATACCGTCGCGCGCCTGGGCGGCGATGAATTCGTCATCATCCTGACCCGCTTGAAAGATGTCAGCAGCGTCGAAGTGCTGGCTGAAAAAATAGTCCTCGAAATGGCCCGGCCGTATCACATCAATCGCCAGGAAATCCGCAGTGGCACCAGCCTGGGCATTGCCATTTACCGGAGGGATGGCAACGATCCGGGCGATCTGCTGCAGAAAGCCGATCTGGCGATGTACCGGGCGAAATCGTCAGGGCGCAACCACTATCGGATATTTGCGCCAGGCATGCTGACCGACGCGCAAACGCGCAGGAAACAGGAAGACAGTTTGCGGCATGCGTTGAAATATCAGGAATTCGAACTCTCTTTCCAGCCGCAGATCGACCTCGATACGTTGCAACTGTCCGGCGCGGAAGTGCTGCTGCGGAGTAAAAACCGTGTCTTGCAGGCTATTCCTGTCAGCAAGGTGATTGCGCTTGCCGAAGAAACCGGGCTGATCGTCCCGTTGGGCGAATGGATACTTCAGGCCACCTGCCGCCAGATGAAAAAATGGCAGAAGATGGGTTTGCCTGAATTCAAGGTTGCGGTTAATTTTTCGCCGATGCACTTGCTGGCGCCGAATTTCATCAACACCGTCCGCCATACACTGACCGACACCGGGCTTGATCCGAGGTATCTTGAACTCGAAGTGACCGAAGGTTTGCTGGTGGCTGCCAGCGAAGCCAATAACCATGTGATGACTTCGCTCAAGGAAATCGGCATCTCGATCAGCGTCGACGACTTCGGCACCGGATTTTCCGCATTGTCCTACCTGAAGCATTTTCCGGTCGATGTACTCAAACTCGATGAATCGCTGGTGCGCAATTTGCCGCGCGATCGGGACGACGTCGCGATCGTTTCGGCCATCATCAAGCTTGCACTCGACTTGAACATCAAGGTGATTGCAGAAGGTGTGGAAACCTCCGATCAATTAGCCTATCTGAAGACTACGCATTGCAATGCTGCGCAGGGCTTTCTTTTCAGTCCGGCCGTGAGAGCCGAGAAATTCGAAATGCTGTTGCTGAATCAAAAATGGTCGAGCCCGGTGTTGCATTAGTGTCTGCATTGCCGGACGCCATCGCACGGGTGCCGGAAAAGGATTTTCAAAGACCAATTTCGATTTCTTTACAACTAGCATGGCGTCGCAGAAACCTTCTTTTGAAACTCCAGCCGCTTCGCCGGCCTTGTTGCAGCCCGGACGCAATTGCTGGCGCATCGAACATGCGCATCGCTTCAGCCTGTTGATCGACGCCGATGCGTATTTTCGCGCGGTGCGGGCCGCGATCCGGTCGGCGCAGCACAGCGTCTTCATATTAAGCTGGGATATCGACAGCCGCACCTGGCTCGTGCCCGGCGGCGCGGACGACGGCTATCCGGAATCTCTGGGCGATTTTCTGCATGCGGTGGTCGCTTCGCGACCGGAATTGCACGCCTATGTGCTGAACTGGGATTTTGCGATGCTGTATGCACTGGAGCGCGAATGGCTTCCGGTCTACAAACTCGGCTGGCGGACCCACCGGCGGCTGGCGTTCTGGATGGATGGGCGGCATCCGGTCGGCGCATCGCATCATCAAAAGATCGTCGTGATCGACGATGCCGTCGCATTCGTCGGCGGACTCGACATCACCCGTTGCCGCTGGGATACGCCCGAGCATGCATGCCACCAGCCGTTACGCCGCGACACCGACGGCAAGCCTTATTCGCCTTTCCATGATGTGCAGGCGATGGTCGACGGCGATGCGGCGCGCGCGTTGGGCGAATTGGCGCGCGTGCGCTGGCAGCGCGCCACCGGACAACGGCCGGTGGAGCATGGCGATGTCGCGCACGATCTGTGGCCGGCCGACGTTGCCGCCGACTTGACGGCAATCGATGTTGCGATCGCTCGCACCGAACCGGCCTTCGATGGCCGTCCGGGCGTGCATGAAGTGCGGCAATTGCATCTGGATGCGATTGCCGCCGCGCGTCGTTATCTCTTTTTCGAAAATCAGTATTTCACATCCGGCCTGATTGCCGACGCGCTTTCCGCGCGGCTGGCCGAACCGGACGGGCCGGAAGTGATGGTCGTATCGCCGCAAACGCAAAGCGGCTGGCTGGAAGAGGCGACGATGGGCGTGCTGCGCGCACGCCTGCAGCGGCGGCTGAAAGCCGCGGATATGCACGGCCGCTATCGCCAATACTGTCCGCGCATTCCGGAATTGAAGGAAGGGTGCCTGAACGTTCACAGCAAGGTGTTCGCGGTGGACGACGATTTGTTCAGCGTCGGTTCCGCCAATCTGAGCAACCGCTCGATGGCGTTCGATACCGAATGCAACCTCGTGATTGAAGCACGCGGCAACGACGAAGAAAAAACGCGCATCCGCGGCGCTCTCGCGCACATGCGGAACCGTTTGCTGGCGGAACATCTCGCCGCCGCGCCGCAGGCGGTGGATGCGGAAGTCCGCCGCCGCAACAGCTTGCATGGCGCGGTCGAGGCATTGCAGCAACCGGGACGGTCATTGCAACCGCTGGAGCCGGTCACCACGCCCGAGCTCGATGCGCTGATCCCCGAGCAGGCCTTGTTCGACCCGGAACGGCCGATCGATCCTGACGAACTGGTCGCGCAATTCGTGCCGAAAGATGAGCGCAAGCCGTTACCGCAGCGCCTGATCGCCCTGGGCGCGCTGGCCATCGTGCTGGCTTTGATCGCGCTCGCGTGGCGCTCGACGCCGCTGCACGACTGGATCAACCTGGCTTCGCTCGTGACTGTGGCGCGCGGGCTGGACGATTTGCCTTTCACGCCGGTCGCGATCATCGGCTGCTATGTGATCGCGGGCTTGCTGATGGTGCCCGTGACGATATTGATTGCGGTCACCGGAATCGTTTTCGGTCCTGTGCTGGGCCTGGTTTACGCAATTGCCGGCGCGCTGCTGAGCGCAGCCGTCACATACGGCCTGGGGGCATGGCTGGGACGCGACACGGTGCGCCGGCTGCTTGGCGTGCGCATCAACCGCTTGAGCCGACGCATCGCCAGGCGCGGCATCCTGGCAATGATGGTCATCCGCGTGCTGCCGATTGCGCCGTTTACCGTGATCAATGTGGTCGCCGGAGCATCGCATATCCGGTTTCGCGATTACATGCTCGGCACGCTGCTGGGCATGACGCCCGGTATCGCGATCACCGTGACTTTTGTTCATAATCTTGCCGAAGCGGTGCGCAGTCCGAGCATGGGCACCGTCGCGGTGCTGACGGTTGTGGCCGCGCTGCTGATCCTGTTTGCAATATTCCTGCAGCGCCTGTTTGCAGGAAAGGAAGGCCCCGACACGCAATGAATTCATTCACCGACACGGCATCCGTAACGCGGAAGGCCGTGCCCGATCTCAATCCGTGGCCGCTGACCATCGCCACCTATAACATTCACGGTGCGGTCGGTTCCGACGGTTTATTTTATCCGCAGCGCATAGCGGATGTGCTGCATGAAATGAATGCCGACGTCATTGCGCTGCAGGAAGTGCCGCTGGGCGGCGGCGCAATGCCGGACGTGCTCAGGCTGTTGCAGGACGCGACCGGCTATGCTTCGGCCGAGGGTCCGACATTCAGCGTGGCGGAGCGGCGTTACGGCAACGCGGTGCTGAGCCGTTATCCGATTGCCGAAACGCGCTCGATCGATATTTCCTTCGGCGGCCGGGAACCGCGCGGCGCGCTCGATGCGGACATCGATTGTCACGGTCATCCGTTGCGGGTGGTCGCGACCCACCTGGGTTTGCGGCCGGCGGAACGGCGGGCTCAGATTCGCCGTCTGCTGCAGGTATTCGACACCGACCTGATGCCGGTCATCCTGCTGGGCGATGTCAATGAATGGTTCGTCTGGGGGCGGCCGCTGCGCTGGCTGGTCTCGCATTTTCAGTCGGTGCCGGCGCCGGCCACCTTTCCGTCCCGCTGGCCGGTGTTCGCGCTGGACCGCATCTGGATACGGCCGCGCCACAGGCTGGTGCATGTAGAGGCTCATGCGACCCGGCTTGCGCGCATTGCCTCCGATCATCTTCCGCTGATCGCGCATATCGACGGTTAGCGGAAGACATGCGTTGCGAGACAAGAAGCATGAAAAAATTCTTTTAGCATAGAATACGCTGCGCAATACGCGGAAATGACCGCTGGTGATTTTTCAACCAATGGAATAAAAATGAAAAAATATATAGAGACGATTTCAATCGCAGTTGCAGCATTCCAGCTATTGACGGCCCCCGGCCTTGCGCGCGCGGACGAACCATGGCCTTCGAAACCGATCACGATGATTGTCCCGTTTCCGCCGGGCGGCGTTGCCGATACCGTCGGGCGTCCCGTTGCGGCGGCGTTGGGGCGGGAACTGAAACAGAGCGTCATTGTGGAAAACAAGGGCGGCGCAGGCGGCGCGATCGGCATGGCGCAGGCGGCCAAGGCGGCGCCGAACGGATACACGATATTGATGGCGCTGTCGTCGATTTCCATTATCCCGGAAGCCGATAAAATTCTCGGCAAGGAACCGTTGTACCAGTTGGCGCAGCTTAAACCGATTGCCCGGTTTACCGCCGACCCCACGGTGCTGGTGGTGCGCGCCGACAGTCCGTGGAAAACAGTGGGCGAATTCGTGGCGGCGATGCGCAGCAAGCCGGGCGCATACAGCTTCAGTTCGTCGGGTAATTACGGCACGATGCATGTTCCGATGGAAATGCTGAAGGCCAATGCAAACTTCAGGATGCTGCATGTTCCCTACACCGGCGCCGCGCCGGCAGTGCTCGCGTTGCTGGGCGGGCAGGTCGATGCGGTTTCCACCGGTCCCTCCAGCGTGCTCCAGCATATCAAGGCCGGCAAGCTGAGGGCGCTCGCGCATTGGGGCAACGCGCCTCTCGCCGCGCTGCCTGGCGTGCCGAGCCTGAAGGATGCCGGCTATCCGGTGGAATTCGCCCAATGGTCGGGACTGTTTGTTCCGGCCAATACGCCGGACGCCATCGTCGCCAGATTGCGTGATGCGGCCCGCGTGGCAGCCAACGATCCGGCGGTGCGTCAAACCATCGCCAGTGCCGGCAGTCCGGTACTGTACATGGATACGCAGGATTTCCAGAACTATATCGGGGTCGATGCCAGGAAGATGAAGGATGCGGTGCAGAAAATAGGGAAGGTCAATTGAATGCGATTCCATGAGAAAGACGCATGGATCGGATTTTCCTGCCGCAGCCGGCTGCCGGCGCGGCGCATCGAAAAATGACGTTTCAGCACCGGCATCGCTGCCCGATGTTTGCGCCGGATATCGGTCGGCGCCGGTCAACGCACATCGCCATTCAATTGACAGTGAAATGCTGAACTGCTAAATTGGCTCGCCTTAAAGAAATTAAAATCAATTAAAACCAATACGGAGACATCCATGCGATTTGCAACGCTGGAAATCAACGGCCGGCAAACGGTCGCAGCAGTTTCGGAAGATGGCCAGAGTTATTGTGAAGCAAACCGGATGGTGCCCGATTTCGACGGCGACATGATCGCCTGGATCAAGCGCATGCCGTCGGTCGCGGACATCGCCAATCGCGCCAACGGCTGGAAGCCGATCGCCGGCGTGCGCCTGCTGGCGCCGATCCCGATCCCGCAGCGCAATGTGTTCTGCGTCGGGAAAAATTATCACGAGCATGCCAGGGAATTCAGCCAATCCGGTTTCGACACGTCGGCAACCAAGGGAGAACTGGCGCCCTCGGTGCCTGTCATCTTCACCAAGGCGCCTTCATCGGTGATCGGCTGCAACGACGACGTATCGGGATTCGCGGATCAGACGCAGCAGCTCGATTACGAAGCGGAACTGACCGTGATCATCGGAAAGGGCGGGCGCGGGATCACCAAGGCGGATGCGCTGCGCCATATATGGGGCTACACCATCATCAATGACGTGACTGCGCGCGACCTGCAGCAAAAGCACCGGCAATGGTTCCTCGGCAAATCGATGGACACGTTTTGTCCGATGGGACCGTGGATCGTGACTGCGGACGAGGTCGATCCAACGCGTCTCGGAATTCGCTGCTGGATCAACGGAGAATTGCGTCAGAACGCCAATACCAGCGACCTGATTTTCGATATCCCGACCATCATCGAAACAATTTCGTCAGTAATCACGCTGCAGCCCGGCGACGTCATTGCCACCGGCACACCGGCCGGCGTCGGCATCGGTTTCAAACCGCCGAAATTTCTCAAGTCCGGCGACGTGATGAAAATTGAAATCGACAAGCTGGGAACGCTGACCAACCGCGTCGCCTGACATTCCTCGGCCTGTTACCGAGGCCGCATTGCTGATCGCTTCACATTTCACTGCCGGTGCGCCGGCCTGAAAGGCAACAATGAACAAGCGAAAAAGCCATTCGATGCTGCGTTTGCTGACCGGCTGCGCGATCGGCGCTGCCATGGTCCTGCCGTCTTCCGCCGCTTCCGCCCAGGAGTATCCTTCCAAGCCGGTCAGGATCGTCGTGCCGTTCGCGGCGGGAGGTCCGGCCGATGTCTATGCCCGATTCATTGCGCAGCGCCTGCAGGATGCGTTCAAACAATCGTTTATCATCGACGATCGGCCCGGCGGCGGATCGATCATCGGGACCGACATCGTCGCCAAGAGCGCGCCGGACGGCTACACATTGTTGCTGATGTCGAACACGCATACGGTCAACGAATCGCTGTTCGCCGCCAAACCGTTTCAGCTGATGCGCGACTTCGCACCGGTTGCGCCGATCAATTATTCCGACCTGGTGCTGGTGGCCAGGCCCGGGCTCGCAGCCAATAATCTGCGCGAACTGATCAAGAGCGCAAAAGACAAGCCGGGCGCGTTGTCGTACGCTTCGTCGGGACCGGGCACGCCGTATCACATGGCAGGCGAGTTGTTCAAGTCGATGGCAGGCGTATCGATTCTCCACATTCCGTATCGGGGCAGCTCGGGTGCGCGTACCGATGTACTCGGCGGCCAGGTCGACATGATGTTCGATGCGGTGCCGACCATGACCGACTTCATCCGCTCCGGCAAGGTGAAAGCGATCGCAACGACCGGCAAGGCGCGCTCCGCGGTGCTGCCGGATGTCCCGACCGTTGCCGAGGCCGGCGTGCCCGGATATGAAGCGGTGATCTGGCTGGGGTTGATGGCGCCGAAGAATACGCCGCCGGCCATCGTCAACCGGCTCAATGCCGAAATGACCAAAATCGTTTCCGATCCCGATGTGATCCAGTCATGGGCGAAGCAGGGCGCAACCGCAATGAAAATGACGCCGGCCGAATTCGCAAAGTACATGAATGAAGACATTGCGAAGTGGGCGCATATCGTCAAGATATCCGGAGCCAAGGCGGATCAGTGAGCGGAATGCGGGCTGCGCCCGCGCTCAGGCGGACCGAATGAATTCACAAGAACATGAAAAAGTCTGAAAAAGGAAGCACATGGATTTACATATTTTGAGCGGCGGCGCGGCGCAAGGTTTAATCAAGGCGCTCGGGCCGGCATTTTCCGCCGGCGCTGATGTCGAGCTGAAAAATACGTTCGGCGCAGTCGGCGTCATCAAGGAAAAGCTTCTTGCCGGCGTGCCCTGCGATGTGCTTATCGTGACTGCGGCAATGATTGAAGAGCTTGCCGATGCCGGGCATGTGATTGCCGGTTCCGGCGCACCGCTCGGACGCGTCAAGACCGGCGTCGCGGTGCGTACCGGCGATCCGGCGCCGGATGTTTCGACTCCGGAAGCACTCAAGGAAGCCATGCTGGCGGCGCGCGGCATCTACTTCCCGGACCCCGAGCGCGCAACGGCCGGCATCCATTTTGCAAACGTCCTGAAAAAACTCGGCATATATGCCGATGTCGAGCGGTTTTTGCGGCCCTATCCGAACGGTGCGACAGCGATGCACCAGCTCGCGCAATCGACCGAATCCGGCTTGATCGGATGCACCCAGGTCACCGAAATACTCTATACCGACAACGTGACGCTGGCAGGACTGCTGCCCGTAGAGTTCGAACTTTCCACCGTATATACGGTGGCGGTATGCACCAAAGCCGGCCAGCCTGAAATTGCGGCGCGGCTGGTTCGCCTGCTCACCACGGAACCGTCGCAATCGATACGGGAGCAAGGAGGTTTTGAATTTTAGTTCCGCTAATTCCGGAAGCAGTTGAAATAAATGAGCATGATCAGCGCAAATCGCGGCATCGTGCAACACAAATAAAAAAACAAGGAGGGACAATCGGCATGCGTATCAAGAATCAGAAGGACTTCTGGGCCGGCGTGATGTTCGTCGCATTCGGCGCATTTTTCGCCGGATTCGGCACCCAGTATACATTTGGCAGCGCGGCCAGGATGGGACCCGGATATTTTCCGACCGTATTGGGCCTGATCGTCATTATTCTCGGCATCATCGTCGCCATCGGCGGTCTGTCGGCCGGCGCCGCCGAAGAAAAAGTCGCCCGCTTCGACTGGCAGACGCTATTGCTGGTCCTCGGTCCGATCGTCCTGTTCGGCCTGCTGCTCAACCCGCTCGGCCTGGTCGTTTCGCTGTTCGTGCTGGTGGCGGTATCGAGCTATGCCAGCCATGAATTCAAATGGCGCGAAGCGCTGATCAATGCCGTCGTGCTGATCGCGCTTTGCCTGATTATTTTCGTCTGGGCTCTGAAGCTGCAATTCCCGCTTTGGCCTTCTTTCATTGCCGGGTAAGGGAAATATATGGAAAGTCTTTTAGCCAATCTCGGCACCGGTTTCGGCGCTTGCCTTGCGCTCGACCCGGTCACGCTGTTCGGCGTCACGATATCGATCCCGATGAACCTGATTTACGCCTTTCTCGGCTGCGTCATCGGCACGCTGATCGGCGTGCTGCCGGGCCTGGGACCGGTGGCCACCATCGCCATGCTGCTGCCCGCCACTTATGCGTTGCCGCCGCTGGGCGGATTGATCATGCTGGCCGGCATCTATTACGGCGCGCAGTACGGCGGCTCGACCACGGCGATCCTGGTCAACCTGCCGGGCGAAACCTCGTCGGTGGTGACTTGCATCGACGGCTATCAGATGGCGCGCCGCGGCCGTGCCGGCGTGGCGCTGACGACCGCCGCGCTGGGATCGTTTTTCGCCGGTTGTGTCGGCACGCTGCTGCTCGCGGCGTTCGCCGCGCCGCTGGCCGAGGTCGCTTTCAAGTTCGGTCCCGCCGAATATTTTTCGCTGATGGTGCTGGGCATGATCGGCGCAGTGGTGCTGGCATCAGGCTCCCTGATCAAGGCGATTGCGATGATCTGCCTCGGCCTGCTGGGCGGAATCGTCGGCACCGACGTCAACACCGGCGTGTCGCGTTATGCATTCGGCATACCGGAGCTGTCGGACGGCATCGGCTTCGTTGCGGTGGCGATGGGCGTATTCGGCTTTGCGGAAGTCATCGCGAATCTTGAACAGAAAGAGAAGCGCGAAGTCTTCACCAGCAAGGTCACCAGCATGTTTCCGACCAAGGCCGATTTCAAGCGCATGATCGCACCGGTATTGCGCGGCACCCTGCTCGGTTCGGCGCTCGGCATTCTGCCCGGCGGCGGCGCTGCGCTGGCATCGTTCGGCGCCTATTCGCTGGAAAAGAAAGTCAGCAAGAACAGCGCCGAATTCGGCAAGGGCGCAATCGAAGGCGTGGCGGCGCCGGAATCGGCCAACAATGCGGCCGCCCAGACCTCGTTCATTCCGCTGCTGACGCTCGGCATTCCGCCCAATGCGGTGATGGCGCTGATGGTGGGCGCGATGACGATCCATAACATCCAGCCCGGCCCGCAGGTGATGACCAGCAATCCGACACTGTTCTGGGGTCTGATCGTGTCGATGTGGATCGGCAACCTGATGCTGGTGGTGCTGAACCTGCCGCTGATCGGCATCTGGGTCAAGCTGCTCACCGTGCCATACCGTTTTCTGTATCCGTCGATCCTGGTGTTCTGCTGTATCGGCGTGTACACGGTGAACAACAGCACTTTCGACGTGTTCCTGACGGCCGGTTTCGGGCTGCTCGGCTATCTGTTCCTGAAGCTGGGCTGTGAAGGTGCGCCGTTGCTGCTGGGATTCGTGCTGGGCCCGATGATGGAAGAGAATTTCCGGCGCTCGCTGCTGCTGTCGCGCGGCGACTTCACGGTGTTCGTGACGCGCCCGCTGTCGCTCGGCTTGCTGCTGGCCGCCGTTGCGCTGGTCATCATCGTCGCGCTGCCTTCGATCAGCGCAAAAAGGGAAGAAGCGTTTCAGGAGGAATAGAGCGGCTTGCGATTGCAGGCACGGCGACCACCCGGACTCGGGATTGGCGCCGTGCGTGCAGCCGAAAAGTATTCTAGACTGTATGGCGGCGCCATGGCTGCAGCGCCGCCCATCATTTTCAAACGCAGGAATTTCATCGAATTGCAAAGGTTGTTATGGACTATTTTGCGTCCCCTGTATTCTGGGCGGCATTGGGCAACATCATCATCGTCAATATCGTACTGTCCGGCGACAATGCGGTAGTGATCGCGCTGGCTTCCCGCTCGCTGCCGGCGAAGCAGCAGAAACAGGCTATCTTCTTCGGCAGCGCGCTGGCAATCCTGATCCGGATTGTCCTGACGGTTTCCGCTCTCACGCTTCTGTCGCTTCCGTATCTCAAGATGGTCGGCGCCGTGCTGCTGTTCTACATCGGTGCGCAATTGCTGGCCGAAGAAGGAGGCGAGGCGCATGTCAACGATCACGCGAGCATGTGGCATGCCGTCAGAACCATCATCATCGCCGATCTGGTCATGAGCCTCGACAATGTGCTCGGCGTGGCTGCGGCGGCCAAAGGCGATGTGGTGCTCTTGATCGTCGGTCTTGCGATCAGCATTCCGCTGATCATCTTCGGCAGCGGAATCATCCTGAAGTTGATGGAAAGATTCGAATGGATAGTCGCGGTCGGCGCCGCCTTGCTAGGCTATCTCGCCGGCGAAATGCTGTTTTCCGACAGCGCGTTGCAGCCGTGGATCCAGGCCGGTTTCCCGCATCACGATGTTCTTGTGCCGGGGATCAATATGCTTCTGAGCGTGCCGGGAATCGTCGGCGCCGCAGGCGTGCTGGCGG
>JAQGLW010000013.1 GCA_028292665.1 Herminiimonas sp.
TTAATGAGCGTTGTTAACTTTCAATCCTGTTTCCTCAGGATTGAGAGCGATGCCAAAAGAACTTAGAGCCCGTTTGAAAACCCGATAAAAACGAACTAATGCGGTTGTCTGATGCGCGAAATGCGCAGGAGACATTGCCATGCGGACAAAGGAACATGGGGATCGTGCTGTCGCCCAAGCCAAGCAGGTCAAGCGCTACCGTACCGATTTAACGGATGAGGAATGGCAGGCGGTCGCGCCACTGATGCCGCCCCACCAATTCAACGTCTCACGACGTTTCAAATCGACTCAAAAGCCGCTCCTGTCATAGGGATGCGGCTTACCGAGCGATAACTGGTCATAGGTCGGCGTGCGAGATCAAACTTGATGTGCATGTCAATAATCGACACGATGATGCCGCGCAGGTTGACCACGCCCTTGATGAAATCGGGTGCACTCGCGATCCGGCTCACAGCGTCATAGCCGCAGATTTCCTGCACCTTGAAGAGGTAGCTTCCTGAACAAACTTTAATGTTTGTCTTAACGCAATTCCGGTAAGATCTTAAACTTTTCGGCACAACCCTTGTGGTGGCGCGCAGGCAGGCGGCACCCACCCCCTCGAACACACATGGATTCACAAACCCGTCAGCCGGTGATCATCGCGCTGATCGTCGCGAGCGCGTTCTTCATGGAGAACCTCGACGCAACCGTGATCGCGACCGCGCTGCCGCACATGGCGAGCACATTTGGCGTGACAGAGGTCGCCGTCAGCATCGGCATGACCGCCTATATGCTGACCCTCGCCGTATTCATCCCGGTGAGCGCATGGGTCGCGGACCGCTTCGGTTCGCGCAGCGTGTTCGGCAGCGCGATCGTTGTGTTCACGGTTGCGTCGCTGTTGTGCGGCTTGTCAAACGGTCTTTGGGAATTCACCGCCGCGCGGGTCCTGCAAGGGATAGGTGGCGCGCTCATGGTCCCGGTCGGTCGGCTTGTCGTCTTGCGCAGCACCGAAAAGCGCTATCTGATGCGCTCGATCGCGTACATCATGTGGCCCGGCCTCGCCGCGCCGATCATCGGCCCCGCAATCGGCGGCTTCATCTCGACGTACTACACCTGGCGCTGGATTTTCCTGCTCAATGTGCCGATCGGCATCGTCGGCCTCGCGATGGCGGCTGTCTTCATCCCCAACCAGAAAGAGGCCGGCCGGCGCCCCTTCGATGTGACTGGTTTCGTACTGAGCGGCATGGCGCTCACATGCCTGATGTACGGGATGGAACTCGTCGGCCAACTCGACGTTCAGTGGCATACCACGGCCGCGGTGCTCGCGGGCGGCGCGCTGTTCGGCGCATTGGCGGTGCGCCACTTCCTTCGCGCGGAACACCCGCTCGTCGATCTCGGCTCACTGCGCATTCCGACTTTTCGCGTGTCGCTCAGCGGAGGATTTCTGTACAACGTCGCGGTCAACGTGGCGCCCTTCATGCTGCCGCTGCTGTTCCAGATCGGCTTCGGACTGAACGCGTTCGCATCGGGGCTGCTCGTGCTCGCGTATGCAGCCGGCAACCTCGGCATGAAATCGGTGACGACACCAATCCTGAAGCGCTTCGGCTTTCGCTCGGTGATGATCGTCAATGGCTTGCTGACGGTGGCGACAATTGCCGCATGCAGCGCGTTGTCGCCAGCCACGCCGCACGCGGTGGTGATCGCGGTGCTACTCGTCGGCGGCCTGTGCCGTTCGATGCAGATGACGAGCATCAATACCCTCGCTTTTGCCGACGTGCCGCCCGCGATGATGAGTTCCGCCAGCACCCTGTTCAGCGTGGCGCAACAGATGACGATTGGTCTCGGTATCGCATTGGGCGCGATCGCGCTGCATTTCGCGGTCTGGCTGCATGGCGGCGGCACGCATCTCGCGCTCGCCGATTTCCGTGTGGCGTTCACGGTGGTCGCGGCGCTGATGCTGGTGTCGGTCATATCATTCATCGGAATCGAGCGCGACGCGGGGGCCGATGTCAGCGGCCATCGTCCGGCGCCGGCTCGCTGACTGCCGCAATTCACCTGGGTTGAGTGCCAAATTGGGATTGGCGTCGAATAATCGATAGCCACGAATCCGTCAACGTTGATTATTTGGACGCGGGACGGTACCAATGTTTTTTTGCGGCGGCTTCGAGGCCGCCGGGGCGAATGGGTCACCAAAAAGCGAAAAAGACGGGTCAAAACACGATGCAATTCAACGGCGAATGACTGACAGGTGCGCTGGCCAAGGGAAATCGTCCAATGTCCGCTGTGTAGCGGTTAGCTACCAATGCCAAAAGGACGCATTGCGACCCAATCCGGAAAGTGGCGTTTCTCCAGCGCGGACGCTCAACGTTTAAGTACCGGATCGGTGATAAGGAACTCTCTGGCACCCCATGGCATAGTTGCCAGTTCGTTTGTTGGCTGAATACCTTGTGCCTCAAACTCAGCGAAGCATTGGCCGGCACTTTGAACAATGAAGTACATAGCCCCCACTTGGCAGTCGCCAGTGTGCTCAGTGAGAAAATGGTTTCATCGCTGAAAACGGAGGAGGAGCCCTGAGAAGACTACGCGTACCGTGTATTACCGGCCCCTGCCGAGCTGTTTGATCAGATAGTCCGTGAAGGCGCGCATGCGCAGGGGCAGCAGCGGCCGCGACGCATACACGACAAAAAGATCGATGTTGTCGCAGGCGAAGGGCGCGAGGCACTCGACCAGGCGTCCTGTCGCCAGGTCTTCCTCGATGTCCCACAAGGCTTTGATGCCGATGCCATAGCCTTCCAGCGCCCATTGATAAAGCACTTCGCTGCTGGTGGTGGACAAACGTCCACTGACCTGCATTTCCCGGATTGCGCCATCGCACTCGAAACGCCAGCGATCGATGAGCCGGCGGCCACGCACCAGGCGTAAGCACTGATGTGCCGACAGGTCCTCGGGGCGCTGCGGTGCGCCGTGAGCGGCCAGGTAGGCGGGCGATGCGCATACCACCCTGCGACTGGCCAGCAGCAGCCGCGCCACCATCGACTGGTTGGTGGGGAGCCCTACGTGCAACGCAAGATCCGCCTCGTCTGCGGTGACATCGATCACGGCATCGGACAATACCAGTTCGATGTGCACACCGGGGTTGAGTGCGGAAAAACGCGCCGCCAGCGGTGCAATGCGCTGCCTGCCGATTTGGACAGGGCATATGACGCGCAATCGGCCCTGCGGCGCCTTGCCCCTTGCGCTGGCCTCCGCCTCCGCCTCATCCACCTCGGCGACGATGTGGAGCGCGCGCTCATAAAGAGCCTCACCTTCTTCTGTTAACCGGAAGCGTCTGGCATGCCGCTCGATCAAGCGCACCCCTAGACGCGATTCCATGTCTGCCAACCTGCGACTTACCGCAGGCAGCGAGCTATTCAAGCGTTTTGAAGCTTCCGTCAAGCTGCCGGCAGCCACCAGTTGAGTCAGAAGCCGGAGGTCACTGATATCGTCCGCCATCTGCGCATCCTTCCGAAAAATGGAAACATATTATCCTTTTTTTGGGGTAGCTACGCCGCCGTCTTCCATGTTCTCATGCGACTAAGCAATACACAGTTAAAAGGTGAAAGATCATGTCTGATGCAAGTGCAGAGAAAAGCGGGAATGCGCGTTCCAAACGCATGCTTTGGATTGCTGGCCTGGCCTTGGTCGGCGGCGGTGTCATCGCGGCGGGCATCAACTACTGGCTGGATCATCGCGACATTGAGTCGACCGATAATGCCTACGTCAAGGCGGACTCGACTCTAGTCGCGCCCAAGGTTAACGGCTATATTCGGCGGCTCGATGCTGAAGACAATCGCGCCGTTAAAGCGGGGCAGCTGCTGGCCCAGATTGACGATCGCGACTATGTTGTCGCGCTGGAGCAGGCACACGCTGACGTGGAAACGCGCCAGGCAGAGGTGGTCAATATCGAAGCCCAGCTCGCCGCCCATGCCGCCGTGATTGGACAGGCGCGCGCGCAACTGGCTTCGGCCGAGGCCGCACTCGAGCTGGCGCGATCGAATCAGTCGCGTCAGCAGAAAATGGCCGATATCGGCTTCGCATCCACGCAGCATGCGGAAGAAACCAGCACGGAATTGCGCGTCAAACGCTCGGACGTCGAGCGCGAACGCGCAGCAGTACGTAGTGCCGAGGGACAAGCGCGCGTCCTGCAGGCACAGGTTCAGGTCGCCCGTACACAACTGCTGCGCGCAAATGCCGTTGCACGCCGCGCCCAGCTTGATTTCGAGTACACCAAGATTGTGGCGCCAGTGGACGGCGTCATTGCAGCGCGTTCGGTCCGGCTCGGCCAGTACGTCCAGGCCGGTACTCAACTAATGGCACTGGTTCCGATGCAGTCAGTCTACGTCGTTGCCAATTTCAAGGAGACGCAACTGATGAACATCCGTGGCGGCGAGCGTGCGATGGTTCGCGTCGACACATTCTCGAACACCGAGTTGCATGGGACGGTTGAAAGCCTTGCGCCAGCGAGCGGGTTGGAGTTCAGCCTGCTTCCGCCTGATAATGCGACCGGCAATTTCACAAAGATCGTTCAGCGCATCCCGGTCAAAATCCGGCTCGATCCGAACCAGACGCTGGCAGGCCAGCTCCGTCCCGGCATGTCGGTCGAAGCCAGTGTCCGCACCGCAGATATTGCCGCGCCTTTGATCGTGAGCCAGCGTGGCAATGCTGCGCCGGCCGCGAACTGATCGGGCCGGGCTATTGATCATGTCGACAACTTCCAATTCGGCTTCGGCACTCCCGGCGAGCACAGCACGGCCTGCGCTTCATCCGGTCCCGCCCGCCGACCATGTATCCATGCGCACCTGGATTGCCGTTGTCGGTGCATCGCTCGGTGCGTTCATGGCGATCCTGAATATCCAGATCGTCGGTTCTTCTTTGGGCGACATACAGGGCGCCATCGGCGCCGGCTCGGATGACGGCGCCTGGATTACCACAGCGTATTTGGTTGCGGAGATCGTAGTCATCCCGATGAGCGGCTGGCTGGCGCGCGTGTTTTCCCTGCGCCGCTACCTGATCGTGAACGCGATGCTTTTCACGCTGCTCACGGCCGCGTGTGCATTTGCCCAAAACCTGAATCAGATGATCGTCTTGCGCGCGCTGCAAGGCGCCGCCGGCGGTGTCCTGATACCGCTTGCGTTCACGATTATCTTGACGATGCTGCCGCCATCCAAGCATGCCATCGGCATTGCGATCTATTCGCTTTCCGCGGTGTTTGCGCCGTCAATTGGTCCGGTCCTGGGCGGCTACTTCAGCGAAACATTCGGTTGGCAATCGATGTTCTTCATCAGCTTGCCGCCTGGACTGGTCATGATCTCGATGCTCTGGTTTTCGCTGGATAAATCACCGTCCCAGTTTCACCTGCTGAAGCAGGGGGATTGGGTCGGCATCCTCACGATGGCGATCGGCCTGGGCACGCTGGAGACGGTGCTGGAGGAGGGGAACAAGAACGACTGGTTTGCCTCGCCCTTCATTCTGCGCCTTGCCGTGGTGTCCGTGGTGTGCCTGTCGGCATTTGTTGCGGTCCAGCTCAGGCGCCGGGAGCCGCTGCTCCACTTGAAGCTGCTCGCGCGGCGAAATTTCGGCCTCGGCAGCCTGGTGAATTTTGTGTTCGGCGTTTCGATCTACGGCTGGATCTACACGGTGCCCGCGTATTTGGGGCAGGTGCAGGGCTACAGTGCAAAACAGATTGGCGCCGTCATGATCTGGCTGGGATTGCCGCAACTTTTTCTGATTCCACTGCTGCCGAAGGTCATGAAACATGTCGATGCCAGGTTGATGGCTGGCGCAGGATTTGCCTTGTTTGCGATCGGCACCTGGATGGCGTCTGACCTGTCGGGCGACTTCGCTGGTCCGCAGTTCCTGACGGCTAACCTGATCAGGGCATTGGCGCAGGTGATAGCGATGACGCCGCTTTCGGCGATCGCCATCGCGGGTATCGAGCGGCAATATGCGGCTTCCGCTTCCGCCCTGTTCAACATGATGCGCAACCTGGGCGGCGCGATCGGCATCGCCCTGCTGCAGACGATTCTGACCAAGCGCGAGCAATTCCACTCCTATGTCAACACTGAAAACATTTCCCTGCTAGGCGAAGCGACGCGTGCGCGGCTGCAGGGTTTGGCGGAATACTTCAGGTCGCATGGCGTTGCCGACCCGGACCTGGCATATCACAAGGCGATCGTCGCGGTCGGCCGGGCCATCCGCCATCAGGCATTTTTACAGGGATACAGCGACATCATCATGATTCAGAGCGCGGCGCTGGCCATCGCGCTTGTCGTCATCCTGTTCCTGCGCAAGGCGGGCGGTGGCGCTGTGGTCGACTCGCATTAACGCAAATAATTCCAGGAGATTTCCATGAACAAGAATGTGGCAGCGACGCTGTTAGTGGCAGCGCTGACCGGTTGTGCGGTGATGCCGGAATTGCCCGGGCCGCATCTGCCCAAGGATGAGGCCTACACGCCAGAGAGCTTGACGCAAACCGGTGACGGCACGGTCACCGGGCAGAAAATCGTGCTGGGCGCGCCGGTAACGGCGACCTGGTGGAAGTTGTTGCGGTCAAGTGAAATAGATCAGCTGGTGGAGATGGCCCTGATGAATAATCAGACGCTGGATGCCGCGCGCGCCAACCTGACCAGGGCGTTGGAGGAGACCTCATTCGCGCGCGGCAGCGTCGGCCCACAGGTCTCGTTCGGAGCGAGCGCCGGCCGCGGCCACGATGTCGTGCCCGGCCAGCCCGTTGGCGATATTCTCAGCGCCTATAGCGTCGGGCCGACACTTTCTTATGAACTGCCGATGTTTGGACGGCAGCAGCAGACGGTCGCCTTTGCGGAGGCGGAAGCACGCCGAAGCGCGGCCGAACTCAGCGCTGCACAATTGAGCATCAGCGGCAATGTGGTGTATCAGGCGCTGGAAATTGCCGCCTTGCGAGCGCAAATCTCGGCCTTGGAGAAAATGATCAACAACGGAGAAGAGAATTTGAGGCTCTTGCAGCAAGCGCAGCGGGCGGGGGCTGTTGCAGCGCTGGACGTGATTTCGGCGCAAAGCCAGCTGGATCGGGATCAGGCCTTGCTGCCCTCATACAGGGAACGCCTGAAGCATGCAGAAATTGCGTTGACCATCCTGGTCGGCAAAACCCCGATGGAATGGCGTGCTCCCGAACTGAGTCTGGAGAGTATCAGCTTGCCGGCCGAACTGCCGGTTTCCGTCCCCTCTGTGCTGCTGCGCCATCGTCCCGACATTCTCGCAGCCGAGGCGCAGATGGCGGCGGCTGGCGCACAGGTCGGCATCGCGACTGCCAATCTCTACCCGCAGATTTCGCTCACGGCAGATATCGGCCGACAAGGCGTGTTCCGAGGCGGCCCTTCCGCAAGTGTGTGGAACCTCATCGGCGGAATCACCGCCCCCATATTCAATGGCGGTGCGCTGAGTGCACAGAAACGCGCATCCGTGGCTTCCTACAACGGCGCATTGGCACAGTATCAGCACACCGTCATTTCGGCGTTTGGACAGGTCGCCGACGCGATGTATGGTTTGTCCATCCAGGCCGAGGCGCTGGCGGCGGAGCAGAGGGCCAGTAATTCTGCGAGCGCATCATACGATCTGACCTGGCAGGGATACAAGGCAGGGAACGCAGGCTACGTTCAAGTGCTGATCACGCAACGATTGCAACAACAAGCTGCGCTGTCTTTGGTACAGGCTCAAAAACAACGGCTCCAAGCGAGCGTCACCTTGCTATTGGCGTCAGGTGCTGGTTGACGATATTCCGCAGTTTCCTTTCAAACCAGCGCGGCAATCAATAGCTCGCCACCCTGCCTTAAGACTAGAGCATCCAAGTAAACAATCCGCTTGTGCCAAGCGCCATTACCCCCGCCACCAATGCTTCTAACGTTGCCCTGCGCGGGGAAACGCTGATTCTAGTTATAGCTTGTTATAAATTGCAAAACGCTTGATTAACATCGGTGGCTGTCATTCAACATGGAAAGCGGCGTCTGGAAACATCGTCCATGTGAGCCAACACAAACATGAATTCAATTCATGTACCTGCTGACGACTATGAGTTGGCGTTTTCGTCGTAAGTTGCGCATCATTCTCGTAAACAAATGCTGCCTGCACGGCGGCCAACTACAGGCAGGAGACGATATGCGTACTAAAGAAGAGGTTGCGATGGCCCTATCTCGTAATGAGTTCATACCCTTCTTTCAACCTAAATTCGACCTTGCTACAGGTACTGTAACTTGCGTTGAAATGCTTGCTCGATGGAATCATCCTGAACTGGGGATTTTACCGCCTAGTCAGTTTATTAGCCTGATCAAGGGCGCAGGGATAATTGTCCAATTCACAGATAACCTGTTTCGGCAATCGTTAGCCAGCGCGCGTAACAGTGCTAAAAAGGGAATGAAAATTGGCATGGCAGTCAACTTCTCTCCAGTCGAGTTGCAAGATTCGGATACACCACGCCGCATTTGTTCAATGGTCAAGGAGTACGGCCTTTCCTTCGACCAGATCACGATCGAAGTAACAGAAAGTGATACCGCAGAAAATTATTCTTCGGTGATTAAGTCACTCACTACCCTGCGCTCTCAAGGATTCAAAATCTCAATCGATGACTTTGGGACTGGATATTCGTCACTGAAACTGCTAAGCGATCTGCCATTTACTGAACTAAAAATAGATCGCATGTTCATAGCTGGTATTTCCAAGAATAGGAAACTGACCGGTATTCTCGAATCCATTGTGGATATGGCTAGAAGACTAAAGTTGAGCACAGTCGCCGAAGGCATTGAAACAAAAACGCAGCTGGATTTTATTCAAGCATTAGGATGTAACGTCGGTCAAGGATTCTATTTTGGCGCCCCCGCAAGGGACTTCGATGTAACAAATGCAACGGAAGATGCTCGGCTCACGATGGCGGCATAGGTGAATCTCTTTGTATGCCTCTACTCCACTAATCAAAGCGCCACGCGGACCAGGTGGTCACGAGGACAATGCTGATTGAAAGCGTCCGGGATTATCACTTCAGTCCGTAGAAGAATCGAATGTCATAGACGTTCACATCAGCAAGCTACGCCAGAAAATTGACGCGGGCGGCGAGCGGCAACGTCTGCGGACTATGCGCAATGCTGGCTATAGGTTGAACAAAATGCTTAGGTCCATCCCCTTCTCGTCACGAAATGTGGCGCTCTTGTACGGCGCCGTCAGTGTCATCTTGCTGGCCTTGTTCGCCACGTTCCTCTGGTATGCCTGGAACAACACTATCGAACGGGGCAGGATCGAGCTACTCCAAGCCGACGCACAGAGGATGACGGATTTTTATGTCAGGAAAGGGAGTGCTCAACTGGCGGCAGTAATCGACGCGCGAGTCGGGAATGATCTGAATACCACTCGGCAAATACTCTTGCTCACTGATCCCTCGATGGTGAGACAGGGAGGTAACCTCCCCGCATGGCCACCAGAAATATCCAAATCAACAGGGGTGCAGAACAAATTAATTCACGTGAACGGTCGCCAATTCAGAGTCGAAGTCTTCTATCATGCCCTTCCGGGCGGATACCATCTTTTAGTAGGACGTGACATTGCCCGGTTCGAAAAACTTGAAATGCTGTTCCTGTATGGGCTTTCGGCAATCGGGGCGGCGGTGCTTCTGGTTGCTGTCATCGGCGGTTTTCTGATTCGGCGCGCAATTCTTTTAAAGACACATATTATAAGTCGAACTACTTCCGCCATTGTGGATGGCGACCTTTCACGACGGCTGCCGGCCCTGGATAGCGAAGACGAGGTACTCGCGCGGACGGTCAATCGCATGCTGGATCAGATTGAGCATCTGGTACATAGCGTGCGAAATGTGTCGAACGCCATCGCACACGATTTGCGCACGCCATTAGCTGAATTGCGCTTTCGCCTGGAGGAACTGTCGGTAACACGACCTGCTCCGGAGGAAGCCTTCGCCGAGATTGATGCCGTCCTTGGCGACGTGGACCGTATCATTGCTATCTTTAACGCACTGCTGCGGCTTGCCGAAATCAATAGGGGCACGCGCCGTTCCGGATTCACTCAAGTCAATGTGACCAAGGTGGCAGGCGATGCCGCGGAATTTTATCAACCTGTCGCCGAACGTAAAGGGATTACACTTACATTCGAGTCTGCACGCGACATGCTAGCCCATGGAGATCCTCTGCTTCTTGCTCAGGCGGTCAGCAATCTCATCGACAATGCGCTGAAGTACGCCAAACGAAACGTAACAGTTTCGTTTGAGGCAAGGAAACGTCCTGACCAGACCATCGAAGTGGTCGTAACGGATGACGGGCCCGGCATTCCCGACGAAGAAAAGTCCAAAGTAGTTGAGCCCTTTTATCGCTGCGATGCAAGTCGCTCCACACCGGGTGTAGGATTGGGACTGAGTCTGGTCGATGCGGTAGCCCGGCTCCATGGCGGCTCGCTGGATTTCGGCGACAATTACCCTGGACTGCGAGCGTCAATGATCTTGCTTTCGAACGGCATCGAAATACTAAGCATGCCCGTATCGCCATCTGCCGAAACAGCTTCAGCCGCTCCGTAGTCGCTCTTCCACTTCTTCGCTGCCCTTCTTCCTGTGACATTGAGAAATGCCGGATTGCCTGCCGTACGTGTACTCGCGCATGCATATCCCCGACCAGCTCTCGATACGGAAGATTGCCGGACGCACGAATCTATCGCTCGATGTGCGGGCATTACCTGTTCGAGCCGGAATTCTGCAATGTGGCGTCCGGCTGGGAGAAAGGCGTCGTCGAGAAGAACGTGCAGAACCGGAGATGGCAGATCTGGGTGGCTGCTGCCGACAAGCGCTGGTCCACGCTCGGGCAACTCAATGACTGGCTAGCCCAACGCTGCCAGCAATCTTGGGACGAGATGGCGCACCCGGAATGGCCGGCGACGACGATTGCCGAGATACTGCAGGATGAACGGCGGCGGCAGATGCGGATGCCAAAGCCATTTGACGGTTATGTTGAACAGCCAGTACAGGTGTCGGCGACCAACCTGATTCACTTCCAGCGGAACCGCTACAGCGTGCCAACGCCGCATGCACATCGCGTCGTCAGCCTGCACATTCATCCTGAGGTCATGGCAATCGTTGCTGATGGCGTCGTCCATGTGAGCCCAACACAAACATGAATTCAATTCATGCACATGCTGACGACTATGAGTTGGCGTTTTCATCGTAAGTTGCGCATCATTCTCGTAAACAAATGCTGCCTGCACGGCAGCCAACTACAGGCAGGAGACGATATGCGTACGAATCGCCGTTATTTAGTGTATTTCGCCATGTTCCTTATGAACGCGGTCAATTACGTCGACAGGACCAACCTGTCGGTTGCCGCAAGCTCCATTGCGTCCACCTTTCAGCTTTCCCCTATTCAATTGGGATACATGTTTTCTTCGTTCCTGTGGACGTATCTGTTCTGCCTGATTCCGGCCGGCCTGGTCGTCGATCGCTTCGGTGCCCGTAAAGTTACGGCACTGGCGCTCATCATTTGGTCAGCGGGGGGCATTTTGACCGGTCTCGCCTCCAGCTTTTTCCTGCTTTTGGGATCCAGACTTATCCTGGGTATCGGGGAAGCGGCGTCTTACCCTTCGGGCAGCAGGATCATCCGCGAATGGGCGCCCAAGACCGAACGCGGACGCGCCGCCGCGATCCTGAACGCCGGCGCCTATGCGGGTCCGGCTCTTGGCGGCATCTTCGTGGGCTGGTTGATCGCGCAAGCCGGATGGCGCGGCTCGTTCTTGGTCACTGGCGCAGTGGGCGTATGCCTGGGCGTGTTCTGGTGGATCCTGTACCGCACTCCGGCACAGGCAAAATGGATTTCAGCGGAAGAACGCGTGCTGATCAACGATTCGGCCGCGCCTGCGGTTGCTACCGATTCTGCCGCCGCGAAGAAACGCGCTTCCGGCGGGCTGAAAAAGTTGCTCGCTGAAAAGACGATGTGGGGCCTGGCACTGAGTCAGGGCTGCGCCGGATATACGCTTTATCTGTTCCTGACCTGGCTGCCCACCTATTTCGAGCGCGCTCACGGCATGAATGTCGTCAAGAGCAGCCTTTACACTGCCGCCCCCTATGCCAGCGCCTGCGTGCTCGGCATCATGCTGGGTTATCTCAGCGACCGGTTGCTGACGAGCGAAGCGCTCGCACGCGGCGCCAGGCGCAACATGATCTTCGTGATCCTGCTCCTCGGATCGGTCGTATTCGCGCTTCCATTCGTGGATTCGATGTGGGCAATCGTGCTGATCATCTCGCTGGCGCTCACATGCGTGTCGACGGCCATGTCGATGAATATCGCATTGACCAACGATCTTCTAGGCGACCCGGCGCATTCGGGAGTGGCGGTAGGTTTGCTCATACTGGGCGGCAATGTCTTTGGTCTTGCCGCGCCCATCGTCACCGGCTATGCCGTTGCGTACAGCGGCGGCTTTACCGCGGCCTTTGCGATTGCCGGCGTATTGCTGCTTTTGGGCTCACTGGCAAGCTTGACTTTGACACGCAGGCCAATCCTTGTCGACCGGCCGAATCCGATCCGGGGCGGCCAACCAGTGACATCGAAGCCTGCCAGCCAGTTGTGACATTACTCTTTTCACTTAAAAGGAAAAACATGATTTCATTGAAAGTCGGCGCAGTGTCCCGCAATTATTTCAACATGCCTCTCTGGATCGCGCAAGACGCCGGATTCTTCAAGAAGCACGGACTGGATGTCTCGATCGAGTTGTACGAACCGATCGACGAAGTCACGGACCGGTTGATCGATGGCCGGCTCCAGCTATCGCTCGGGGTGACTGAACACGTGATCCTGGGCAGCGAGACGGGCAGCGATCTTGAGATCATTGCCGGCAACGTCAACCGCCTGCCGTTTTCTTTCATCGCGCGCCCCGATATCAAGACCATCGAGCAGTTGCGTGGCGGCGTGGTAGGCGTTTCCTCGCTGGAGGCTGGCAGTTCTTCACTTGTGATGAAGATTCTTTCCGCTCACGGCCTGGAGCATCCCCGCGACTACACCATCGTGGCGGTCGGACCGATCCTGTCGCGCTGGGAAAAGCTTCAAAATGGCAAGATCGATGCAGGGCTGCAGGGCATCCCGCTGAACTATATCGCGCTCGACCAGGGTTACACCTCGTTGTGCGAGCCCCGCGATGAATTCCCGTGGTTCCAGTTCACCTCCTTGAACATTTCCGCAAAGTGGGCCAACGGAAACGCCGAGACCGTGGTCGCTTTCTTGAAGGCATTCATCGAAGCGCATGACTGGTTCTATGCGAACAAGATGGGATGCCGTGAGATCGCCATGCAGCACAGTGGAATCAGCGCAGATTATGCAGACCGCGCATGGGAAGAGTACAGCCGGGACGAGATTTTTCCACGCGATGCGGCGGCCAATCCCGACTCCATACAGGCACTGATCGACATCAGCGCGTTGATCCGCGCCCTTCCGGGCCGCGCCAAGACGTCTGCTGCGGAATACATCAACCCGGTCTATCTTGACCAGGCGCGCCAGTCGCTTGCCGAATCGAAATCCTGAGAGCATACAGATGGCGCACTCAATAAAAATAAATTACGGTGAACGTGCACGATTGGGCATTATCGTGCCTTCGGGCAATTTCATTGCTGAACCGCAGATACAGTCCATGCTGCCCGATGGCGTGGCAGCCTACGTCACGCGTCTTCCACTTAAAGGGTCCGGTTCAGAAGAATTGTTTGCCATGGCGGCGGGCGTCGGGCCTGCCGCTGCCATGCTGGCAGACGCCGGTGTGGAGCGGGTGATCTTTCACTGCACCGCGGTATCGACGTACAGCGTGCCATTGCAGGACGAGATCATGGCGAGCATCGAAAATGCGACCGGACTGCCATGTTTTTCCACCGGGGCCGCAATTGTCACCGCTTTGCAAACCCTCGGCGCCAGGAAAATCGTTCTCCTCACCCCTTATCTTGACGCGGTCAACCAGCGCGAAATCGCGTTCCTGGAGCACCATGGGTTGGAAGTCGTCCATCATCACGGTCTCGGCCTGAATACGAATGCGGAAATGGGAAAACTTGCGCCGGACGTCTTTTTCGATCAAGCGATGCAGTATGCAACGTCGGTAGCGGACGCCTACTTCATCAGCTGTACCGCCATCCGATCGGCGGAAGTGATCGAGCGTCTGGAACAAGCGCTCGAACGGCCTGTCATCACGAGCAACCAGGTCATGGTGTGGAATGCACTGCGCACAAGCGGTATTGATGATAAAGTCGAAGGATATGGCACGCTTTTCTCTCATTGAGACAAGGGAGAGAGAAGTCCATTCCCGCTCATCAGCCAGTCCGCCACCGATGAATCTGCGCAGCATTGATTTAAACCTCCTTGTCATATTGGAAGCATTGGTAGAAGAACGAAGTGTGACGAAGGCTGCCCAGCGCGTCGGCATCAGCCAGTCGGCTGCGAGCCATGCGCTAAGACGCCTCAGGGTGACGTTCAAGGATGAGCTGCTGGTGCGTACCGCCGACGGCATGATTCCCACCGGGCAGGCACTCTTGTTGGCAAGCATGGTTAGCGGGTCGTTGCAGCAGATCGAACAAGCGGTGATACAGGGCAGCAAGTTCGATCCGATCACCTCGACGCAAGTCTTCAATATGCGCGTTTCCGACTATGCCGGGATGTACCTGCTTCCGCGACTCTGTCAGACACTGCGCGATCAGGCACCGTCGACGCGTCTGGAAGTCCAGCATTTCAGCCCCCAGGACATCGAACAGAAGACTAGCCAGGGCGAGGTGCAGGTGCGTCTCGCCCTGCGTTCCAAGATCGCTGGTCTGAGCCACAGTGTCCGATTGCTTGAAGACCATTTCGTAGTCGTGATGAGCGCCGCTCGCTTTCCTGGACTGTCAAAGCTCGATTTATCGGATTACCTCGGTCTGACCCACCTGAAAGTCGCGATCAGTGGTGTCGGCACCAACCTGATCGACGACGAACTCGCCAACCTCGGTCAAAAACGCAAGATTGCGATGACCGTGCCGAGTTGGCTCGAGATGCGCCAGGTCATTGAAACCACCGATCTGGTGGCGGTCGTCCCCAAGCATTGGCTGCATGCGGAAGGATTCCAGAAATTCATTACGTTTCCGCTTCCGATCGAAAACGTTTCGCTTGCCATTGACCTGGTATGGCATCCGAGGGACGACAAGGATGTGGCGCAGCGTTGGCTTCGTGCGCAGATTCAGAAGATTTTCCATGATTTTGCATTTTAGCGGCGAAATATGCGCTGAAAGTGCCGGGTGCATCACGCACGGTGGACGTTTTGATCTGTGAGGCAGATGCCTGCTGGCAATGCCCTTTTCTGAAGTCGGATTAGCCTGTTCCAGGATGTCGCACGGCATCTCCTGCACGCACGGCTCACGAAATCAGCGTTCCGACGCAAGTGCCGCAACCAACAGCTTCGCTGCAGGACTGAGCGGATGCTCCGCGCTGCGCAGTATCTTCAACGGTCGATCGCACCACGGTTCTGCCAGCCGTACCTGGACATACGCGGATTGAGGCGTGGTTCCCAATGCAATTTCCGGAAGTATCCCGATGCCTACGCCTACACCGACCATGTTCCTGATGGCCTCGAAGCTGGTTACCTGGATGCGCAGTTTCAGACGCGCCCCGAGTGCCTTTGCTTCCTGCTCCATCAGAGTGTGGATCGATGAACCAGCTTGCATGCCGACATAGTCTTCGCCCAGCGTGTCGGCAAACCGAACCTCGCCCAAGCCGGCGAAACGATGCGCGCTCGGTACGATCAACGTCAAGCGGTCCATCCGGTAAGGTGCCTCGATCAACCCCGAGACCGGCGACGCAGGTGCGCAAATGCCGAGATCGGCGGTGCCGTTCTGCACCGCACGCACAACCAGGTTGGTCGTTTCCTCGGTCAAATCAACCTGGATGCCAGGATACGTTTTTAGAAAGCGGCTCAGATCCGGAGGCAGATAATGGACCATGGCGGTCATGGTGACGCTCAGACGCGTGCTTCCTGTGGCGCCGTCGCGATGGTCTTTCAGTTCTTCGTCAGCATGCTGCAGTTGAGACAGCACCAGTTTCGCGTGGGTATAGAGAACCTGGCCCACCACAGTGGCCTGAATCCCTCTGCTGTGCCGCTGCAGCAACGGCATGCCGACATCGTTTTCGAGATCGTTCATGCGCCGACTGGCCGCCGACGGCGCAATATGCTGCCGAAGCGATCCGCCCTGGATGCTGCCTTCCTCAATGACGTACGTGAATAGTCTGAGCGTATCAAGATCGAAATGCATAAAAGTCCATTCGGTCGGTGATGCCGGATTGCGGTGGCAGGCATCGCAATAAAGCAGTGGTCATTGCCGGAAGAATTTCGTACCCTTTTGCAATGACTCAATCCCTCACTCTATACGAAAAGTTGTGGCGCCGACATGTCGTGCGCGAAGCAGATGACGGCTCGACGCTCCTGTATATCGATCGTCACCTCATGAACGAAGTCACGAGCCCGCAAGCGTTCGATGGGCTTCGGCTGGCAAGGCGCCCCATGTGGCGTGCCGAAGCGGCGATTGCGACGCCAGATCACAATATTCCGACGGTTCACCGGGAACGGGGAATGCATAGCGAGATCGCGCGCTTGCAAGTCGAGGCATTGGATCGGAACTGCACGGAGTACGGCGTGCGCTTCTACGCATTGCAAGACATTCGCCAGGGTATTCTTCATGTAGTCGGACCGGAGCAGGGCGAGATCCTGCCCGGCATGACCATCGCATGCGGCGATTCCCATACGTCCACGCATGGCGCCTTCGGCGCATTGGCATTTGGTATCGGGACTTCCGACATCGAGCATCTTCTTGCGACGCAGTGCCTGGTCATGAAGCGCATGAAAACCATGCAGATGACCATCGATGGCGCTCTGCCGGCAGGGACCTGCGCCAAGGATCTCGCACTGGCGATCATCGGCCGATGGGGCACCGATATCGCGAACGGCCATGCCATCGAGTTTGACGGTGAGACCGTACGGGGGCTGGACATGGAAGCGCGCATGACGTTGTGCAACATGTCGATCGAAGCTGGCGCGCGCTGCGGCATGATCGGCGTGGATAATGTGACCCTCACGTATCTGCATGGGCGACCCTGTGCGCCGGCGGGCGCGGAATGGGACGCTGCGGCAGCCTATTGGTCGACCTTGCGTAGCGATGCGGATTGTACCTTCGACAGGTCGCTGCGCTTCGATGCCGCTGCGCTGCGGCCTCAGGTAACCTGGGGAACGTCGCCGGGCATGGTGACGGACATTGACGGCTACGTGCCTGATCCGGCGACCGAGAGCGACCCGCAACGCAGAAAATCCATGGCATCCGCACTCGCCTACATGGGGCTTCAACCCGGTCTCGCCATCCAGGACATTCCATTGGATAAGGTATTCATAGGCTCGTGCACGAACGCGCGTATCGAGGATCTGCGCATTGCCGCGCAAGTCGTGCGGGGGCAGAAAGTCGCGCCGACGATCGCTCAGGCGCTGGTGGTGCCAGGGTCGGGCAGTGTCAAGCTGCAGGCGGAGCAGGAAGGGTTGGACCGGATATTTCTGGAAGCTGGTTTCGAATGGCGCGACGCCGGCTGTTCGATGTGCCTGGGAATGAACAACGACAGCCTCAAGGAAGGTGAACGTTGCGCATCGACGTCGAATCGCAACTTCGAGGGGCGCCAGGGACGCGGCGGCCGTTCGCATCTGGTCAGTCCCGCCATGGCCGCAGCAGCGGCATTGGCGGGCCATTTTGTCGATGTATCGCAGCCACTTGGGAGATAGTCATGGAACGATTCGACACGCTGACGTCGATCGCCGTACCGATCGATCGGGATAATGTGGATACCGATGCGATCCTGCCCAAGCAGTACATGGCAATGATCGGCCGTACCGGCTTTGGCGCCTATCTATTCGATGAATGGCGCTATTTCGATCCCGGAGAGCCGGGTATGGACGCCAGCCAGCGGCAGCCCAACCCGGATTTTCCATTGAACCAGCCTCGGTTTGCGGGGGCGCAGATCATGTTATGCCGCACCAACTTCGGTTGCGGGTCGAGCCGGGAGCATGCGCCCTGGGCATTGGCGCAGTGGGGAATTCGCGCGCTCGTCGGTGTGAGCTTCGCCGATATATTCTATGGCAACTGCATCAAGAATGGCATCTTGCCGGTATGCCTTTCGACTGAGCAGATCAATACGATGTTTACGGCGGTCAATCGCGGCCAGGACAATCCCATTACGATCGACCTTGGTCGCCAACAGATCAAGTTCGGTGATGACCTTGTCTTGTCATTCGCAATCGATTCGTTTCAACGCGATCTGTTGATGAACGGACTCGACGAGATTGGCCAAAGCTTGCTGCACCAAGATGAAATCAGAAAGTTCGAATTTCAACGCATGCAATGCGAGCCCTGGCTATTCCACAAAAATTCTCGTTCCACCTAGCCTGGAAAATTTGACGGCATCGCGGCAAACCGGCGATGGAAATCAATTGTTGCGACTGCTACGGCGCCGACCTATGGAAGATCGACGTTTTCACGCACCGTCATCCATGGAAAGAGGCTGCGGCCATACTCCTGTAAAACGACGGCCGCTCGCCCATAAGCGTCGGGAATGCGCAGAGGGCTTGCCGTCCCCAAACGGCATAGTGCACGAAACCGGTAGAGCGACGGTTTTCATCACCAGACATCGCTACCTATCTGGAATGTAATGGCAAGGAAAATTCTGCACGTGTTAGGCGATCGACCATCAGGCGCGCGGGCATGGCCATTCCTTCCAGGTCCCGGCAGACGATTTGCAAGGGGCGATCGGCCCAGGATTCATCGAGATAAACTTTCGCCAGGCGTCCCCTTTCATGCGGCGGAATGCCGATTTCGGGGAGGATGCCGATGCCTAGCCCTGCCGCGACCATGTTGCGGACGGCTTCGAAGTTTGTGACTTGGATTCTGAGTTTCATGTGCCGTCCGACCGCTTCGGCCGCACGCGTGCAAAGCGTATGAATCGACGCGCCCTCCTGCATGCCCACATAATCGAGATCCAGCGTTTCTTCGAAGCGGATGCGGTCGCGGGTGGCATAGGGATGGTCCACCGGCACGACCAGGTACAGCCGGTCCAGGCGATACGGCAGCAGCGTCAACCGCAAGGATGAGTCTGTGGTGGTGCAGATACCGAAGTCGACTACGCCGTTTTCCACCATCCTGACGATGGTATCGCTGGTTTTTTCGTCCATCTCGATCTTGATCTCGGGATTGGCGGCCGTGAAATGACGCAGGTCTTCGGGGAGGTAATGGACCATTGCAGTAAACGTCACCGACAGGCGGACGTGCCCGCGCACGCCGCCGGTATATTCGCTCAGCTCGGTATCGATTTGTCTAAATTGCTCGAAGATATGCCTGGCATGGCGATAGAGGGTCTGCCCTGCCGGCGTTGGCCGTACGCCACGGCTGTGGCGATAAAAAAGTGGGGTGCCGGCGTCGCGCTCAAGGTCGGAAATTCGCTTGCTGGCCGCAGAGGCCGCTAGATGCAGCACTTGCGAAGCGGCTGCGAGGCTGCCTTCTTCGACGACAGCCGTGAAAACCCGAAGGGATTCGATATCGATGTGCATGTCCGGTGGTCTTGCTGTCTGCGCTATCGCCAACCACGATGGCTGTATTCGTGAGAGAACGATTGTACTGTGTACTTCTCTATATTACTATTTCTGCGCTTGGAAGGCAGGGATTTTGCTGTCGTCCGTATAGGAAGAGACCCTGGTCTGCCGGCCGCGCTGTGGCTTAAGGCTACGCTGAATAAGTACCCGATTTTCAGAAATCGCGACGTAACCATGCGGGTTTGCGGACTGCAAAAATGACTTAATCGCGCAGCCTTAAGTCGGCTGGCCTGTGGGCTGCTTCCGAACTATAAAACAGGAAACCCACCCATGAATGTACTGGATCAATCCGTCCCGCAGTCGGCCTTACATGCCGTGCGGCCGCAGGCGTGGTACGCCAACCTGACCGGAAAACACTGGCGTACGCTCAATGGCGCGTTTCTCGGCTGGATCTTCGACGGCTACGAGGCGCTGGCGTTGATCATGGTCTTGCCGGCTCTGATGCATTCGGTCTTGACGCCAGCTCAGATGGGTTCACTGCCACTGTACGCCGGCGTGGTAATCGGCCTCACCCTGCTCGGTTGGGGAATCGGCGGCCTGATCGGCGGCGTGCTGGCGGACTATGTGGGACGCAAGCCGATGATGATGTGGTCGGTCCTGTTGTATGCCCTCCTGACCGGATGCACGGCGTTTTCCAATAGCCTGGTTTACTTGTGCGTGCTGCGTTTCTTAACTGGCCTGGCGATGGGCAGCGAATGGAGCACCGGCATTTCTCTGGTGGCAGAGACTTGGCCGAGGGAAGCACGCGCCAAGGGGGCAGGATTTCTGCAATCGGGATTCGGCTGGGGCACCCTGATCGCGGCCTTGATCTGGTATGCCTTGTCGGTATTCGATCCGTTTGGCGCCGACAACTGGCGCATGATGTTCGCGGTCGGTGCAATCCCGGCATTTTTCGTTCTTTATATCCGCCGCGGGGTTGACGAGTCTGAGCAATGGCAGGAAGCCGTGCGCAACAAGCAATGGAGCGCAACCGGTGTCAGCAACGCGGGAACATCGGACAAGCGACCGTTCACTTTGAAGCAGGTTTTCAGCGAACGTCAGGCTGTGCGCCGCATAGTCCTGACCACGGTGCTTTCGATCGTTACCATCGTCGGCTGGTGGGCTGTTTCGAGCTGGTTGCCGGCGCGTACGGCGGAACTGGCGACGGCACAGCATGTCGCCAATGCCAGCCACTGGATTTCCCTTGTATCGATTGTCTACACGGTAGGCGCGATTGTCGCCTACATGGCATCCGGTTTCCTGATTGACGGCATGGGCCGGCGCTGGTTTCTGTTTATGAGCTTTGCCGGTTCGCTGGCGATGACCGTGTTGACCTACGGATGGGTGAGTTCGGTAGAGGGAATGCTGGCGATTTCGGCCATCAATGGTTTTTTTACTCTGGGTTGCACCTTTGCGTGGCTAGCGATTTATCCGGCTGAACTCTTCAATGCATCGGTCCGTTCCACCGCCACCAGTTTCGTGTTTAATTCGGCGCGCCTGGTGGCTTGGGTTTTCCCGATCCTTTCGGGATCAATGATCAAATCGTTCGGTGGTGTGTCGCAGGCGGCATTGGTGTTCGGATCGGTTTACCTGATTGGCATGGTGTTGCCGTGGTTCCTGCCCGAAACCAAGGGAATCGGCCTTCCCGAGGATAGGCCGGTGGTAAGCGATTCCGGCTCAATATCAGGAGAAAGCCGTGGACATTACATTGCATGACAAGATTTTCGATGCTCACGTAGTGCGCATCGGAGCGGACGGTACCACACTACTCTACATCGACCGCCACTTGGTGAATGAAGTGACCAGCCCGCAGGCTTTCGAATCGACGCGCCTCGAGCACCGTGCAGTGTGGCGTCCGCGGGCAAAGGACGATCCGTTTCGGTCTCAATCGATTTAGCGCTGCAACAATTCAATTCAACCACTAAGGAGAGCGGTATGTGGAGCCTGCTTTTATTGCCTTTCATCGGCTTGTTATGGGTACCCTTCTATAACCATGAGTTGCCGTCACTGTTCGGCTTTCCCTTCTTTTACTGGTATCAGTTGGCCTGGGTACCTATTACCTCACTGCTGATCTGGATTGTGTATCGTCACGGCGTGCGCAAGGGACTCCAATGATGGACGGTCAAATCAACTGGACGGCACTGGGCGTCTTCATCTTCTTCTTCGTGCTTGTGACCGTGATGGGCTTCGCCGCGTCACGCTGGCAGAGCGGCGGCGCAAACAAGGGCGCACACCTGGACGAATGGGGTCTGGGTGGACGGAACTTTGGTACCTGGATCACCTGGTTCCTGGTCGGCGGCGATTTCTATACCGCCTACACCGTCATCGCCGTTCCGGCACTGGTGTATGCGGTTGGCGCCTATGGATTTTTCGCACTGCCATACACGATCATCGTGTACCCCATCGTGTTCGTCATCATGCCGAAACTTTGGAAGGCTGCGCACCGCGCCGGACATGTGACCGCCGGCGACGTGGTCTATGGACGCTATGGCTCGCGCCCGCTTGAATTTGCGATTGCGCTCACCGGCGTGGTCGCCACCATGCCGTATATCGCGCTGCAGCTGGTCGGTATGGAGGTCGTCATCAAGGCACTCGGCCTGACCGGAGAATTGCCACTGGCCGCGGCGTTCGTGATCCTGGCGCTGTACACCTATTCGGCAGGCTTGCGAGCACCGGCACTGATTGCATTCGTTAAGGATCTGATGATCTACATTGTGGTGCTGGTGGCGGTCGTACTGGTACCGATGAAGCTGGGTGGTTATGGAACCGTATTTGCAGCAGCCAACGAAGCGTTCATCGCCAAGGGCGGCGCCACCGGGCTTATCCTGAAGCCGCAGCAAATGCTGCCGTTTGCCACTCTGGCGCTGGGGTCCGCACTCGCCGCTTTCATGTACCCACACACGCTGACGGGCATATTTGCGGCCAAAAGCGCCGACACGATTCGAAAGAATGCGGTTTTTTTACCGGCATACACCGTGCTGCTCGGCCTGATTGCGCTGCTCGGGTTCATGGCATACGGCGCCAAACTCGTCGTCAAGAATAACAACGATGTGGTGCCGGCCCTGTTCAATGCATTGTTTCCGAGCTGGTTCAGCGGATTTGCCTTTGCTGCCATCGCTATCGGCGCCTTGGTGCCCGCGGCAGTGATGTCCATCGGCGCCGCCAATCTTTTTACGCGCAACTTTTGGAAGCCTTACGTAAACCCTGCCGTGACCCATGCCGGCGAAGCGAAAGTCGCGAAAATAGCGTCGCTCATGGTCAAAGTCGGCGCGCTGGTGTTCATCCTGTTCTTGCCGACCAAGTTTGCGCTAGATCTGCAACTGCTGGGCGGCCTGTGGATTCTTCAGACATTTCCAGCCGTTGTGTTCGGCGTGTTTTTCCGCTGGTTCCGTGCGCCCGCGTTGCTGGCAGGCTGGGCCGTCGGCCTGGCAGGCGGCAGCTGGCTGGCCTTCTCCGACGGCATCAAGCCGGTGCATACGTTCGTGCTTGCCGGCGATAGTTATACCGTGTACACGGGGCTCCTGGCGTTGGTGTTAAACGTCGTCGTGGCGACCGTGCTGCAGCTCTTGCTGGGAGCGTCCGCGGCACAAAAGGACGGCTCCGTACCTGCATAAAGGCCATGATCGACATCCGCCGCGCTATTGCTCTGCACATGGGGCGAGCGGCACGGAGGATGTCCAACGCATTGTCAATTATTGCCAAGTTCCCGCGAGGACGGCCCGTTGGGACGTAATGGGACGTGGACGGTACGGGAGCGCATATCCTGATCTCCAATGTTTATTCAGCATACGTGACAAGATTCCATGCATACCGAGTCTCTCTACTGTATTTACATTTTTTTTTAACGTTCGGCTGCGCTTGAATCAGGACACACTAGATCGCGCGGCATGCCGAACCAAGCGTGCCTGGATACCATATCGGCGTCTCAAGGCGGCTCATGGCAGCCAAAAAAATTCGCGGCAAGTAACTAGACACCCCTCTTAATGAGTTACCCCCATGCCCGTTGGAACCGCGATGCCATTGAACGCCAACTCGCACATGCCGAGCCTGACGCCCGTACGTGCTGCCTATGACTATGCAGAATATCTGCCCGAGCGGCGCAAGATGATGCAAGCGTGGGCCGATTTTCTTGAAGGATTGACGTACGGCGCCCAAGCAATCCCGTTAATGGACTTGGCAGCTTCATAAAGACCAGACGCAAACTGAAGTGCTGACTATTTACTGCTGCAAGCCAACTCGTTTGAATCCCCATAATTCCTTCTAAATAATATATATTGATCCCTGTTTAAAAAGGCAACGCAATAATAAATACAAGGAGACCTCTGCTCCATGGCCGATAAGAAAAGCCTCTCCGAACGCGACATCTGTTCCAAGTACATCACTCCGGCAATCACCAGCGCTGGATGGGATCTGCACGCTCAGATTCGCGAAGAGGTTAGTTTCACAAAGGGGCGCATCATCGTGCGCGGCAAGCTGCATAGCCATGGTGAGCAAAAGCGCGCCGATTACATCCTGTATTACAAATCGAATATCCCGCTGGCAGTAATCGAGGCCAAAGTCGACAGCCATAGCGCAAGCGCAGGCATGCAGCAGGCGCTGAACTATGCAGAGACGGCAGTCGATGCCAAGATGAAGGATCGGAAGGCGCGGAGGATGTGCAGCCCTTAAAACCAAAGAATAACCATCAAGCTGCGAAGTTGCGCAACTTCCCAACTTGAGGTCCGACGCATTGGTTGCATTCTTTTCACTCTATAAGTTCAAAGGAGACATGATGAAAAAAACAAAAACGATGTTTGCACAGGTTGGTATTTTTGCTCTCGCTGTTTTCTCTCAGGCTTTTGCTGCCGCTCCGCCGCCGCAATATGTTCAATTCTCACCGAGCGCCACCAAGGGTGCACTGTACATGCCTGACCCGGCAGCTGCCCGGAGATCCGGTGTAGGCATCGTAGTCATGCATCGCAACTCGAACTTTCTGTCTCATATCAGCACGCAGGAGTTGCCAAAACGTGGAATCACAGTACTCGCCATGAACCCCCGCTGCGATAACAACGAGGCGGCATGTGCGCCTTGGGAGAACAACGCACTCGACGTAAAGTCAGGAGTAGATTTCCTGAAAAAACAGCCAGGCATTACCAAAGTCGTGCTTCTGGGCCATAGCGGCGGCGGCCCAACGATGAGCTTCTATCAAGCAGTTGCCGAACAGGGCGCGTCGTTTTGCCAGCAACCGACCAAGCTAATCAAGTGCAGCAACAGCTTGACCGGACTGACACCTGTAGATGGAATCATACTCATGGATGCGCATCCGGGTAACGGGGTGAACGCGGTCAGAAGTCTTAATCCGGCCGTTACCAACGACCCTGCAGTTCTGAATCAGAATCAGCAGCCACACGTAAATGATCGTCTTGACCCTTTCAGCACTTACAACGGATTCAATCCTGACGGCTCGTCAAACTACTCTGAAGATTTCAAGAAAAGGTACTTCAAGGGACAGTCGGACAGGATGAACTTCTTGATTAATGAAGCCTTGGCCAAACTTCGGGTAATTGAGGCAGAAGGACTAGGGGATGCTCCATTCATCGTTCCACTAGGTGACAACGCGCGCCTTTCGGCTGGAGACCTCAGTATTCACCATAGCACGGTCCAACCCAGGAAGTTGCTCAAGAATGATGGCACCATCGAGGCTCGAAATCCTGTCCAAAGCGTAAGGGTCTCTCAACTGAAAGCAGAAGATGGTAAAGGCTTCGGTGCCACCATGTTCCTGACAGTGAAGTCTTTCTTGAGTGTGAGAGCGATTCGGTCCAAAGACTCCATGGACAGCATCGACTGGTGCTCGAGTAACAACTCGACAGTTTGCAATCTTCAAAGCGTTACCGTTCCATTACTCGTCACCGCCATGGGAGCGCATTATTTTATACGCGACAGCGAAGTATTTTTTGATATGGCGGCAAGCCGTGACAAGGATTTCTTCGTCATCGAAGGTGCCACGCACGGCGGCACACGTTGTACCGCATGCGAAAAGATTCCTGGTCAATATTCCAACGCGACGAAAAATCTGTTTGATCTGATGCAGAATTGGATCAACGCCCGGTTCTAAATCGCGCGAAGTGGCGGCCACTCGGTCTGGCACAGTGGCATAGACATACTTCACTCTCATTATCAGCCCTGCCCCACCCGCAGGGCTTTTTTGCGCCCATCAAACCACCCGCATCGCACGGTTCTAATATAAAGCTGTAATCCCGTTAGGATTTTTTCCACCCCGAAAGGTCGCGGGCTTTTTACGCTAAATCCTCAGCTTGAAATCCGTCGCCAAGATACTTACTTGCCGTTAGGCGCATCATAAGAATTATCCTGATTCGAAATATCCGCATTCGGAGTGTACGGTTCGGTCGCGCATCCTCCAATCGAAGCAATCAAAGTGAATAACAGCAATAGACGTTTCATCTCAACTCACTCCTCTCAATCTATCGTTGTTAGAGAATTGAAACAGGGTGCCGGTTCCGCGCCATTCCTGCCTACATGAAATAACCGCTCAGATCACAACCACACGTACTTCATATAACAAGTATGGATCTGGAAGAAGCCAACCGCGGTATGGACGCATTGACCGCTTGAATCCATTGGCTTTATTTGCAGGGGAGATCACCTGGGAAGAGCAAGGACTTGATAACAACCGGCACCACGCCCGGTGGGTCGAGCCATTCTCCGATATCAACGAAGTCCAGTTCACGTAATTTTATGCCGTCGATCGAGACAATTTTTCCATCGAGATGAAGTTCATCATGCAAAATTCGGCCAAGGGAGGCGCCTACGTCTCCGTCAATCATCAAGAAAAGTATTTCGTCCCTTTTTCCGGATGGCGCCGCAAACTGCATGATGGCTTTGGCCATCGCGAACAGGCGCGCATGCTCTGGCTCACCGTCCCAGGTAAACGCGAGCGCCAGGCGGGCACTTGGCTCGAGATCGAGAATATCCGCATTTTTTTTAAAGGCCCCGACGATTTTATCGATGTCAATGTCGTCAGAGATGTCCAGGCCGAGATGAACCACGGGAATATTATGAATCGGTAACACTCCCATGTCCGGCAAATATATGGTCTTGCCGCTCACCTGTACCGTAAATTGCGAGGCCCCGATAACCGTCGCGCGAATGCGTTCCATGGGTTCGATGATCGGAATCGAAATACGGGCTTTGATCTGCTTTACGATTTCACCGGCAAGCAGCTTGGCGATGTCGCCGTGACTGGCGCTCTCACGGCTAAAAATATACTCGGCGACTCCTCCGGAAAACGTAATGAAACACGGCTTTATTGTTCTCGATAACGGCTCGGTCAACTCAAGAGCATGACCCAGTTCATCGAGAGCTGTTCCGGAAATCTGATCTACGACAATCGTCGCCAACCGTTCTGCAATTGCCTCGCGGACGGACTCGTCTGCAAAGCTGTCCGGTGAAGCCTCGATCCCCAGCTGTTTGGCTACCAGATGCGCAGAGTCATCGATACGTGTCCACGCTCCCTTCTCATCTTGTGCAAGAAGGCGGCCGCCAACAGCGAAAGCGGCTACGCTTATGACTTCGCCACGATCGATCAATGCCAGCTTCGTGGTGCCGCCGCCAACATCGACATGAAGTCCGCATTCGCTTCTGCGTCCCGACAGCGCGGTTGCGCCGGATCCATGTGCCGCCAAAATGCATTCCAGCTTGTGGCCGGCGGTTGCACAGACAAATTTTCCGGATTCTTCTGCAAAAATTTCGTCAATCGCTCGGGCATTTTTGCGCTTTATCGCTTCGCCGGTGAGGATCACGGCGCCGCTATCAATATCGCTGCGACGCAGACCGGCATCATGGTATGCATGGCGTATAAAATGTTCCAATTCGCGGGCATCGATCGTGCCGTCCGGCAAAAATGGCGTCAACATGATTGGAGAGCGCCACAAAATCTGCCTGTCGATCACAATAAACCGACTGGATAATCCCTCCGATAACCGTTTGAGAGTGACGCGGGCGAATAGCAGATGCGAGGTCGAGCTCCCAATATCTATGCCGACCGTCCGAAGCTCTATAGTTTCCTGTTCCCAGATTAATTGAGCGACCGCGGCACGGTCAGCTTCATTCATTCGTTCATGTTCATGATCAAAATCGATATCATGCGGCACGCGGAATTCCTCCTTGAATAAGCTCAGTCATCAACGTGATAACGCATCTTGCATACCAGTCGGGTTATTAAATTTAATTCTATTCGGTGCTGATAGTTCGTCAGGCTCCATTTCCGGGTAGCGAAGCGGTCTGCCGAGTCGATCGGCGGCGAGCGTCGGCAACGCCGCAATCGCCTTCGAGCAACCGGCACAACCCGTCAATTGGAGCGTGACGAATTACTAGATGGCAGGACCGATTGATCGCGGCGTACGTATGACTCCGCTTAACGCTTCAGAGGGCAATTCAAGGATCGCGGGTTCATCGAATATCTCGCCCATTTCAGATGCGACGCCGGTCTTGTTCAGTGCCTCCAGCCATTTGCGATGAACGCGAGGATCCTGATCCTCGTATTCGATTTGGCGGCCACCTTGCGAAATCGATATGGAACCCGCGCCTTCGGAACTCTTACGTCTAAGCGAAATGAACGGATAACGCCGGCTGCCCAGACTGCAAGCCAGATAACGTGCCGGTTGCGGGCCGGTGTTGAAGTGTTGATGGAACATCCAGAACGGCGGCGTGTACATGAATCCGTGCCGCCACGGAAACTCCTTGAATTCCGAATCGCCCTCATGCCATAAAAGCGAATACCCCTCGCCATCGACGGCATGCACATGGGTGCCGGCAGCGTGACGATGCGCTTTCTTGTAACGCCCCTTCGGAATTTGCGACACATGGGCATGCATGGTTCCGTCAGCAAGGATGAAACTCACGTTCGTCGATCCCTTGCCTCTCTCTTCAAACTCATAAAGTTTAAAGCTTGACAGATCGTGAACAAAATTTGTTTCCCATAGATTTCGCTTGATCGTATTCGCAGCAATCCATGTAGTGTGATCGCCTTCGCCATCAAAATGCTTTGACTGGCCCGTGCGCTCCGGAAATGCGCATGGATTATTAAAGACGAAATCAAGATTGTGATACAGGTTAATCGTGATCGGCGCGTCGTTTGTGCATGAAATCCGGACCGGCCTTAAACTCGTGCTGTTAAATATCTGATATTGGCAATTAAGCGGGATCGCGAACATCGCCTTCGGTCCCCACTCGAATACGCGTGTCTCGCCATTCGGCAGCCAGACCTTTGTCGAGCCATGGCCAGCGAGCACAAAACAAAACATTTCATACAAATGTTTGACCGGGCGGGTCTTTCCGCTAGGGGAAATTTCGAGCACGTAATTAGCCATGAAATCGCCTGCGCCATGTGTATGAGCAAAGCAACCGCGCGCTTCGTAACGATCCCATGGACCGGTCTCCAACTCGAGCAGGTTGTGGCCGAAATCGAGATGTATCGGTATTCCTTCGCCTTCAGACCAATCGCGGTATGGATCAACGAGGACGTTAGCCTCCTTAACCGGGGCATTTTCATTTGCTGAGGGATTTTCGCCGCCATTACTCATCATTGCTGTGACACCTTTTCATAAGATCTAAAAATGGATTTGATTAAAAATAATTCGCGAACCAAAGCTTTTATATTTTCTTGCTCGACAGCGTTTTCACTCAAGTTTCATCTGCATTGGATTAATGCCTTGATCGGTCTCCGACCGGACGATGCCGGACATTTGGATTGACCGGGTTGGACAGCGGTTCGTGGCCAAGCTGGCGTGGCCGTGCATTGCTATAGAAGCCTTAAGGGATACCGGCTTTTTTGATGCGATAGCTGCCGGATGCGATGCCAGGCAAAAAGCTCAATGCACCCGCCTTCAAGGCTTTTTAATATCCAACGACTTGCCTGTCTTTATTTGTTCGACCTCTTTATGGTTCTTGTCTTATGGATGCCATTGCCTGGCTCATCAAATCAGCAATCGTCTAATGGCAATGGAGGATTGGCGGAATTATTGGCGCAATAACAGTAATCGATGCAAAAAGTTACGTAAAGTGACATTTCTTATGAGTTTTTGGCACGAATGGTTATGATAATGGGTGATAAACACCAGGCGCTTACCGTCGGACCAAGGGCCGGCTAAAATCGGAATCGCGGTAACACCCCCGCCCTGCCCTAACCCGCAAGGCTTTTTGCGCCACATCAAATTATCCGCATCGCACGGATGTAGCATCAAGTTGTAATACCCCTAGGCAGTTAGCCCGCTCTGCGCAAGCACCGCGGGCCTTTTTACGCGGGCCTCCCAAATCTCATAGGCTTGTGCTATTTTCCGGCAGGCCCGGCGCCGCGCTTTATTGCCCGCTTGTCGTCTTATGCTCTTCGAGCCACTGCCGTAGCGCAGCGTTCATGCTGGTTTGCCAGCCGTCTCCCTGGCGTTTGAAAGTCTCGACCACATCGCTATCCACCTGCAAGGTCAACTGTACTTTCGTTCCACTGCCTGTCGGCCGCCCGCGCAGACGTATCGGCTTCATCCGCTCGAAGTCTTCATCGCTTAACGGTTGAGCATCCGGATCGCCCAAGGCTGCGGCCGTGATGGAAGCATCCTCTTCCGGTGTCGGGTAAATCAACTTACGTTTGCTCGTCAAAATATTTCACCTCCCTCGAATTTGCCTTTCTGAGGCTGAGGATCCGCATCACATCGTCGCGCTCTGCAAATACCATGGCATGGACCCGGTCGCCAATCAGGCCCAAGGCCACTTGCCTCAATTCGCCAGAGTCCGTTCGGTCGTCCGACCATACCAATGCTGAATCCCAATCGAGCTTCGCAGCATCAGTCAGTGAAATGCCGTGCTTGTCGATGTTGGCTGCGTTCCTGGCGGGGTCGAATGTGCTTTCCATGCATTTATTGTGGTTACATTTATTCGATATTGCAAGGCCCGCAAGCGCAGCAGGGATTTATGCTGTCAGGCAATGAAGAGTGACGCCGCCCCATTTCATTCGGGCCACGCGATGCCGTCATCTGCGAGAGTGGCCGACAAGACCGCGCCCCGGCGAAAAGATGTATGTCCGATGATCGAGAACTTCTCCGCTGTCGCTGTCGGAGTAGCGCCATGCGAACCGCAGGCTGTGTGCGGCGCCGTGGTACTCGTAGTCCAGTTCTTCGATCGTGATGCGCGCGGCGCGACGCAGCGTCACCGCTTGACCGTCGTTTGCCCGGAGACATACATAGTTGTACGTGCGAACTTCGCCTTGCTTCCAGACGCCAAGCGGAAATTTTGCTTCCTGGTCGCAGATCGATCCGCCACGCCGCGAATCGTAAACACGGCCTATGGCTGAACCGTCGACCCGTACCGCCATCTTCTGCGCCACCGATCCTTCACGGCGGTTCGTGCGGCTGCGGTCATAGACCGTCAGCGTCTGACCTGAGTTCGGGTTGCGCCATTCCTGCGGGCCGCTCCACACCGTCTCTTCGGCATCCTCTATTTTTGCGATCGGCAGATCGATCCGGCGTGTTCCGTCCCATACGCCCGGCACGATCAGTTGCATGGGAATGAAGCGGCTCTGCGTGACGCGGTCGGTTGCCGCATCCCAGGCCTCTATCTGCCCAAGCTGCGCCGTGGGCCACTCGGCTGCGACAACAGGCGCGCAGGCAAGCATGGCGGCCAGTGCCGCGAGCATGGCGGGCAGACATCGCGTCATGGAGAGCCTTGCAAGAATAATGCGTATCGGCCGCTGCCGCTCGATGGATGGGGCAAGCTGCTTCACGCGGAACCCTTCTTCCCATGTAGCGGCACGAATCCGAAACCCGGCCATTCATCGAACATTTCTTCGTCGATCTTGTTCCAGCACTGCGACACTTCGGCCGTTGGCATGCCTTCGAACCTGTAGCGGCGGCACAAGACCTGAAGTTTCGTTCGCTTGCGCCAATACCGGCGAGATCGCTCTTCAAAACGAAAAGTCGTGCTGACAAGAATGAAGGTGCCCGGAACAGCGGCGAGAATTGCGATCAGCTTCTTTGGAAATTCCTCGCTCGCGACGGCGTAGGCTGCGCCGGCGCTTGCGAGGACGGCCAGGACGAGAAGCGCGTAGGCGACAAAGTAATTGGCGTGATTTCGCTTGCCGCACTTCTCGATGCGTTCTTCAAGCGCTTTCTCAAGTTCATCCATCGGAACCTCCCTTGATGTTGTTGCGGCGTTTCATGCAGTTGAAGCGCACGGGCATACCAACTGTTCTATCTCTCCACGGCAATAAGGGAAATGCAGACGAAATAATAAAGGTCATCGCGCTCTTTGATCGGCCTTTTCTTTGCATCCAGCGGAGAAGTATGACGCGGCAGGCTGAATGGAAGCGGCATGAATGGCCTTAAATGAAATTGCTTTTGTGATTATAGCCCTCCGGAAATTCGCGCCTGTACAAATATCGTTGGCGATAAGAACGGTAATGCTTTTATGTGCATTTAGAGCGGTTTGAAAAGCGGCCGGGAGAGAAACACAAGCACATCGCGCGAGGTTCGCGACGAATTGGATGCGACGCCTGACGGCATCAAGGCGTATATATGCCTGCGTCGCTCGACCGTACGCGCACGGGCACCTCGCCGATAAGCCGCTTGCCGATGCGTCCCGTCTCGCAGATACGGCGCTGGAAAGGACGCGCAGGATAAGCACCGGTCTGCGGTCCGGCGTACCGGATCAGTTCGGAGTGCGGGCGGTGCTCGAATGGTGCGCGGGCCGAATCGGAGATCGAACCGGACCGACATGCGGATGCATCATCGACGAAGCCGCAAGCGCCATCATGCTCGAAGTCGAAGAGCCTGTTATTGCAGGCCCGATTCAACTGTCATTGATCTTCCCGGCCGAAGTATCGACGGAACGGCGAGACGTAGGCGATTACTTTATGGTCGAGTACGCCAGGCGGAGCGATCTTCGCCAGGTCGACCGGCCAATAATTCGGGTCGTCGAAATTCCAGGCAAATGTTTTTCCGCCTACGTTGAATGCGACAATATCGTCCCGTTTCACATTCACATACCTGGTGTCGGGGCCGATGACTAGCGTGTAATTGGCGGCTGACGGCGGCGCCGGATCGCCCATCAGAGAGGTAAGGTCCGGTGCGGCGCATGAGGACAAAAGCGACGCGGACAACGTCAGCGCGGCGGCTGTCGGCAAGATGAATTTCCATTTCATGGCATTCTCCAGCAGAAGGAAATATGGTGGTTATCGCGGCATGCATCGACAGAGCGGAAGGTTTACGCCCTCAGGTCCGTTTCGCTGTGCCGAAGCCGCTGACTTGCCGGCAAAGCGAGGGATAGCACAAAGGTGACAACGACGTTGAGCGTGAATGCAATCAGTCCGATGTACACCGGGTATTGCACTGTTCCAAAGTTCAGGTTGTAGATAGGTTTGAGCCCTTGCGCAAAGGCGAGCGCCGTTCCCACGACAAGCCCTGCCGCCCAGCCGGCGAACAGCGCGGGCAGTTTGAGGCGCGAGGTGAAGAGCGTGAATACCACTGCGGGGAATATCTGAAGAATCCAGACGCCGCCAAGCAGTTGCAGGTCGATCGCATACTGGGTCGGGAGAAAGATGATGAACACCAATGCGCCTAATTTGACGACGAGCGAAGCGATTTTCGCATTTGCCGATTCCTGTTGATGCGTGATGTTCGGATTTACCAGCGGCCGCCAGAGATTCCGCGTGAACAGGTTGGCCGAACCGATTGACATGATGGCGGCGGGAACCAGCGCGCTGATGGCAATCGCAGCGGCCGCAAAGCCGACGAACCACGGCGGAAAAATTTTCAGGAAAAGGGTTGGCACGACATCGGAGCTTGCGCTGACCTTGATGCCGGCGGCAATGGCCATGTAACCCAGCAGCGCAATCAGGCCGAGCAGCAATGTATAGGCGGGCAGGAATATCGCGTTCTGCTTGACCGTGGTCTCCGAGCGCGAACTCAATATACCCGTCATCGTATGCGGATACATGAAGGCGGCGAGCGCCGACCCGAGCGCCAGCGAAGCATACGCAGTGTACTGCTCCGGTTTGAGAACAATGCCTGTCGTTCCGCCTTTCAGCGTGAAATAATTGTCGGCGGCATCGAACACCGAACGATAGCCGCCCAGTTTTTCCGGGATCACCCAGACCGCGGCAATGACCACGATATAGATCATGATGTCTTTCACGAACGCAATCATCGCCGGCGCCCGAAGGCCGCTTGTATAGGTGTACACCGCCAGAATCAGGAATGCGATTATGAGCGGCAATTCACCGGATACGCCCAGGCTCTTGATGACGACCTGCATCCCCACCAGTTGCAGCGCAATGTACGGCATGGTTGCCACGATGCCGGTCAACGCAACGGCGGCGGCAAACCACTTTCCTCCATATTCCCCCTGGACGAAATCCGCCGCGGTGATGTGGTTGGCCGCATGACAGGCTTTCCACAGTTTCGGCATGACGGCAAAGACAAGCGGATACACGATGATGGTATAAGGCAACGCGAAGAAACCGTATGCGCCGACCGAATACACGAGCGCAGGAACCGCAATAACCGTGTATGCCGTATAGAAATCTCCTCCTACCAGGAACCACGAAATGATCGTGCCGAACTGGCGGCCGCCAAGCCCCCACTCATGCAAATGCGACAGGTCGCCCGCTTTCCAGCGCGACGCGAAAAAGCCGAGCACAGTCACCAGTGCGAAAAACGCGAGGAATACGGTGATCGAGACCACGTTGAATGAAGAGGTAATCATCGAGTCGCCCGGTAAACGATGTAGATCAGCAGCGATGTCAGCGGCACCCAGAGAAACTGATACCAGTAGAAGAACGGAAACCCGAAGAAGGCAGGCTGTTTTCCGTTGTAGAACGGAACCCACAGCAAGGCAATATAAGGGATCAGCAGGATGATGCCGGACCATGTTCTTGCCGACGGCTTGTCGGGTGCGTTCATGCGTATCTCGCGGTCGGATAGCGAAAAAACTGACGGACGGAACGAATGGAGTTTCCACCGTCGGTTCGGCCGAAACCCAAAACGACGGCATGGCGTCCTGGAAGCGCCGTCGCGTTTGCTGCAGTCGCTACAGCATATTTACAAAATAGTTGTACATGCACTCGGTACCTTGATATTAATCAAAATGCGGTCGGTGCGAATCGCAGAGCGGGTATTTGATGAAGCGGATGGGACTTGCGAGGCCGAATGCAACGGCATGGTTTTTGTGCCGGATGGAAAATCGCGATGGCTGCATCCGGAATCGCGTGCAGCCTCGCGATCGCAATCGCCGCTTTCGGTGATGCCGGCAACGCCGGGCTTTCTGCATGGTCATGCTTCCGGCTTCAGGACTACCTTGGTCCAGCCTTCATTGCGCGCATCGAAATTTTCGTAGGCTTCCGGCGCTTCGGCAAGAGGAAGCTCATGCGAAATAATGAACGACGGCGAGGCCTTTCCTGCGGCAATCAGACTGCACAACTTGCGGTTATACGCTTTGACGTTGGCCTGACCGGTTCCCATGTGCTGGCCTTTGGTAAAGAACTGACCGAAATCGAACGCGATCTGGCCATGCTTGGCGAGCTTGTCTTTGGCGCCCGGATCTTCCGGCATGAAAACTCCGACAATCCCGATGCCCCCGGTCGCCCGCACTGTCCGCACCAGGTTGTTCATCGTCAGGTTCGGCACTTCATGCCCCTTGTGATCGCAGCACTGGTAACCGACGCATTCGCAGCCCCGATCCGCTCCCTGCCCGCCGGTGAGATCGAGAATCTGATCGACGCAGGAACCGTCCGAGTTATCGATCGGAATCGCGCCGATTTTTTCCGCAAGCGCAAGCCGGTCCTTGTGGGTGTCGACTATCATCACCATGCCGGCGCCCTTGATGGTGGCCGAGTAGGCGGCCATCAACCCGACCGGCCCGGCGCCGTAGATAACGACGGAATCGCCCATCCGGACTCCTGCGAGTTCGGTCGCATGATAGCCGGTCGGAAAAATATCGGAAAGCATCACATAATCGTTTTCCTTTTCTTCCGCGTCGGGTGGCAACACCAGGCAATTGAAGTCCGCATACGGTACCCGCAGATATTCCGCCTGACCGCCGCTGTAGGGTCCCATTCCGGCATAGCCATATGCCGCTCCCGCATTACCCGGATTTGTCGTCAGGCAAAAACCGGTCAGGCCTCTTTCACAGTTTTCGCAAAATCCGCAGGAAATATTAAACGGCATGCACACATGATCTCCGACCTTGATGCGGTCTACCGCGTTGCCTGTCTCGATGACGACGCCAAGATTTTCATGGCCGAGGATCTTGCCGGACTCCACATCGGTGCGGCCTTCATACATGTGCAGATCGGAGCCGCAGATATTGGTGCTCGTGATCTTAACCAGCACATCGGTCGGCCGTTCTATCTTGGCGTCCGGCACCTTGCTTACGCTTATGTCTCGGGGGCCTTTATAAACAACTGCTTTCATCGTTTTCTCCTGTGCTGTTGCGCTGTTGTGCCATACGGTTATTTTTTAAAAAGCTTTGCCATCGGCGAATCGCGGACGAAACACCATGGTGTCGAACAGTCAGCTTGATTCAGATAGAGAAGGACGAACCAATTTGGTTCGAGGGTAGGCAAATTTAATTTTTGTTTGCCCGGACCGAATTCCTTCAGGACGGAGTTGCCGATCTCCGTGGAAACATGCTGTCGGGAGATTCAGTTATTTAAGCTATTTAAGGCTGTTCAAATAACCGGGGGAAATGGGTTTTGCATTGATTCAAGAACATGCCATTCTCGTTCAGCAGATCAGTTCGCCTTGAGCAGTCCGATATTGCGCGGCAGTTTTATTTCGGACGCGGCCGTTTCAGATCGGCATCCGGGATCGACAGGCGGTTGGCCCTTGACTCGGCCACTGCGTTGCTTACCGCCCTTGCCACGTTGCGCACTTCTTCCTGCATGGCCGCATCGCGATCCAATGCTTCGTGGCTCTGCGCATAGGATTCGTAATAGCCGATGTAACGGTCGAGACGGGACTGCACGCCTGCATCGACCAGGCCCATCCAGTCAAGCCAGTCGGACAATGCCCTGCGGCTGCCCTCGATGCCTGCCACATCGCCATGCACGACCAGGCCATAGACCCGGCCCGCGAGGTGCTTTGGATACGACCATCCTTTCAGTTCAAGCGCCTTCGCCTTTTCCGCGTCCTTTCCGGACGTCGTGGTCGGATCCGGATTGCCGCCGTCCGCGCATACCAGCCGATCGATCATCAGCTTCAATGCGCTGGGGGATTGATACCAGTAAACAGGCGTAAGAATGATGACGGCATGCGCCGACACCCATTTCTCGTAGATCTCGCCCATCCAGTCATTGGTCTGGCGAAGCCCGTGGTTCGGATAGCAGCTGCATGGCCAATGGCATAGCGGCATCGCGGTGGATACGCAGCCCTTGCATGGATGGATATGCCAGTCGTAGTCGGAGATCAGGCGGCTCAGATCGAGCACATCGGCATCGATCTGCTGCGCTTCCAGAACTTCGCGCGCCGTCTGCGTCAGGCGGAATGTTTTCGACATTTCGCCCGGGCATGTTCCGTCGTTGCGATCCGCTCCGCAAATCAGCAGAACGCGCGATCTGGTATTGGCATCCTTTTGCCTGGCCTCCGCCGCCAGCAGGCGGTCGCGCGTCTCGCGCCACTCGACCGACAAGTCATAGTCCGGGTCGGCGAATCCGCTGCCTGCCTTTTCGGTGCGGGCAGTTTTGCCCTCGTTGATGTAAGTGTCCCATGCGACTTCCTCGACGCTGGCAAGAGCTTGCTGTATTTTTTCGAATGCAGGATGTCCAAACGCCCCGTGGAAGCGCAAATGAAACTCGTCACGGTCGAGCATTCCGGTAAATTGCCCTTTACGTGGTTTGGTCATAAGCGCCTTTCATGGTGAAGGGACAGAAGTAAAAAAATGCAATTATTCTTATGAGCGAAATCTGTTATTCAAGTTGCACGTTCCCGCATTGTTTTCTGCAGCGGACAATCCCTTTCGCTGCTTCGCTCTCCAGCAGGAATAACGGATCGCCGGTCGAACTTGCGAACGATCAGCATGCATTTATCGATATCGCGGGCTGATGAACTGTTGTAAATATTGAATTTATTCAAGACGCCGTTGACGCCATGCGCTTTGCTTTTCAGCAGGCAATGGGTTTCCGGAAATGGATATACTATGTTTCTCCGAAACAACCCATTCATTGACGGGATAACACCATGCATACGAAGGCCAAGGTCAAATCCGCCCGTTCCCGTTTTCCGGGACGCCGGCGTGTACGGTGTTTCCTTATCGGCAGCGCATTGACTGCCATTTCCATCGCGCCTTTGCATGCCGAGGAACAGGATGCCATCAAAACCGACCGGCCCGATTTTGTGGAGTCCGCCAGCGTAGTTAAAAAAGGACAGTTTCAGGTGGAAACCGGCATTGCCATCGAGCGCGATACCACGCAAGGGAATTACCAAAGAACATTTACAACCCCGACCCTGCTGCGCATCGGCGTGCATGATGCGCTGGAGCTGCGCGTTGAAACGGATGGCCGCACCGTTCGCAGAACCGAGGACAGTGCGACGGGAGGCGCTTCCACCGTGCGAGGCTATTCCGATCTTTCTCTGGGCATGAAATGGCATATGCAGGACGGTGAAGGGATGAAGCCGGAACTGGGCTTGCTGTTGCATGCGGATCTGGATTCCGGTTCATCGGCGTTTCGGGGAAACGGCGTGAGACCTTCGTTGCGGCTGGCTGCCGAATGGGAACTCCCGAATCAGTATTCTCTCGGCGTGATGCCGGGCTTCATCTACGACAAGCGAGCGGACGGTGAACGGTTCTTCGGCGGCATCTTCGCCGTTTCCCTCCAAAAATCGTTGAACGACCGGCTCAGCGCGTTCGTCGAACTTGCCGCGCCGCAGATTGCCCGCGCAAAAAATGGCGGCTCCATTGTCAGCTATGATGTCGGCATGGCTTATTTATTGACTCCCTCTTGGCAAATCGACACGGCGATTCAAATCGGCGCGAACAGGAATACGCCCGATCGTTCCGGGACTATAGGGATTTCAACAAGGTTCTGAGAGCCCGTTTTAAACACACCGTTATTCATGGACAGGAACAGGACCGGTCGACACCGGCCAGGGAAATATATCGAATGAACACTTGCATGCGCATGACAGAATACAGGACCGAAAGATGACGCTATTGGCCAAACGAAAACCCCTTCTCATCGGTGTTGCAATACTCATCCTTGCGATCGTCGTGGGTCAGCGTTATCTGTTCGGGAAAACGGCCGACAAGAGCGCCGCTGCAAAACCGAATCCGCTGGTCTCCGTCACATTCACGAAGACGACGGATTTGCCGATCGAATTTTCAGCCCAGGGCCATCTGGTCGCGCTCAATCAGGTTGAAGTGCGGCCGCAAATAACCGGGGTGATCCGCACCGTCGCTTTCCATGAAGGCGATCAGATCAAGGCCGGTCAGCTCCTGTTCACGCTGGACGCAAGCGATGCAACCGCACAGATGAGCCGGTATAACGCGCAGTCCGCCCAGATCAAGGCGCAGCTGGATGATGCCAACCGCGACTACAATCGCTCGAAAGAACTCGTCAAGTCCGGATTTATTTCATCGAGCGCGGTGACAACCTCGCAAAGCAAGGTCGAAACGCTGCAGGCGCAACTGAAAGCGGCAGCCGCGGAGATCGAGAGCGCCAGGGTGCAGATGGACCATACGCGCATCACCGCTCCCATCTCCGGGCAGGCCGGCGCGCTCGCGATTCATCCGGGGAGCCTGGCGCAGACCTCGGCCGCTTCCCCGCTGGTGACGCTGATGCAGATGGACCCGATCGGAATGGAATTCAGCCTGCCGGAGCAAGCTCTCGGCCCCATCCTTGCCGCCCGCGCCGCAGGGCAGATCAAGGCGACCCTGCAGACGCAGGATAATCAGACCGCCGAAGGCCAACTGACGTTTGTCAACAATACGGTCAATACGGATACCGCCACCATCAACCTGAAGGCCAGTTTTCCGAATGCGGCGCAACGCCTGTGGCCGGGCGGGTTTGCGCACATCACCCTGCGCGCCGGCACCAGCAAGGGCGCCGTTGTCCTGCCGCCGCATGCGATTCTCGAGGGACCTTCCGGCCGCTTCGTCTATGTGGTCGGAAGCGATAACAAGGCGACGTCGAAGCCCGTCACGCTATTGCGGATACAGGATGGATCCGCCGTGCTGGAAGGCTTGAAAAGCGGCGAACGCGTCGTGCTCGACGGCGGCCAGAACCTGTCGAACGGATCGACCGTGACAATAGACAACAAAGGCAGTCCCGCACAACCGACAGACAAGGCCGGCACAAAACCCGCATGAAAATTTCAGAACTGTGCATCGCACGGCCGATCGCCACCATGCTGCTGTGGCTCAGCGTCATCGTCGCCGGCATCGCCTGCTGGCTGCAGTTGCCGATCTCGGCACTGCCCAACTACGACACGCCGACGATCCAGGTCGGCGCCAGGCTGTCCGGCGCAAGTCCGGAGACCATGTCCACCTCCGTCGCAACGCCATTGGAAAAGCAGTTTTCGGCGATTCCCGGATTGATCAACACCACCTCGACCAGTATCCAGGGAGAGACGCAGATTACGCTCGAGTTCGATCCGAGCCGGCAGATCGATGCGGCAGCGGGCGATGTACAGGCGGCGCTGTTCCGGGCTACCCGCTCGTTGCCGGCCGAAATGACGACGCCGCCGTCGTATCGCAAGGTGAATCCGGCCGATGCGCCGATATTGCTGATCGGCCTGAGTTCGCCGTCGATGAAGCTCACCGAACTCAACGGCTATTCGGACAATCTGATCGTTCCTGCGCTGTCGACGCTGAGCGGTGTGGCGCAAGTGACCGTAACCGGGCAAAAACGGTACGCAGTCCGCGTGGAAATCGATCCCGAGCGCCTTGCCGCCGTCAATCTGACTCTGCCTGAAGTCATGACGGCATTGAAGGCGGCAAACTCGAATGCGCCGACCGGCCAGTTCGACGGCACGCGTCAGATGCTGATGCTGAACGTGGCAGGCGGCCTGATGAAAGCAGCCGACTTCGGCAGCGTCATCGTCGCCACCCGCCGCGGACAGCCGATCCGGCTGTCCGACGTGGCGAAAGTGGAAGACAGCATTGAAAATATCCAGAACACCAGCGCCATCAACGGCGTGAGTTCGATTCTGCTGACGATTCAGCGCCAGCCGGGCGCCAATACCGTGGCAACCGTCGATGCCATCAATGCGATGATGCCGAAATTGAAGGCGCAATTACCCGAGTCGGTCAAGATATCCAATCTGTCCGATCGATCGATCTCGATCCGCAACGCCGTGCATGATGTCAATTTGACGATGTTGCTGACCATCGCGCTGGTCGTGATGGTGATTCTTCTTTTCCTGCGCCGGCTGTCGGCGACGCTGATTCCATCCCTCAGCCTGCCTATCTCGCTGCTCGGCACTTTCGGCTTGATGTACGCACTGGGTCTGAGCCTGGATAATATTTCCCTGATGGGGTTGACCATTGCAGTCGGTCTGGTGGTCGACGATGCCATCGTCGTGCTCGAAAACATCATGCGGCATATCGAAGGCGGCATGGAGCCGCGCGCAGCGGCATTGCAGGGCGTCAGGGAAGTCGGCTTTACCGTTATCTCGATCTCGATCTCGCTGATTGCGGTGTTCATCCCGATTTTTTTCATGCCGGGCATAACGGGCCTGCTGTTTCACGAGTTTGCCGTCGTGGTTTCCCTGTCCATCATCGTATCCGCCGCCGTCGCGCTGACGCTGATCCCGATCATGGTGCCGATGCTGATAAAACATACGCAGGACATTCCCCCCGCTCCCGCCTGGAGCCGCGGATTCGAGCGCGTGTTCGGCCTGTTTTTGACAACTTACGGCCGCGGCCTGGAATGGGCGCTGTCGCATCGCAATACCGTGCTGATCGGCGCACTGTCCACGTTCATTCTGACGGCCGGCCTGTATCTGGCATCGCCGAAAGGATTTTTCCCGCAAGAGGATATCGGCCAGATTTCGGTCAACGTGGATGCGCCGCAAGACATGTCCTACGACGCGCGTCTTGTCCTTACCACGCAACTGGAAACCAAACTGCTGAACGATCCCGCCATCAGCGACGTCGTGTCCAAGGTCGATCACGATACGACGGCCTTTACCATTACCCTCAAAGAAAAGGGACAGCGTCCGCCGATGGCCGAGGTGCTTCGGCAGCTGCGCCGGGAAACCGGTTTCCTGCCGGGCATCAAGGTATTTTTCAGCCCGGTGCAGAATCTTCGTATCGGCGGCCGCGGCTCCAAGAGCACGTTTCAGTACACGCTGGAATCAGTGAGTCCCGGCGAGCTCGACGTATGGGCCGACAAACTGATCGAAGCGCTGAAAAAATCCGATGTCTTCGTGGGCCTCAACTCGGACGCGCAGAAGGACGGCCTGCAGGCCCGGCTCTCGATCGACCGGGAGAAGGCATCGCTGCTGGGCGTCGATATGAACATGATCAAGAGCACGCTGTATGCGGCCTTCGGCACCCAGCAGGTATCGACGATCTACGCACCGGAAGACAGTTACCAGGTCATCATGGAAATGGCCTTGCAGAACCGGCGCGACGAAAGCAGCCTGTCGCAGGTATATGTACGCAGCAGCACGGGCGCATTGGTGCCGCTGACTTCCTTTACCACCATCGACAGGGCCAAAGGCGCGATGGCGATCAACCACCAGGGCCAATTGCCGGCGGTGACCATCTCTTTCGATCTGGGTCCGGGCAAATCCCTGTCGGACGCCGCTGCCGCAATCAATGCCGCAAAGCAGGAAATACGGTTGCCCAGTTTCATTTTCGGCAGCTTCGCGGGACAGGCTGCGCTGTTCCAGCAGTCGCAAAGCACGCAGCTGTGGTTGATCCTGATTGCGGTCGCGGTCATTTATGTCGTGCTGGGCATGCTGTATGAAAGCTGGATCCATCCGGTGACGATCCTGCTGGGCATTCCATCGGCGGCCGTCGGCGCCCTGCTCGCCTTGCGCATCACCGGCCTCGAACTGACCTTCATTGCGATGATTGGAATATTGCTGCTGATCGGCGTGGTCAAGAAAAACGCGATCATGATGATCGACTTTGCGCTCGATGCGCAAAGAAACGAAGGGCTGCCGCCGTCGGAGGCAATTCGCAAAGCCTGCCTGCTGCGTTTCCGTCCCATCATGATGACTACCTTGTGCGCCATCATGGGCGCGCTCCCGATCGCGCTCGGCATTGGCGCCGGTGCGGAATTGCGCCAGCCGCTGGGCGTGGCGATCGTCGGCGGATTGCTGTTCTCGCAGCTCATTACCCTGTTTATCACGCCGGTGCTGTATTTGTGGTTCGACGGAATGGGCCGGACTGCCGGCGATCGAACCGTTCC
>JAQGLW010000037.1 GCA_028292665.1 Herminiimonas sp.
ATTTCGATGTCATGATCGAGATCGATTCGGATGGGCATCGTTCCGGCGTTCAGCCCGATGCACCGGAACTGACCGAGATCGGATTGCTGCTGCATGCCGCCGGCGTCAATGTGGCGGGGGTGCTGACCCACGCCGGCAGCTCCTACGACTGCAAGACCACGGACGAGATCCGTGAGCGCGCCGAGCAGGAGCGCGTCGCCGTCGTCGGTTCGGCCGAGCGTCTGCGCGCCGTGGGCATACCGTGCCCGGTAGTCAGCGTGGGATCGACGCCGACCGCCCTGTTTGCTGAAAACCTGGAAGGCGTGACCGAGGTTCGCACCGGCGTCTTCGTTTTCTTCGATCTGGTAATGGCCGGACTGAACGTGTGCCGCGTCGAAGACATCGCCTTGTCCGTACTGGCCACGGTCATCGGTCATCAGAACGAAAAGGGATGGACCATCATCGATGCCGGCTGGATGGCCATGTCGCGCGACCGCGGAACCGCCAGGCAGCCTGTCGATCAGGGGTATGGCGTGGTATGCGACGTCGACGGTCAGCCGCTGGAAGATTTCATCTTGATCGGCGCCAACCAGGAGCATGGCATCATGGCGCACCGCTCCGGCAGCGGGTCGAACATTCCGCGTCTGCCGGTCGGCACCCAGGTGCGCATTCTGCCCAACCATGCATGTCCCACCGCAGCCCAGTACGGCCACTATAACGTGCTGGGAAGCGATCACGAAATCACCGCCGCCTGGCAACGCTTTAGCGGATGGTAACGCAGATCCCAAGCAATTCTCTCTCTTAACGTATTTAAGACGACATGACTATGCCTGAACGTTTTTCCGCCTCTGAATTGACGCAGTTTTCCGAAAGTGTGTTGCGTGCCGCCGGCTTGCCGCCGGCCCAAGCGGCCGCGGTCGCAAGTACGCTGGTGGACGGCGATTTGCTCGGCCACGATACGCATGGACTCGCACTCTTGGCACCCTATGTCCTGGAAATCGAAAAGGGCGCGATGGCCACCGCAGGCGAGCCGATGCTGATTTCCGACCGCGGCGCTTCGGTGCTGTGGGATGGCGGGCACCTGCCCGGTCCCTGGCTGGTATTGCAAGGCATTGAGATGCTGATTCCGCGTGCCCGCCAATTCGGCAACGCCACGCTGTCGATCCGGCACAGTCACCATATCGCCTGTCTGGCGGCGTATTTGCTGCGCGCCACCGAGGCCGGCTTCATGATGCTGCTCTCTTGCTCGAACCCTGCGGCGCAAAGTGTCGCGCCTTTCGGCGGCACTAAAGCAGTGTTCACGCCGAATCCGATTGCAGCAGGGATTCCGACTTCGGGCACGCCTTTTCTGATCGATATTTCCGCTTCGATCACGACCAACGGCATGACCAATCGCATGCACAAGGCGGGCCAGCAATTCGATGAGGCCTGCCTGCTGGATGGGCAGGGCAATCCCAGCCGCGATCCGGCCGTGCTGGCCGCCGATCCGCCCGGCACCATCCTGCCTTTGGGCGGTTTGACGGGCGGCCATAAAGGGTTCGGTCTGGGCTTGCTGATCGAGGCCTTGACCAGCGGGCTGGGCGGTCACGGTCGGGCTGACGCGCCGCAGGGATGGGGCGCATCCGTGTTCATCTCGCTATACGATCCATCGGCATTTGGCGGCCAGGCTGCGTTCATGCGCCAGATGGACTGGATTGCGCAAGCTTGTCGCAGCAATCCACCGCGGCCGAACGTCGCGCAAGTCCGCATGCCCGGCGATCGAGGCATCGCCCGTCGCGCCGAACAGTTGCGTGATGGCGTTACGCTGCATCCGACCATTCCACCGATGTTGGCGCAACTGGCGCGTAAGTTCGGACTGAACAAACCGCGCAGTGAGTGAACGAAAGATTAAAACTAAATTCGGAATTCCATAGGCACACATCCTGCTTAAAGAAATTCGCACCACCATAAACGGGGAGTCGGCACGCAGTACGCCGGTTCGTGGTGCTTACGTCGTGCGGTTGAATCAAGTAGGAGCATTGCTTGATGCACGGCGCTCTATCCCGTAATAGAAGACGCCGAATAAAAATCACGGTACTAAATATTATCAATCCAATTTTTAGGTTATTAAAAAATGAAAATGAAAGAATCGCTTCTCGTACTCGCAGTACTGGGCACTGTCGCCGGCGCTGCATCGGCTCAAACCAACGTTACTCTCTACGGTATTGTTGATGCAGGCATCGATTATGACAGTTCCAAAAACGCTGGTGGCGCAAAATGGGCGCTGCAATCTGGTCAACAGAATAGCAGCCGCTTTGGTATTAAAGGCTCTGAAAACCTCGGTGGCGGCCTGTCGGCAAACTTCACTTTGGAAAACGGCTTCCAACTTGACGATGGCACGCTTAAATACCCTGTAAATGCCACAACCCCTCGCCTGTTCGGCCGTCAAGCATGGGTTAGCCTGGATGGCGGCTTCGGCTCCGTAAAATTGGGTCGGCAATATAGCGCGATGTATTTCGCGCTGGCAGCAATCGACCCGTTCGGCATCTCTACGGCCGGCAATGCGCAGAATGTCTTCGGTTATGGTGTGGACGCAATTGACCCGATCTCCCGTTCAGACAATACCATCAGCTACACCACGCCGACTGTTGCTGGATTCAGCGCGCTGGCTGGTTACAAGTTTGGCGAGAACGCAGGTGCGTTCAACACTGGCAGCAGCAAGTTCCTGGGTTTGACCTATGTTTACGGCTCGCTCCTCGTCATGGCGAGTTATCAAGACACGGACGGTGTATCCTTTGGCGCGGCCACAACAACCCTTGGCGCGATTGTGGCCCCAAGCGGTCTGGGCGCTGTGGCCAGTACCACGGGCGCCCAGGTGAAGACTGGCGTCGTCGGTGGGACTTATGATTTCGGCGTCGCGAAACTCGCCCTCGCCTATGGCGATACCAAAGCTAATGCGATTGGCGACGTGAAGATGCATAACTACCTGGTCGGTTTCACTGCTCCGGTTGGCACAGGCAGCGTTTTAGGTTCCTGGAACCGCAGCGACGTCACAGATATTTCCGCAGGGAAAACGAATATGTATTCACTTGGTTATAAGTACCCGTTGTCCAAGAGTACTAACCTCTACACCTACGCTGCATATACGAAAAATGGCAGCGGCGTACATCTGAATTCTCAGGTAGATGGCCAAAGCGACCGCGACTTCCAATTCGGCGTCAATCATAGGTTCTAAGGACTTCGCGGACCAGCTTATTATGTTAAGAACACAGTAAGCAAAAGGCACCTTCGGGTGCCTCGGTCTGCCGATCGACTCTTCCTGCTGAAAAACGGGTGCACATGGCGCGCGATTCCGGGCGGCTTCCCGGGCTGGACTACGGTGCGCTATTACGTCGATCACTGGACGGCGAGCACAGTGGATGGATTCAGCTTGCTCGAGCAAGGCTAAAAAAATCTGGTCAAGCACACGCAAAGCGTGAAGAACACAGATACGGCGCAAGCGAAAGGGTATGACGCAGGCAAGCAAGTCTCGGGCATCAAACTGCATCTGGCGGTCGATACGCAAGGACTGCCGCACGCGATCGAAGTGACCACGGCCGACGTGAATGATCGCGACGGCGCGGTATTGATGTTGCTGGAGAATAACGAGATGTTGTCGGCGGTCGTCAAGCTGTTGGTCGATGGCGGCTATACGGGGGCGTATTTCGCACAACGCGTGTATGCGGTCCTGGGTGCGACAGTCGAGATCGCCAAGCGTAGCGAACTGCACAAATTCGCGGTGATCCAGAAGCGCTGGGTGGTAGAGCGATCGTTTGCCCGGCTGGAGAAATGCCGACGCCTTTGGAAAAATTGCGAGCGCAAGCTGCATACCAGTTTGCAGATGGTCGTGCTCGCTTTCCTGGCATTGTTATTGCGGAGACACTAACAGGTTCTTAGCCCAGAAAACGGGCAGTTACCATGACCACGCTACGCATGAACCGATTCCATTTGCCAGCGCACTTTGATGAAGCAATCTTGCTACTGTGAGATCTTGCAACGCGAGACCGGTCATATCAAATACTGTGATGTCCTGAGCATCTCGTTGGAACGTTACTTTCTCTGTGAGTAGATCGCCAAGCTCTGTACAACGCGTATTGGGACTCCATTGAGTTTCTCCAATCTGCCTGGCTTGTGCTGTGTCATCTACAAACAACTTCACGCGATCCAACAGTCCCTCAGGCAGTTCTCTTTTTCCTTTCGTGTCTGCGCCTACGCAATTGATATGCGTGCCCGGCTGTACAGCTGCAGCATTAAATAGCGCTCCGCCACCTGGTGTGGCCGTGATGACTATTTCGCTAATTGAGACAGCATGGTCACGATCGGTCGAATGAAAAATATCGCATAAGCCAGCAAACGCCGATTCAAAGCCAATATCACGATTACCGTCGTAGGTGACATATCTGATCTGACGCAGTGAAGGAAGCAACTTCAATGCGAACGTCAGTTGTATTCGGGCCTGCACGCCGGTCCCAAAAATGCACAGGCTTTTGCAATCCGATCGGGCGAGGTATAGCAATCCTAGACCACCCGCGGCACCGGTCCGCGCAGTAGTGATGGCATTGCCGTCGATCAGGCATACAGGCCGTCCCGTGCTGGGATCGATGAGCATAATGGTTGCTTGATGAGGCTCTCCGTTTCTGGCGCGGTTACTCGGCCAGAAACCTGCAGCTTTGAATCCAAGTAATCCTTCTGCTTGCACATCTCCGGATTTGATACCGAAAATACCTCCAGTAGAAAGCGATTCTCGCACCACGGGAAAAACACGTCCCTCTCCCTTGCTGTGCAACGAAAATGCGTCGCGCACCGCTTGCAACACTTGATCCTGATCCAATAGCTGTTCGACCTGGTCTTTGTCCAGAAGAAGAAGTTGAGCGTTATTTGCCATCGTTATAAACCGTCGCACGTGATACACCAAGGTATTGAGCGACAACTTCCATGGCGCGTCGCACATCCATCAAACCAGAATCTTTCAAGTCCTTCAGCAACTCCCTTCGATGCAGCGCTTTGAGTGATCGAGGAGTCGTGGCCAGGCTCGCAGCGAATTGATCAATCCGACTCCGAATGGCAGCAGCTCCGCTCGGGTCGAGAGACTCCCTCATCGCAGCCTTCACGTCTGTCATAGCAAATTGATCCACGACCGCCTGCAAACTGCGAAAGATCGAAAGATCTACGTTCATGCACAAAGCGGCGATGTACTTTCCTGTGGAATCTTTAATCCCGATAGAAGTACTCTTCGCTTGCCGTCCATCCGCAAAGTGGTTCGTATAGTTCGCGATAACCTGCGGATATTCTGGATCCGCTATCCGTGCCAAGCCTAGTTCTGTGGCTGGATCACCAGGTTGCCTACCTGACAAATTATTTTGAATCATAAGCACTGCATGCTTGGGATCCAGGAGGTCATGTACAACAACTTCGCAGAAAGGGGCGAACGTCTGCGCCAAGCCTGCCGCGATTTGTTTCGTCTGCTCTATTAGAGCCAGCTGCTCTTTGGTTCGTGTCATCATTTGGAAATATTATCCAACATAAGACAGAATGTCAAACACAATAAAAAGTGTCTTATTAGCGCAAATTGGTTCTATCGCAGTAAGGATGAGAGCAAGACAAGTGAAGTGTGGTGTAAGTGCTTTTAGGCTGCGTTCGCAAGCGCATCACCTTGGTCTGCGATCAGTTAAATACGCATGCGCTGGCCTCACTGTATGCCGCGTTTGAGCCAGTCGAGGCAGCTCGACTGGTTGGCAAACTGGAACTGGTCCATCGCCCCAAGCATGGCAGTTGGTTGAATATGGCCGAGCCGGAACTAAGTGTCTTAACCCGCCAATGCTTGAGACGGCGCATGGCCAAGGCAGCCAGCATTGCCAGCGAAGCAATGCAATGGGCGACACAGCGGAATGCCGCGCAGAGCGGCACCGATTGGCACTTCACCACAAAACAGGCACGAATTACATTGAAATATCTCTACCCGAAAATTAGGACGTGACGAACTACTAGAGTATTGCGGAGGAAGTGCTGCACGGATTTGACATTGAGCGCACAGGGACCTGCCGTTGACCGAAGGAAGGATTGGAAACCACATGTTGTCAGAATCCAACCCCTGCAGATCAACGCGTTCAGTGGCCTTGTCGCGCGCCGGCGGTGGCAAGTGCTTGCCTTGATTGCCGGCTCAACAACAAGGTCACCACTGCGGACACAGCTAACGTCGCACCGACTACATATAATCCGGCGGAGTACCCTCCGGTAACATTTTTCAGCCAGCCTATCGCGAACGGACCAACGAAGCCGCCAAGGTTGCCAATCGAGTTAATCATGGCGATGCCGGCAGCCGCTCCGGCACCTGAGAGAAACATGCTCGGCATTGCCCAGAGCGGCGCTTTTGCGGCGCTGATGCCGATGTTGACAATCACCAGCGCAAGAATAATTAGCAATGCGGTGTTAGCCCGGCCGGCAAAGATAAAGCCTAAGCACGCCACGACGCACGGTATTACCACATGCCAAGTTCGTTCTTCGGTGCGGTCCGAGTGCCGTGCCCACAAAATCATCGCAACGACCGCCAAGACGCTGGGGATGCCGGCGAGGAGACCGGTTTCCCACACGCTAAATCCATATTGGCGAATGATCAATGGAGCCCAAAGGCCGAGGGTATAGAGACCTGCCGAAGTACCAAAGTAAATAAGGGCTAGCGTAAGGACCCGCGGATCGCGCAAGGCACTCAAGGCGCCAGCAGTATGACCGGCGTGCGATTGCTTGGCATCGGCTTCCGCCTTCAACTTCGCAATCAGCCACTCGCGCTCATCAGTTTGCAACCAGTTGGCTTTCGATGGGGTGTCCGTCATGTACTTCAACACAACAAAGCCGAGCAAGATCGCGGGCACCGCTTCGATGATGTAGAGCATTTGCCAGTCGGACAGTCCAAGGATTGGTGGGAGTTGCATGATCGCCCCCGAAAGCGGCGATCCAAGGGCAGTAGAGATTGGGGCTGCCGCCATGAACCACGCCGCTGCCACCGCTCGCTGCTTGGTTGGGAACCACAAGCTCAGATAGAGGATGACGCCAGGGAAGAAGCCGGCTTCCGCAACGCCAAGTAGGAAACGAAGTGCGTAGAAGCTGTTTGGCCCGACCACGAACGCCGAGGCCGCCGAGACGATACCCCATGTCACCATCACTCGTGCAATCCACAACCTGGCCCCAACGCGATGAAGAATCAGATTTGATGGCACCTCGAATAAGAAGTAGCCGATGAAAAATAGTCCTCCGCCAAAACCGAACGCCGTCGGCGAAAGTCCAATAGCTTTATTCATCGTCATCGCGGCGAATCCCACGTTGACGCGGTCAAGGAAACTCACAAAGTACAGCAACATTACGAACGGAATGATGCGCAACATGAGTTTGCGGGAAACTCGGGCTTCGAGATTGGATATCATTGTCTCCTCCTTGGAGGTTTAAGTAGTGCTTTGTTAGAAAAATGGGATAGGACTGGGCTTGGTGCAGCTGCCGTTGGATTTGGCTATTGTTGTAATAAGACACCCCGCGAAATTGCATTTGCCCCGGTGTACGAAGCGTTGGAACCCAGCTCGGCTTCGATAAGTAAAAGTCGGTTGTACTTGGCCGTTCTGTCGGAGCGGCATAAAGAACCGGTTTTGATTTGCGTCGCGGCGGTGCAAACACTCAGATCGGCAATTGTAGTGTCTTCTGTTTCGCCGGACCGATGAGAAATCACTGATGAATAACCAGCTTGGTCCGCTAAGGCGATGGCAGCTAGTGTCTCGGTAAGCGTGCCAATCTGATTTGGCTTGATCAAGATCGAGTTGGCAACTCGGCGCTCAATGCCTTCCCTCAATATCTCCGTGTTGGTCACGAACAAATCGTCGCCGACAAGCTGCAGGCGTTTCCCGAGACGTTCAGTCAGAAGCTTCCAGCCATGCCAATCGTTTTCCGCCATTCCATCTTCTATGGACACGATTGGGTAGCTGTCAGCGAGCTTTGCCAAGTAGGAGACAAAGCCCAGCGAATCGAAGCTCCTTCCTTCAGACGCCAGCTCGTACCGGCCATCGATAAAGAATTCGGAACTCGCAACATCCAAACCGAGGCTGATATCCCGTCCGGGGACATAGCCGGCGGTCTCGATCGCCAGCATGATCGTGTCGAGCGCGGCGTCATTCGAGGAGAGGTTAGGTGCGAAGCCGCCTTCATCGCCTACCGCTGTCGAAAGTCGTTTACCTTTAAGAACACTCCTGAGAGCATGAAACACTTCAACGCCCCAGCGCAGCGCTTCGGAAAAGCTTGATGCGCCGACCGGCAGAATCATAAATTCTTGGAGGTCTACGCTATTGTCCGCATGAGCGCCTCCATTGATGATGTTCATCATCGGCAAAGGCAAACGTATCGTCTGCGTCGTTGCGACGTATTTGTACAACGGGACATCTGCAGCTGCCGCTCCCGCCTTGGCAGCGGCTAGCGAAACGGCAAGGATGGCGTTCGCGCCAAGGCGCGCCTTCGTAGGTGTTCCATCAAGATCAATCATGCGCTTGTCAATGCCGATCTGGTCGTTGGCATCAAAACCAAGCAAAGCCTGGCGCAATTCGCCGTTGACATGACTAACCGCCGACCTGACTCCTTTGCCCCCGTATCGGGCCTTGTCTCCGTCACGCAACTCCAGCGCTTCACGCGCACCGGTTGATGCGCCCGAGGGCGCGATGGCAAACCCTTTCGAGCCGTTGTGCAGGATGACCTGAGCAGCAACTGTAGGATTACCCCGGGAATCGAGAAGCTCAAATCCCTGAACGTTTTGAATGCGTGCCATTTGATAGCTCAGTGGATTTGTGCGATACGCAGCAGATTAGTGGTGCCGGGTGTGCCGAAAGGTATGCCAGCAGAAATAACGACGGTCTGACCCGTGTCGCCGAACCCTTCATTTCGCACGGTACGACACGCGAGTTCGCTTACTTCGAGCACGTCGATCACTTCATGACAGAGGACCGAATGTACGCCCCACACCATCGCTAGACGACGGGCGGTGGATTGTCGTGGAGTCATGCCGATAATCGGCGCTCGCGGCCGTTCGCGAGCCATACGAAGCGCCGAATATCCGGAAGTCGTGTACGCAACGGTCGCGACCGCGTTCAGTAGGCCCGTGACGTGACGCATGGCGTACCCGATCGCATCTGCGATGTCCGCGCGAGGTGCCGCATGCGAAGCGGCAATGGCTTCCCGGTAGTAAGGGTCCCTTTCTGTTTGAGCGATGATGAGATCCATCATGCGTACGGCTTCTACGGGGTATCTACCGCTTGCTGATTCAGCCGAAAGCATTACCGCGTCGGCACCGTCATAGATCGCAGTCGCCACGTCTGAGGCTTCGGCTCGCGTCGGAACAGGTGCCGTGACCATTGAATCGAGCATTTGGGTGGCAACAATTACGGGCTTTCCAGCTTTGCGACATGCACGCACGATCCGCTTTTGAATCGCAGGCACTTGCTCAGCAGGCATCTCAACGCCAAGATCGCCTCGAGCGACCATCACTGCGTCAGCCACCTCGACAATTGCGTCGAGGATGCTGATCGCTGCCGGCTTTTCGAGCTTTGCGACAATGCCTACGCGGTCCTGCACGATTTCTCGTACCTCTAAGATGTCCTCCACGCGCTGCACGAACGACAACGCTATCCAGTCGATACCTAGTGTGAGACCGAATTCCAAGTCCCGGCGGTCCTTTTCCGTCATCGCTGAGAGCGGAAGCACCACGTCAGGAACGTTGACCCCTTTGCGGTCCGAAAGCACGCCTCCGACAACAACGGATGTTTCTGCAAAATCAGGACCGCAACGTTCGACCCTAAGGTGGACGCGCCCATCATCAAGCAGAAGATTCGTATGCTCCGTTAGCGCAGCGAATATCTCTGGGTGAGGCAGCGCGACCCGGGTGGTGTCACCGGGTGTCTCTGCATCAAGATCCAGTCGAAAAGTATTTCCTTGCTCGAGCTTGATGGATCCATTCAAAAACGTACCAATCCGCAGTTTCGGCCCTTGAAGATCAAGAAGCACGCCAATGGGCCGATTCATTTCTTGCTCAACGGATCGGATTATCTCCAGACGGCGTTGATGATCTTCGTGAGTTCCGTGGCTGAAGTTCAGTCGAAAGACATCGGCGCCGGCTTTTAACAGCGCTTCAATGGTCTCGCGAGTGGTACTCGCGGGACCAAGCGTAGCGACTATTTTGGCATTTCGATTGCGGCGCATATTTAGTTTTTCCTTGAAAGATCGCCGCGCTGAGCGGCAATGAAAATAGCACGAAAATCATTTACGTTGGTCAACGTCGGCCCAGTTACCACCGAGTCGCCAAGTACCTGGAAAAATCCGTGGGCGTCATTGTTTTCGAGGTGCTCGGATGGCCGCATGCCGCGATCCCGCGCTCGTGCCAACGTGTCTGGCCTGAGCAATGCGCCCGCGATTTCTTCCTGGCCGTCCACGCCGTCCGTGTCTCCTGCGATTGCGAAGACGCCGGGCTCGCCGTTTAGCGCGATGCCGAGAGACAACAAGAATTCAACGTTACGCCCGCCACGCCCGTTCCCACGGACAGTTACCGTCGTCTCACCTCCGGACAGCAATATGCAGGGCGCTTGGAAAGGCTGGCCGCGGCGACTCACTTGGGTGGCGATACCCGCCATTACCTTTCCTACATCGCGGGCCTCGCCTTCGATTGCATCACTAAGGATGTGGACATCGATTCCCACTGCTAGCGCCTGCCTTGCGGCGGCTTCCAGCGCTAATTGAGGCGTAGCGATCAAATGGGTCTCGATGTGCGGTAACCGAGGATCATCGGGCTTGAAGGTTTCTGACCGGTTGCTCTCCAGAAGGGCCGTCACCGCAGGCGGCACCTTGATCTCGTAGCGCTGCAAGACCGCCAGCGCATCCGCACGGGTCGTTGCGTCCGGGACGGTTGGACCCGATGCGATATCGCTCAGACCATCGCCAGGCACATCGGAAATGATTAAGTTGACTACGCGTGCGGGATAACAAGCCGCCGCCAAGCGGCCGCCCTTGATTGCGGAAAGGTGTCTACGTACGCAATTGATTTCGGAAATGGTTGCACCGCTGGCGAGCAAAGCCTGATTAATCTCCTGCTTGTCTTGCAACGTCAGGCCTTCCATTGGCAGTGGCAGCAGCGCTGATCCGCCCCCCGATATGAGGCAAAGGACCAGATCGTCGGCACTCAGTCCCGACACACGTTGCAAAATTCGGTCGGCCGCCATTAGCCCATTTGCGTCGGGTACCGGATGCGCTGCTTCAACGATTTCGATTCGCTCGCAAGGAACCGCATATCCGTAGCGGGTAACGACAATACCTTCGAGCGGGCCCGGCCAATGATCTTCGACCGCTTTTGCCATGGCCGCCGAAGCCTTGCCAGCGCCGATGACGATCATTCGCCCACTCGGCGGAACTGGAAGGAAGTCAGGCACGCGCAGCGCCGGCTGGGCGATCGCGATCGAGGCCGCGAACATGTCTTTCAATAGGCGATCGATGTCCAGTGCGTCTATCGCGCCGCCGACCGCTGATTGCTTGGGATTGGTGGAATTTTTCATTTCTGAACTCGCGCACCTACCGCGCTGGCCGGAGCAGGCACGAAGGGCGAGAGATGGCACGGGATGAACATATTGTCTCCTGCTTTATATTTACTGTGGGGGGTACGAACTCAGTCGAGCGCGCGACGCTGCGGCTTCGCCCCCACGTTTGGAGAATCAGGACGGCCGACGAAATGTGCAGGTCGCCTATCCACACCGCGTCAGTTGCGACGCGGATTCAGCTTGCAGTCGCTTTCTCGCAGCGCAGGCCCACCGCCAAGTGGGCCTGCGCTGCGAGAATCCAGCAGCGTGGATGTCGTCGTGCTTACGCCGCGATGCTGTTGCGCGATACTTCGGATTTAGTAAGCAGTGCGCAAACAGCGGCGGTTACCTGCGCCGTCGTTGCCGTACCACCAAGATCACGCGTGTGAAGGGACGTGTCAGCAGTGACAGATTCAACTGCCTGCATTACGCGCTTTGCGGCGTCAGATTCGCCAAGATGCTCGAGCAGCATCACGACTGACCAGAAAGTGCCGACAGGATTGGCCAGGCCCTTGCCCATAATGTCGAATGCTGAACCGTGGATTGGCTCGAACATGGACGGATAACGGCGCTCGGGATCAATGTTCCCCGTTGGAGCGATCCCCAGGCTGCCGGCCAGCGCGGCTGCCAGATCGCTAAGAATATCCGCGTGCAAGTTCGTCGCGACGATCGTGTCAAGCGACGCGGGGCGATTTATCATGCGTGCTGTCGCTGCATCCACCAATTCCTTGTCCCATGTGACATCCGGAAATTCCTTTGAAACCTGCACTGCGATCTCGTCCCACATCACCATGGCGTGCCGTTGTGCGTTGCTCTTCGTAATCACCGTCAGCAGCTTTCTCGGACGCGACTGTGCCAAGCGAAACGCAAAGCGCATGATCCGCTTGACGCCGGCACGCGTCATTATGGACACGTCCATCGCTGCTTCGATCGGATGCCCTTGGTGGACACGGCCGCCTACGCCCGAATACTCGCCTTCGGAGTTCTCACGCACGATTACCCAGTTCAGGTCCTCCTGCTTGCAGCGCTTCAGCGGCGCATCAATGCCGGGAAGGATGCGAGTCGGCCGAACGTTGGCATACTGATCGAACCCTTGGCAGATCTTCAGGCGCAAGCCCCATAGCGTGATGTGATCCGGAATATCCGGGTCGCCTGCCGACCCAAACAGGATTGCGTCCTTATCCCGCAAAGCGTCGAGTCCATCCTCGGGCATCATTACGCCCGTCTTGCGGTAATAGTCGCCGCCCCAATCAAAGTCCTCGAATTCAAATGCAAAAGTTTTGTTTGCCTTGGCGAGCGCTTCGAGGACTTGCTGACCGGCCGGAACGACTTCCTTGCCAATGCCGTCACCAGGAATCGTTGCGATGCGATAGGTTTTCATGTCTCCGGACCTTCAGAATGTAGTTGTGGTGAGCGAACTTTACTCAGTTTTTCCCATACCAACCGGTGCTAAACTCAATGCATCCTTAACTTTTATTCACAAGTTCACGCTATGCATGAAACTGTCCAACCATCCGATTTAAGTTTTTTCTCAACGCTTGCTGCGTCCGGCAGCTTGAGCGCCGCAGCGCGGGAGATGGGCCTGACGGCCGCTGCCGTCAGCAAGCATTTAACGCAAATGGAAAGCCGTGCGGGCGTGGTGCTTATCAATCGGACCACTCGTCGGATGATGCTCACGCCAGAGGGAGAAGTCTATTTGGAGTACGCGCGTCGAATTCTCGACGAAATAGACGAACTGGCCGAGCTGCTCGGGAGCACGAAAAAACGCCCCAAAGGGCTGCTGCGCGTCAACGCGACGCTTGGATTTGGCCGCGGCCATGTTGCGGCTGCTATTTCTCGCTTTGTTGCCAAATATCCCCAGGTGTCTGTGCAGCTTCAATTATCCGTCACCCCACCGCCGTTGACTGATGACGCGTTCGACGTTTGTATTAGATTCGGCGAGCCGCCGGACACGCGCGTGATCGCGCGTCGACTGGCATCGAACCGACGGCTGCTGTGTGCGGCGCCCTCTTATCTTGCCCTACGTGGAATGCCAAGCACGGCACACGATCTCGCTAAGCACAACTGTATCGGTATTCGACAAGGCGACGAAGCGTATGGCGTGTGGCGGTTGACAACGGGCAGCGGTGCGTCTAGCAAGACGGAGACCGTGAAAATTCGCGGCAATCTAACGACGAACGACGGCGAAATCGCCGTGAAGTGGGCGCTTGACGGTCATGGGATTTTGATGCGGGCTGAGTGGGATGTTAAACAGTACCTGAATGACGGCGAGCTCGTCCGGGTATTGCCTGACTACGATACGCCAAACGCCGATATTTTTGCTGTCTATTCTCAGCGACATCAGATGTCAAATCGCATCCGCGCCTTCGTTGAGTTCATCGCGCTAGACCTTGGAGACGCATCTGGCAAGTTCGTGTAGGCGATGGTAGTGGTTCAGTTTCAATCATTCCTGTTACAAAATGAGTAAATATCCTCCGGCAAAGCCGGAGGCTTTAATTTGTGAGCCGCTCAAAGCGGCTA
>JAQGLW010000065.1 GCA_028292665.1 Herminiimonas sp.
CGCGCCACATGACCGACGGCGCGATCGATTTCACGCTGATGAAATACGACGCCGACACGCAGTCGGCGGAGTCGAAGGCGGCGGGCGACGGACCGTGCATTCATCATTTCGCGGTCGAGGTCGAGGACATCGTCCAGGCGACCGAACAGATCAAATCGTACGGCTGCAAAATCATCAGCGATCCCGGCGTGATCCCGGTGAAATTCCGCGCGCCGGGCGGGACGGTCGCCGAGCTCGTGCCGCTCGGACGCTATAAACGTAAAACGAATTGACAGGAAATCTCTCCAGCGCATCGGCGGCGCCGGCCCGGACGAGGCGGAATCCGGATCGATCCGTACCGGTTTCCGCTCTCGGGAAAGCGCCGAATGAATCGGGGCGCATCACATCAACATCAACGCCGGACGCAATGGCAGAAAGAAGCGAATGAATCACTTTATCCGCAAGGGGGACTTCTGGGCCGGCCTGGTGCTGGCGGCGCTGGGCTGCTACATCGTTCGCGAAGCATCAGGCTGGATTTATCTCGGCGAAGACGGACCGGGACCGGGTTTTTTTCCAATGTGGTACGGCATTGCAATGGTGGTGCTCTCGCTGCTGCTGGTTGCAGGCGCCGTATTGAAAGTCGACCCCGCTGCGGAGAAGAATGCGCTCAAGTGGAGTGAATTGCGCCGCGCGCTGACATGCTGGGCGGCGCTCGCGGTGTGTGTCGCATTGCTCAACGTGCTGGGCTTCATGATCGCATTTTCCTTGCTGGGGTGGTTCATGATCGCGGTCATGTTCCGGCAGCCGCAGCGTATCGCCCTCAGCGTTTCCATCGGCGGTGCGATCGGTTTTTATTTGCTGTTCTCCTGGGGTTTGGATTTGTCGCTCCCTTCCGGAATGTTTTTATAGGGATCATATGGACGTTCTCAATGGATTGATGCAGGGGTTTGCCGTAGCGTTAACGCCAACCGCTCTTGCCATGTGTTTTATCGGCGTGCTGCTCGGCACGGTGGTCGGCGTGCTGCCGGGACTCGGACCGCCGGCGACGATCGCGATGCTGTTGCCGCTCACCTTCAAGATGGAGCCGACCGGCGCGATGATCATGCTGGCCGGTATCTATTACGGCGCGAAATACGGCGGATCGACCACGTCGATCCTGCTCAATGTGCCGGGCGAGTCCGCTTCGGTGGTTACCTGCCTCGACGGTTACCAGATGGCGCGCAAGGGGCGCGCGGGCCCGGCGCTCGGCATCAGCGCAATCGCGTCGTTCATCGCCGGAACCTTCGGCGTGGTGGCGTTGATGCTGGTCGCTCCGCCGCTGGCGAAGCTTTCGCTTGCGTTCAGCTCGCCCGAATATTTTGCGTTGATGGCGCTGGGCCTCGCGATGGTGGTGCTGCTTGCCGGCGAATCGCTGACCAAGGCGTTGTTGTCGATGATGCTGGGATTATGGATCGCCGGCATGGGCACCGACTTGTTCAGCGCAACCTCGCGCTTCACTTTCGGGCAGACATCGCTGCTGGGCGGCATCGAGTTTGTCATTGTCGCGATCGGCATTTTCGCGGTCGGTGAAGTCCTGGCAAACATGGAAACGGCGGATCCGATCGAAATGCTGCCGGTGCCGAAAGGACTTAAAAACCTGATGCCGACCTGGCAGGACATGAAGGACTGCCGTTTTGCATTCGTGAACGGCTCGGTCGTGGGATTCCTGATCGGCGTGCTGCCCGGCGCGGGTTCGACCATCGCCTCTTTTTTCTCGTACGGTCTTGAGAAAGCGGTATCGAAGCATCCGGAGAAATTCGGCACCGGGGTGATCGAAGGCGTGGCGGCGCCGGAAGGCGCCAACAACGCCGAGACCGGCGGCGCGCTGGTGCCGCTGCTGACGCTCGGCATTCCCGGCAGCGGCACCACCGCCATTCTGCTCGCGGCTCTGGTGCTGTGGGGATTCAAGCCGGGTCCGCTGTTTATCGAAGAGAGTCCGGCGCTGTTCTGGGGCCTGGTCGCCAGCATGTATATCGGCAATGTGATGCTGCTGATCCTGAATCTGCCGCTGGTCTCGCTTTTCGCGCAGTTGCTGAAGCTGCCCGGCTATGCAATGTACCCGCTGATTCTCGGCGTGTCGATAATCGGCGTCTACACCACGTCATCCAGCATATTCGACCTTGGTCTGCTGACGGTGTTCGGCCTGCTCGGTTATGCGATGCGCAAGCTTGATTTTCCGACCGCGCCGCTGGTGCTGGGCCTGGTGCTGGGCGACAACATGGAAAAAGCGCTGCGGCAGACGATGATGATGTCGCACGGAGAGCTGTCGATTCTATGGTCCCGGCCGATTCCCGCAGTGCTGCTCGCGGTTACCGCATTTCTGCTGATCGTGCCGATGTTCAAGAAGTTCAATGCAGTACGCGTTCAGGTGATAGACCAGGAAGGTTAAACATGAAGAACCATGAAAGGAATGAAATTATGCATTTCTCGAGAATCATTTCCATAGCAGCGGCGGTGTTTGCAACGTGTCTCGGCGGATCCGCGCATGCGGACTGGAAGCCGACGAAGACAATCGACGTGATCGTGCATACCGGCCCCGGCGGCGGCAACGACGTGCTCGCCCGCACCATCGCCAATATGCTGGAAAAGGAGAAACTCCTTCCGGTACGGATGCAGGTGGTGAACAAGCCGGGCGGCAACGGCGCGGTAGCCGCTGCGGCCCTCGCGGAAAAGAAAGGAGACACGCATACTCTCGGACTGATCACCAGCGTATGGATTGCGTCGCCGCTCATCAGCAGCGAGGCCAAGGTTACCTTGCACGATCTGACGCCGGTGACGCGCCTGGTTCTCGAGCCTGCCGTTTTCGTGGTGCGCGCGGATTCGCCTTACAAGACGATGCACGATTTCATCGAAGCGGCACGGGCCAAACCGGGCCAGCTCAAGCAGTCCGGGGGATCGCTCACGTCGCGCGACAGCATCATGCGGCAGGCTCTGCAGCAGCGCACCGGGACCAAATGGGCATTCGTCTCGTTTCAAGGCGGCGGTGAGCGCATCGCCGCCTTGCTGGGCGGCCATGTCGACATGATGATCATCGAACCGCAGGAAGCGGGCGAGCATATCCGCGCCGGAAAGATGCGCGTGCTGGCGCAGATTGCCGACCATCATCTGCCGGCCTACCCGGGCGTTCCGACGCTGAAGGAAGCGGGCTACGACGTGACCGTCCCGCCGCAAATCCGCGCCGTGATGGCGCCGCCTGGCGTGCCGAAGGAAGTCATCGCATACTGGGAAGACCTGTTCGGAAAACTGCGGGCTACCGCTTCCTGGAAGAAATACATACTGGACAATCAGCTCGAAGAGGGCTTCATGAACGGTATGGATCTGGCCAAATCGATCGACGAGATCGAAAAGGAACTGCGCGTGCAATATCAGCAGGCAGGCGTGAAACTGGCGCGTTGAGCCGGCGCGGCGGCGCTTGATTCGTGCCGCCGGCAACGGGCAGCGCAAGGCCCAAGCCTGAAACGTCGGCCATAATGGAGTGCGTCCGGCCGTCGTCCGGGGATCAAAGGCGCACAATCTTTTTAACGTTTCATAAAAGTGAGAATATGGCTCGTAACACCACAGTCAAGGCAGACCAGAATGCGCCGGCAATCAGCGCATTGCTGGCCGACTTCATCGTCAATCATCCGTCGAAAGGCTGGAGCGACGCCGTCGACCGGGAAGCACATCGCACGTTCGCCAATTGGGTCGGTTGCGCAATCGGTCCCTCCACGCATGAGACCATGCAGGCGGCGCTGGCTGCCGTCATGGAACTCGCGCCGTCAGGACAGGCATCGATTCTGGGCCGCAAGGAAAAAGTCGACATCGCCAATGCGGCGCTGCTCAACGGCATCAGTTCGCATACATTCGATTTCGACGATACCCATCTTAAAACCATCATTCATCCGGCCGGCCCGGTGGCGTCCGCGCTGCTGGCGCTGGGTCAGCATATCGGCGCATCGGGCCGCGACATCATCGACGCATTGGTGATCGGTGTTGAAGTGTCCTGCCGGGTAGGCAATGCGATTTATCCGGACCACTACGATCGCGGCTGGCATATCACGGGTTCCACCGGCATGCTCGGAAGCGCGGCTGCATGTTCGCGCCTGCTCAAGCTCGACGCGGCGCGCACTCAAATGGCGCTGGGAATTGCGGCATCGCAGCCGACCGGCCTGCGCGAGCAGTTCGGCACAATGACCAAACCGTTCCATCCGGGCGCTGCGGCAAAGGCCGGCCTGATGTCCGCGCTGATGGCCAAACACGGCTTTACCTCGTCCAAACGCGCGCTCGAAGCGCCGCGCGGCCTGATGCAGGTGTTCTCGGATAAAACCGACTGGTCCGAGATCACCGAACGGCTGGGCGAGTCCTGGGAAATCGCGTTGAATACCTACAAGCCGTTCGCCTGCGGCATCGTGATTCATCCGAGCATCGACGGCTGCGTCCAGTTGCGCAACAAATACAACCTGAAAGCGGCAGACATTCAAAAGATCACGATCAGGGTGCATTCGCTGGTGCTGGAACTGACCGGCAAGAAAACGCCGGCGACAGGGCTCGAGAGCAAGTTCAGCGTATATCACTCATGCGCGGCGGGCCTGCTGTACGGCCAGGCCGGCGAGCACGAATACACCGACGAAGTCGTGAACCGGCCGGAGGTGTTGGCGTTGCGCGCAAAAGTCGACGCGATAGTCGATGACGGCATCGATGAAGCCTCGTCCGATATCCATATTCATACGACCGACGGCAGGGATCTGCACATCTTCATCGAGCATGCGATCGGCAGCGTCGAGAATCCGATGAGCGATGAGCAATTGAAGGCAAAGTTCATCGACCAGAGCGAACCGATCCTCGGCAAGGAAAAAGCGGCCGCGGCATGGGATGTCTCGATGCGGATATCGGCTTGCAAGGACCTTGGGGAATTAATCGCGGCGGCAACATAAACCCGTCCAACGTATCGAAGGCGATTCATGAAATCAAAAAACATGTCTGACGGGCAGTCGATATCCGAACGCCTTGCTCAAGGAATTCTCGCCGCCAGGCCCGAGAAGGAAGCGGGAACAAGAGTAGCGGCGCACAGGCTGGTGCTCGATATCTCCGGCCTGTGCGTGGCCGCCCGCAATCAATCCTATGTGAAGGCGGCGCTGGCATCGATCGATCAGGACGGGCCCTGCACCGTGATCGGCTCTGCGCGGAAACTGGGCGTCGAAGGCGCGGCATTCGTCAACGGCACGTCCGCGCACGGCGAGGACTTCGACGACACTTACGAGGGCGGTCCGGTCCATGCGGGGGTGGTCATTGTGCCGGCCTTGCTGGCGGCGACGGAAAGACACAAGCTTTCAGGGACAGACCTGTTGAGGGGAATTGCAGTCGGCGCCGAAGTGATGTGCCGGTTATGCAAAGTCGCGCCGATGCTCACGCACAAGGCCGGCTTTCATCCGACTGCCGTGTTCGGCGTGATGGGCGCGGTCGCAGGCATCGGCGCCGCGATGCGGCTGCCGGAAAAGCAGCTGGTCGATGCGTTCGGCATTGCCGGCAGCCTGGCCTCCGGGATCATCGAATATCTGGCCGACGGGTCGTGGACCAAGCGCATGCACCCGGGATGGGCGGCGCAGTCAGGATATCGCGCGATCCGGCTGGCCATGGGCGGCTTTCAGGGTCCCAGAACGGTGTTCGAAGGCGAGCATGGTTTCTTTCACGGATTCGCCAATACGCTCGACGGCGACTTCGAGGCCATGATGGACGGATTCGGGCAAAGCTGGATCTGGACGACGATCGCATTCAAACCGTACGCCTGCGGAACCATGTCTCACCCGTACATCGACTGCGCGCGCGAATTCCGCAAAAAGAGAATCGATCCCGAATCGATCGAACGCATCGAATGCGAAACCGCCGAGGGGATCGTTCATCGGCTGTGGGAGCCGCTCGACATGAAGCGCGCTCCGCCGAACAGCTACGCCGCGAAATTCAGCGTTCCTTATGCGATTGCGGCGGGAATCCTGAGGGACGACGCCGGCCTCGGCGAATACGATGAAGACGTCGTCAAGAGTCCGGAGCTGGTGCGTCTCGCAGGCAAGGTGTCTTATGTCGTCGATCCGGCCAATCCTTATCCGAACCGGTTCACCGGACATGTCCGGGTGACTCTGAAGAACGGAGAAGTGCACGAGCATCGGCAGGATTTTTTCAAGGGCGGCGTCGATCGTCCGCTGAGCGATGCCGATCTCCGGCGCAAGTTTTCGGCAAATTGCGAATACGGCGGTCTTTCGAAAGCAGGCGCGGAGGAAATGGCGGACAGCATCGCCACGCTGTTCGACCAGGCTGAACCGGATCTCGCGCGCTTCGCCGGCTGAAAGGATTCCGCGGCAATGAACGAGGCGCCCCCGAATCAAGAAGCTGCGCCGGCGCGACTTGTCCGGGAGCCTGGATGACGGTCCGTCCGAATGCCGGCATCGTCATCTGGCGCAAATTCCTGACGTTTGGCGTTGCCTCCGCCGGCGGTATCGTTGCCTACAAGATTTCGATTCCGTTGCCGTGGGTGATGGGGGCGATGATTGCCGTCGCCATTCTCAGCCTGTTCGGATCCGCAGCCAGGCAACCGGCTCTGGGGCGCCGCGCCGCGCAGATCACGATCGGAACGGCGATCGGCCTGTATTTCACGCAGGAAGTCATCCGGGAAGTGGCGTCGATGGGGCACTGGATGATTCTCGGCGCCGCTTTTGCGGTCGGACTCACGATGCTGTTCGCCCGCGTCATTCAAAGAATGGCCCGGCTCGATGCGCCGACGGCGATCTACGCGGTAGCGCTCGGCGCATCGGCGGAGATGTCGATCCAGGCGCAGCAAGCCGGCGCGGACGGCGCCCTGGTTGCATCCGCGCATGCGATCCGGATCATTCTCGTGGTCAGCGCGGCTTCCTTTATCGCCTATCTGAGCGGCGCCGGAACAACCAGGTTCCTGTCGCCGAGCGCGCCGGAAGTCACATGGCAGATGGCGCTCATCCTCGCTTTTTCCGCGCCGCTGTGCGGCTGGCTGCTGCATCGCGCGGGGCTGCCCAACGCATGGGTTCTCGGTCCGGTATTCCTGGCCGGCGCGTTTGCGGCGTCGGGCGTGCACGGCAGGATTTACCAGAGCGTGCTGGCGGTGGCGCAGATCGTTATCGGTTGGGGTCTGGGCCAGCACATGACGAAGAAATTCTTTGTCGAGTCGCCGAGGATGCTGATCTCTTCCGCCATCGTCACGCTCAGCATGCTGGCGATCTGCCTGCTTCTTGCGTGGGGGCTGTCAGAGACGATCGGGATTCCGCTGCTGACGTCTTTTCTATCGGTCGCTCCGGGCGGGATGGCGGAGATGGCCATCATCGCCAAGACTTTCGGCATCGGCGCGCCCGTGGTGACCGCATTTCATTTTTTCCGGATCATATCCACGATCTTCCTGATCAAGTGGGTGGCGCGGACGGCGGTGCGCACCGGTTGGGTGCAGGAACGATATGAAAAGCGCTCTAACTTCTAACTGAACTTCCTGAGCGCATCCAGCGCCAGTCCCGCCCCGATGCTGCCGAACAGATCGCCTTCCACGCGCTGCGCGCCAGGCACCAGCGCCGCGATTTTTTCCCTCAACAGCGGCACACCGCTCGAGCCGCCGGTAAAAAATACCGTATCGACCGCATTGGCGGCAACACCGGCGTCCCGCAGCAAACCGGTCACCGTATCTTCAACCGTGCTGACCAGCTTGCCGATCGCGGCATCGAAGTCCGAGCGCCGCAGCGTCACGCTCCGGCGCGGCGAAAACCGCTCCAGCGCCATCTCGACGACGGCAGCGTCCGACAGCGCAATCTTGCCTTCCTCGACCTTCAATGCGAGCCAGTGGCCGGAGCGCTGTTTGATCAGTTCCTGCAACTGGTCGAGCTTGTCTTTCTCGCAGGCGTCGCGATAGACATCCTTGAGATGCTGCCAGGCTTTTCTCGTGTAAGCGAGGTTGATGGTGTGCCAGGTTGCCAGATCGAAGTAATAGCTGGACGGCACCTCGCTGCCGTTCTTGAGCCGGCTGCCCAGTCCCAGCAGCGGCATCACGCTGGACAGGCTCAGGTATTTGTCGAAATCGGTGCCGCCGATATGCACGCCGCCATTGGCAAGAATATCGTCGCGGCGGTCCGCTCTGCGCGCCCGTTCCGGCGCCAGGCGCACCAGTGAAAAGTCCGACGTGCCGCCGCCTATGTCGGCGACCAGCACCAGCTGCTCGCGCCCGATCTGCGATTCGTAATCGAATGCGGCGGCGATCGGTTCGTACTGGAATGCAATCTCCTTGAAACCGACGGTTCGAGCGACATCGGCCAGCGTGTCCTGCGCCAGCTTGTCGGCGTCGGCATCGGCATCGACGAAGAAAACAGGGCGTCCGAATACCGCGCTGCTGAATTCCCGCCCGGCCGAATGTTCGGCGCGGCGTTTGAGTTCGCCGATGAATTGCGCCAGCAATGCGCGAAACGGCAATGCGCGGCCCATCACCTCGGTCTGGTCGTCGATCAGCGACGTTCCCAGCAGGCTCTTCAGCGAACGCATCAGGCGGCCTTCGTAACCGGCGAGATAATCGGACAGCGCGGCGCGGCCGTAGCTGACGTTGTCGTCCTCCGCATTGAAAAAAATAACCGAAGGCAACGTCAGCCGGTCGTCTTCAAGCGGCAACAAAGCGGA
>JAQGLW010000092.1 GCA_028292665.1 Herminiimonas sp.
TGCGCATTTCGCGCATCAGACAACCGCATTAGTTCGTTTTTATCGGGTTTTCAAACGGGCTCTAAGTTCTTTTGGCATCGCTCTCAATCCTGAGGAAACAGGATTGAAAGTTAACAACGCTCATTAAAAGTCAACAGCTCTTTTTATTCATTCGTTTTAATTTTTCAAAGGTATGAAAAATAGGAATATCTTGCAACCCAAAATGTCATTTTACTTAGCGTACGGCGAAATATATTGTTCGTCTCACGGTAAAACGCATGTCGACAGCAGGGTGATCATGTCGATCATGCAAAAAATTATTTAGAGACAAAAGCCAGTCGAAAAAATCAAGCGAGTCCGATGCGTTCGAGAGCCATTCAGCCCTCGGCAGGGGACGGTTTCGCCCGCAATTTCGCATCTGCCCCGGCAGTGACATAGTTAAGCAGCGACAGGAGAGGAACAGGATGAAAAAGATTTTCGTATGCAAGGCGAGCGATCTCGCGGACGGCGCCCGTCAACTGGTGCGCGAAGGCGATCTGGAGATCGGTGTTTATCGGCGCGGCGCGGACCTGGTCGCCTACCGGAATTTATGCGTGCATCAAGGGGGCCCGGCTTGCGAGGGCATCACGATGCATAAGGTCATCGAGGTCATTCGCCCCGACAAAACCTCGGCCGGCCTGCGCTTCGATATGGCGCAGGAACATATTGTCTGTCCATGGCACGGCGTCGAATACGACATCAAAACCGGTGCCTGCGTTGCGGATCGGAAAAAGAAATTACGGAAATACGAAGTCGTTACTGAGGAGGGAAATATCTATGTCCTCGCTTGATACCGTTGCGGAAATGTCCGAAGCCGTTGCTTATCTGGAAGAACAGATTCAGCGCACCAACGCCATGCTTGAAACCGATCAGCATTTTGAGCCGGAACCGATGGAGGACGTCCAGAAGCTGCTGGCATTGGCCGTGCGACTGTATGTCGCCAATTTCCACGCCGGCCAGGAGATTCCGATCTTTAGCCAGGGCCATGGCGTATCGGCCACCGACGTCATGATTGCCTGCACCCGGATGCTCGAAGCGGTGAATGTGCAATTGTTCGAACTGGGTATGTTTCAGACTTGGTCCAACCATTCCAATCATTAGACCAGCGTCGTATTCGACCCAAAAGATTTAAGGAGATTTAAGTGGAATTACCTACCAGTGGCGCCAATCACGTAATTAACGAGGATTTCGATACGTCCAGCCATTTGGGGCACGCACGAAAACAGGCCATCGAGCGCAACTACAAAGACTTTCTGATCGTCGATGTGGATTGCCATCACTACGAAACCGAGCGCTTCGGCGAGATCATCGAGTACATCGAAGATCCGGTGCTCAAGCAGCTTGCGCTATCGAGCCAGCGCACCGGCAAGACGCTGATGGCGCGGCGCGAAGGGCATCAGGATATGGGTGGCCGCGTGCTGCGCTATCCGATGCGCAAGACCGAAAAGACACCGCCTGGCCAGGATCGCGACGCTGCGCTGAGCCATCGCTACATGAATGCCTTTGGCGTCGATTACGCTGTGCTGTTTCCGACCGCCATGCTGTCGCTCGGCCTGCATCCGCAGCCTGAGTTCGAAGTCAGCCTGGCCTGGGCCTATAACCGCTGGCTGGTGGAACGCGTGCTGGCCGACAATCAGCCGCGCATCAAGTCGCTGTTGTATCTGCCTTTCAACGATCCTGAAGCCAGCTACGAGATGGTCAAGGCGTTCGCCGGCAAGCCAGGCGTGGTCGGTTTTATGGTGACGACCGTGCGTTACAAGCCGGTGCACGATAACGCTTACATGAAGGTGTACCGCCTGCTGGAAGAAGCCGATCTGCCGCTCGCGTTCCACGCCGGTTTCAACGCCAATGACCGCAGCTTTGAACAGGCCAATCGTTTCATCACGGTGCATGGGCTGGGATTCACGTTCTACAACATGCTGAATATTTTCAACTGGGTAGTCAATGGCCTGCCTGAGCGGTTTCCGAAGCTCAAAGTTATCTGGCTGGAAAGCGGCTTGGCCTGGCTGCCGTTCTGCATGCAGCGCATGGATAACGAATACATGATGCGCAGCTCGGAATGCCCCGCATTGAAAAAGCTGCCGAGCGAATACATCACCGATATGTTCTACGGTTGCCAGCCGATGGAAATGACGGCGAATTCGGAAATGCTGGAGCAGACATTCAAGTTCATCAAGGCCGATACGCAATTGCTTTATGCATCCGATTATCCACACTGGGACTTCGATGCGCCGAGCGTAATTTACGATTTGCCGTTCCTTAACGAGAATCAGAAGCGCGCCATTCTCGGCGGCAATGCGCAGCGTGTTTTCAATCTGCCGTTTTCGGAAAAGCTTGCCAAAATTTAATAGCGGTATCGGGAAGTGATAAACGTCGATTGCCAGAACCGGATGTTGAACCCGGTTCGGGCGAATCTGTATTACCGGTTTGTGGTGTTGGATGTAGATGTCGATCGACGAGACAAATTTCTCTTTCATAAAAGTAGCTAAAAAATGGAGAAGGCATGAATCTGATTACTACCCATCGGCTTTTCAGACGCACTTTGGCTTGCGGCCTGTGTTTATTATTGACAGCGACTTTTCCCGCAAAAAATGCGCACTCACAAACCATGCAAAGCATGGCAAGTTATCAGGGAAAAGATCGTGAACAGAAATTGATGGAGGCTGCACAAAAGGAAGGTTCGCTGTTGTTGTACACCGCCATGCCGCGAGAATATGTGATGCGGCTCAACGAGCCGTTCGAGAAGAAATACGGAATCAAGGTTAAGGTCTGGCAGGCGGTCGGCGAATCCATTTTGCAACGAGTGCTCAATGAAAGCCGCAGCGCGCCGGTGGTCGATGTGGTGCATAGCACCTCGACTTATCTGGAAGCGCTGTCGCGCGAGAATGTGCTGCAGGAGATTCATTCGCCGGTCCAGAAAACGCTGCTTCCGGCTGCGTTGCCGAAGCATCACATGTACGCCTCCGATCTGCAGTATGTCGTGGTTCAGGCTTACAACACCAATAAAGTCAAAAAGGAAGATTTACCCAAGACCTATCAGGATCTGCTCGATCCCAAGTGGAAGGGCAAGCTGAGTATCGAAGCCTCGGATAACGACTGGCTGGCGTCGGTCATCAGCGATATGGGTACTGAAAAAGGTACGCAGTTCTTCAAGGACCTGGTCGCCAACAATACGCTGTCGGTCCGCCAGGGCCACACGCTGATGGTTAGTCTGGTTGCCGCGGGCGAAGTGCCGCTGGCGCTGACGGTTTATCAATACGCCGCCGAGCAGGCCAGGAAAAAGGGCGCGCCGGTCGACTGGTTTGCGATTGAGCCGGCGGTCAGTATTTTTAGTGGCATCGGCGTGGCGAAGAAAGCGCCGCATCCTAACGCGGCGTTGCTGTACTACGATTACATGCTCGGGCCTGATGCACAGGCGATCCTGGCCAAGATCGGCTATCCGCCGACCAGCACGCTGGTTGAATCGCCGGTCAAGGGTATCGAGATCAAGTATCTGGACGGCGCTGCGTTACTGAATGGCCAGGCGAAATCCGAAGCGCAGTTCAAGACCTTGATTAATAGCAGTCGTTAAACGAAACGCGAAACGCATGCACATGCAGTCGGCGCTCAATAAAATTGTCAGTTGGATTGGGCCTAATGCGTGGTTGGGATTGATGCGGCTGATCACGCTGTTCATCTGCGTTTTTTTGATGTCGGCCGCCGGTGCGCAACAACCTGTTGCAAAGAAGCAGTTGCATGTCGTCACCACCTTCACGATCATTCAGGACATTGCGCAGAACGTGGCAGGCACGGCGGCGCTGGTGGAATCGATCACCAAGCCGGGTGCGGAGATCCACGATTACCAGCCGACGCCGCGCGATATCGTCAAGGTGCAATCGGCCGATCTGGTGCTGTGGAACGGACTCAATCTGGAACGCTGGTTCGCCAAGTTCTTCGATAACGTCAGGAATGTGCCGAGCGTGGTGGTGTCGGACGGCATCGTGCCGATGAGCATTACCGAAGGGCCATATACCAACAAGCCAAATCCGCATGCCTGGATGTCGCCGGCCAATGGCCTGATTTATATCGAGAACATCCGCAAGGCACTGACCAAGGCCGATCCAGACAATGCCGCTGTCTATGCACGTAATGCGACGGTCTATGCGGCCAAGATCAGGGCGCTGGACGAACCGCTGCGCCAGCGGCTGGTGCGGATTCCAGAGGCCCAGCGTTGGCTGGTATCGAGCGAAGGCGCGTTCAGTTATCTGGTGCGCGATTACAAGATGCATGAAGCGTATTTATGGCCGGTCAATGCCGACGAGCAGGGCACGCCGCAGCAGGTGCGCAAGGTGATCGATCTGGTCCGCAAGAACCATATTCCGGTGGTGTTCAGCGAAAGCACGATTTCGGACCGCGCCGCCAGACAGGTCGCCCGTGAATCCGATGGCGCCCGCTACGGCGGCGTGCTGTACGTGGATTCGCTCAGCGCCGCCGGCGGCCCGGTGCCGACCTACATCGATCTGTTGAAAGTCACTGTGGAAACCGTCGCGAAAGGATTTGGACAATGAACAATGTCACGCGCTTGATTTTAAATAAGACCCGGGAAGCCGGGACTACCCCGCAACCGGTTAAAAAAGATTTCGAAGCCAGTATCTCGGTACAGGAAGTCACGGTGGTCTATCGCAATGGCCACTTGGCGCTGTCGGAAGCCTCGTTCGAACTGGGCGAAAGCAGCATCTGCGGCCTGGTCGGCGTCAACGGCAGCGGCAAGTCAACCCTGTTCAAATCCATTATGGGGTTTGTAAAACCGACCTGCGGTGCGGTCCAGGTGTGCGGCATGGCGGTGGGTGAGGCATTAAAGCGCAATATCGTGGCCTATGTACCGCAAAGCGAGGAAGTCGACTGGAATTTCCCGGTCTCGGTGCAGGATGTGGTGATGATGGGACGCTACGGCCACATGAATTTCCTGAGAATGGCATCGCGCGAGGATCATCGCAAGGTCGACGAGGCGCTGGAGCGGGTTGGACTGAGCGCCTTGCGCGAACGCCAGATCGGCGAGCTGAGCGGGGGCCAGAAGAAGCGGGTCTTTCTGGCGCGAGCGCTGGCCCAGCAGGGCCGCGTGATTCTGCTGGACGAGCCGTTTACCGGGGTGGATGTCAAAACCGAAGCAACCATCGTCGATCTGATGCGGGCGTTGCGCGAACAAGGGCATCTGATGCTGGTGTCGACCCATAATCTGGAAGCGGTGCCCGATTTCTGCGATCAGGTGGTGCTGTTGAACCGTACCGTGCTGGCGGCCGGCCCGACCCGGCACGTGTTTACCAAAGCCAATCTGGAGCAGGCCTTCGGTGGCGCGCTGCGGCATTTCCAACCGGACGAGTCCGCCTTGCCGGAGACCGACCGGGTGGCATCCCTCCAGCCGGTGAAGCGGGGATGACGATGCATATGGTCATGCACGAACTGCTGATTCCGTTCACCTATGATTACATGTTCAAGGCCATGTGGGTCAGTTCGCTGGTGGGCGTGGCTTGCGCCTTTTTATCGGTGTATCTGGTGTTAAAAGGCTGGTCGCTGATGGGCGATGCGCTGGCGCATTCGGTGGTGCCGGGCGTGGCGGCCGCTTATATCCTGCAACTGCCGTATGCGGTGGGGGCGTTCTTTGCTGGCATCCTGGCATCCTCGGCCATGGGGCTGATCAAGCAGAAGACGCGCCTGCGCGAAGACGTGGTGACCGGGCTGGTATTTACCTCGCTGTTCGCGTTGGGTTTGCTGATGGCGTCGCTGCATCCGACCGCGGTCAATATCCAGTCGATCGTGCTTGGGAATATCCTGGCAATCTCGGACGAGGACGTGGTGCAGGTGGCGATCATCGCCGGCATCTCACTGGCGATCCTGTGCCTGAAGTGGAAGGATTTCATGGCGGTGTTTTTCGATGAAAACCATGCCCGCGTCGTCGGGATCAATGCAACCTTCCTGAAAGTGCTGTTTTTTGCATTGTTGAGCGCCTGCACGGTGGCGGCCCTGCAGACGGTGGGTGCGGTGCTGGTGGTGGCCATGCTGATCACGCCCGGTGCGACGGCGTATCTGCTGACCGACCGCTTCAGAAACATGATTTATATCAGTATCGGCGTTGGGGCGGTCGGTAGTTTCCTCGGCGCATACTTAAGTTATTTCCTGGATGGGGCCACTGGCGGCGTGATCGTGGTGGTGCAGGTACTGATCTTCATGGCGGCGTTCATCTTTGCGCCGAAACATGGTTTAAGAGCGGCACGCCGCCACACCATGCCGGTGAAATTGCCAAAAACGGCGGGGATACCATCATGAATTCGGTGAACGCAATCCTGGATTGGGTCATCGTTCCGATGTCGTATCCGTTCATGCAGCGTGCGCTGGCGATCGCGCTGCTGGTTGGGACTGTATGCGCCGTACTGTCCTGCTATCTGGTGTTGCGGGGCTGGTCGCTGATGGGCGATGCGATCTCGCATGGAGTATTGCCGGGGATCGTGGTGGCGGCCATGGTGGGCATTCCGCTGGTCGTGGGGGCCTTTGCGGCAGGACTGTCCTGCGCGGTGTTGACCGGCTATCTGAAGGAGAACAGTCGTTTAAAAGAAGACACGGTGATGGGGATCGTGTTTTCGGGCATGTTCGCGCTGGGGATTGTGCTGTTCGCGCGAATCGAGACCGATCTGCACCTGACCCATATCCTGTTCGGCAACATGCTGGGCGTGGACACGCGCGATTTGATTGAAATGGGCGTCATCGCTGGCGTGACCTTGCTGATCGTATTGGTGAAGCGGCGCGACTTCCTGCTGTATTGTTTCGACCCCAGCCATGCACGCGTGGTGGGTTTGCCGGCGCGCACCCTGCATTACGGATTGCTGGTGCTGCTGTCGCTGACCATTGTGGCGGCGCTGAAAGTGGTGGGGATTATCCTGGCCGTGGCGATGCTGGTGGCGCCGGGGGCGATTGCCTATCTGCTGACTGACCGTTTCGAGCGGATGCTGGTAATTGCGACGGCGGCGGCCACCGGTTCATGCGTGGCCGGCACGCTGGTCAGTTACCATATCGATGGCGCCACCGGCCCTTGCATCGTGCTGATCCAGGCCGGCATCTTCATCCTGGCATTCCTGTTTGCGCCCAAGCGCGGCATGCTGGCGCTGCGGGGCGCGGCGTTATCGTATTAAGGGAGCTGGAATTCATTAGAGCGGTTTTCGTATTAGTGTGAGGGTGATGCGGGTTGGTTTGGGGTGCAGGGCAAGGCGCGAGAAGCGCAGTGTGGCCAGCCACACAAGCGACGAACAACGCCGCCATGCGCTCCAAAGCGGCCCGCAGCGCCCATACACTAATACGAAAACCGCTCTAGGTTCAATGCAGCGGCTTCAACGAATTAGCATCAATGAATCAGCATTAATGACATCACGGAGAAAATATGTCGAGCGCCTACAACAGCAATAAAAACCGTGTTTTCGTACGCGGCATTGAAGGTTCCTACAATCTGAAGGATGAGCTGATTCGTCTGCGAAATATGCCGCGGGTGCGCAAGGCCGCCGCAATTCCATTCACCGACGGTACGCAAGTCTTCAGCCGGCATTTTATCGAACCGAAGGATGGCCTCACTCAGACCTTTCACTTCCATCTGGAGGAATACGGCCCGGGCGGAAAATCAGGCAAGCACGGTCATGTCAACGAGGCGGCATTTTATATCCTGGACGGCGCCGGCTATGAAATCCATGATGGCATTCGCTATGACTGGGAAGCCGGCGACATTGCGATCGTGCATAACAACTGCGTCCATCAGCATTTCAACAAGGATCCGGTCAAGCCGGCACGGGCGCTGGTGATCAAGACCAAACCAATGTATCTGTTCATGAACCTGCTATTCCAGAAACAGGTAATCCCACGGCCGAGCGAATCGGCGCCCGGCGCAGTCGGTTGGAAGCCACGCGATCTGGATGAAAACTACAACTACGCTGAAATCAAGGTGGGCACCGCGAAAGTCGGTGCGGACAAGCCAGCCTGAATTCCCGAACCGAACTGAAGATCGGTCTGATTCCTCTTGCCGCTCAGTTAAGAGCTGAACGGCATTTTTACGTCCGGCCAGCGAGCGCATTCTCCCGCATGATGTCTATAAGCGTTTGCAATTCCGTGGAGGGTGTGAAGTTCGAGCGCATCATCAGGCCGGTGGAGCGCGCGGTCTGGCCGATTGATTCCTTGGCCGCCGTTACCGGTGGTGATAATTTGACTAGCCTGCCTTGCTCCACATCCAGTTTTACGGCGCACCAGGGAACGAACCAGACTGCGTCGCTATTCATGGTGTAGGTGCGGCCAAACGATATCGAACGGCTTTCAACGAAATGGGCGATGGGGCGCAGGTCGAAGGCCATTGCCAATGGCGCGGCGGCGCGGCGGTTGATCGATGTCTTTGGCGGAAGAATGGAAATGTAGCGGCGCGATTTTCCGCTTTTTTCAAGCGACTCAGTCAGCATGGGATGGCCTGGCCGAACTACCACGACCAACGGGTCCGCGTACAGGAATTCGAATGAAAAGCCGACCATCTGTTCAGCATCCAGATGCCGGCACAGGATCAGGTCGAATTCATCGTCGCGCAGTTGATCCACCAGATAGGCTGTCTCGCCTGTCAATATGCTGACCTGGACATTGGGGATGCGCCGCTCGAATTCCATTAATACTTGCGGCATGAACGAGACCGTCATGGACGGCGTGGCGCCGATCCGGATGACAGGATTTGGCGCCTTTTTTGCCGGCCCCATGAACTCGGTAGCCTGCTGCAGCGCATTGACCGCCGCTTCGGCATAGGTAAAAAAGACTTCGGCGCGCTGGGTCATCTGCATGCCGCGATAGCCGCGATCGAACAGGAGGATATTTAAGAAATCCTCCAGCTCTTTAATGGTCTTGGAAACCGCGGGTTGCGTCAGAGATAAAGCCACCGCGGCTTTTTGAACACTTGCGTGATTCGCGACAGCCAGAAAACACTGAAGATGGCGAAATTTAATGCGTCCGTCAATCATGTCAGTCCATTGAATGCTACGACTTTATATTTTTCGATAGCTCCGATAATGAGCCGAAAGGAAAAAATAGTAAAGCCGTATCCCGTTGTACGGACCGAAGTTCTGAAAAATTGATAGAGCGCGATGTTGTGCGGGCTAGCTCTTTGTATCACTTCCTCGTATTACTTCTTTGCGCTACTTCCTTGTGCTGTTTCCTTGGCCGGTCTCAGATGGCGGGGCCGATCGAGCGCGGCTGGCGGATGACGCCAGTCATCGCTTCAGGAGGCAGTTCCAGAATCGCGGGTTCGTCGAATATCTCGCCCATTTCGGATGTGACGCCGGTCTCGCGCAACGCTTCCAGCCACTTGCGGTGAATGCGCGGATCCTGATCTTCGTATTCGAGCTGTCGGCCACCTTGCGAGATCGACAGCGATCCCGCACCCTCGGCGCTTTTACGCCGCAGCGAAATGAACGGATAACGCCGGCTGCCGAGACTGCACGCCAGATAGCGCGCTGGATTCGGACAGGTATTGAAATGCTGATGGAACATCCAGAACGGCGGCGTATACATGAAGCCGTGCTTCCACGGAAACTCCTTGAATTCGGAATCGCCTTCGTGCCACAGCAGCGAATAGCCCGAGCCGTCGATCGCGTGCACATGCGTGCCGGCGGCATGACGATGGGCCTTCTTGTAACGGCCTTTTGGAATTTGCGATACATGCGCATGCATGGTGCCGTCAGCCAGCACGAAACTCATGCTCATCGATCCCTTGCCGCGTGCTTCCAGCTCATACAATTTAAAGCTGGTCAGATCGTGCACGAAATTGGTTTCCCATACATTTCGTTTGGCATTGTTGCCGTGAGAATAGGCGGTGTGATCGCCTTCACCGTCGAAGTGTTTCGACTGGCCGGCGCGCTCCGGGAATTCAAATGGATTATTAAAGACGAAATCGATGTTGTGATACAGATTGATGGTGATCGGCGCATCGTTGGTGCATGAAATCCGAACCGACTCCAAGCTGGTGCTGTTGAAGATCTGGTATTGGCAATTCAATGGAATCGCAAACACCGCCTGCGGACCCCATTCAAATACACGGGTTTCGCCACTCGGCAGCCAGACCTTGGTCGAGCCGTGGCCGGCCAGCACATAACAAAAGACTTCATACAGATGCTTGACCGGGCGGGTCTTATTGCAAGGCGCGACTTCAAGCACATAGTTGGACATGAAATCGCCGGCGCCGTGGGTATGCGCGAAACAGCCGCGCGCCTCGTAGCGGCCCCAGGGGCCGGTTTCCAGTTCCAGCAGGTTGTGGCCGAAATCGAGATGAATCGGGATATTTTCCCCTTCAGCCCAATCGTGGTAGGGATCGATGAGTACCCTGGCTTCGTTGATTGCGGTAGCGCCGTTGTTGTCAGTGTTGCCGGTGCTGCCGATGCTGTTGTTCGTCGACGGATTTGCCCCGCCAGTACTATTTCCCATGAGGCCGTTCCTATTCGATTGTCCGTTGTTGGTTATTTGGTTTGCTTGACGATGATGTCGTCGTAGACCTTGTTCCACTTTTGAATTTCATCGAGCGATATCCTGGCGTCGATGAATTTCATCGGCATCTTGTTCAACTTGGTGTCCAGGTTTTTGCTGGTCGGAACGTAATTGCGTTTCAGTAAAATCGGTTGCGCATCGGTGATCATGAAATCGTAGAACAGTACCGCTGCGTTCGGATGCGGCGCGTGTTTCAAGACGCCGACACCCTGCGGTGCAGCCAGCGTGGGTTCGATCGCAAACCATTCGACCGGCGCGCCCTTGGCCTTGCGCTGCTCTGCGTTGTAGTTATAGATGTCCATCGCCATCGGCACTTCACCGGAAGCAACCAGATTGATCAACAGGGAATGTCCCTTGCGGACCGATATCCCGTTAGTCGCCACGACGTCGCGGAACAATTGTTTGCCTTTTGCTTCTCCAAGCGCGGAGACCACGCCAGCCAGCCAATCCGAATCGTCCGCTTCGATGCCGAGCTTGCCTTTCCATTTAGGATCCAGCAGATCCAGATAGGTTTTCGGCAGATCGTCTTTCTTGATCAGATTGGTGTTGTAGGCAAAGGTGTAGACATTCAGCCGCGTGCTGACCCATTCATGATGCGGCATCACCGCCTCCGGAATCAGATCGCGCACATATGGCGAGTTTACTTCCTGTAGCAGCTTCTCGCGGCGCAGCGATTCCAGTTGCAGTCCGTTGGTTTCGACCACGTCGGCGTCGAAGCGATTGGCGCGGCCTTCGGTCACCGTGCGCTGCACCACGTTCTCGCCGCCGGAGCGCCATACCTTGACCTTGATACCGTATTTCTTTTCAAATGCGGTAGTCAGTTCGCTCAGGTCATCCACCGAAAGCGAGGTATACAGCAGCAGTTCGCCTTCCTTTTTTGCACCGTCGATCAGATGCTGCTGGCGATCGGCGCCTTTATATAATGCCGCTTCGGCGCTTCCTGCGGCCTGGGCAAACGCTGCACCGCCGACTGCCGATAAAGCGAATGCGGCGGCGATGACGACCGTGATGAATTTCTTTTTATTATTAAACATACGTCTCCTTTTTTTGTCGCACCATATGGGCATGACAATGGCAGGGCGTGTTATTTTTTGAGAAACAGGCTATTCCATTGCGTTTGCCACTTTTTGTCTTCGTCGAGCAGCCTGACGGAGTCCATCATCGTGAAGGGAAAATCCTTCAGATAACTTTTTACTTTGGTACTGGCCGGTACACGGCCCATCGTGTTGAGCAGTTCCTGTCCACCCGGCGACAATATAAAATCGGCGAACAGCAAGGCGGCGTGCGGATGCGGCGCATTTTTCGCCACGGCCAGGCCCAATCCCTCGCCGATCACCGGCTCTACCGGCACCCAGTCGATCGGGGCGCCGCGCCGTTTCAGAGATTCCACCGCCGAGTTGGAGTTGGTCAGCGACACCGGTACTTCGCCGGCCGCAACCAGTCCGGTCAGCACAATATGGCCGGTGCGTACGTCGGGCTTCATGTCGCTTAATTGTTCGAATAATTTCGTGCCGCGATCCAGGCCCAGTTTCTTGACGATGGTCGCCATCCAATAGGCATCGTCGACTTCAATGCCGATCTGCCCCTTCCATTTCGGGTCCAGGAAACCTTCGTAGGTTGTCGGAATGTCCTCGCGTTTGAATTTCTTGGTGTTATAGGCGACCACAAAGAAATTGATCCGGTCGGATACCCACAAGCGGCTTTTCGGGATGGCGTCTGGCGGCAGATCTGTCAGATAAGGGCTGTAAAACGACGAGAGCAGTTTCTCCCGCGCAATCATTTCGACGGCGGCGCCGCTGGTTTCAACCACATCGACCGTAAAGTGTCTGGCCTTCCCTTCGGTGATCGCGCGCTGCATGACCTTGTTGCCGCTGGCGCGCCAGATATCGACCTTGATGCCGTATTTTTTCTCGAAGGCCTGGGCCAGCGGACCGGACTCCGGCGGCGTCATCGACGTGTACCAGGTCAACTTGCCTTCCTGGCGGGCTTTTTCCAGCAGTTGCTGATCACGGTCCGCGCCGGAGTACTGGTACAGAGCGTCGTTCGGCCCCTGATCCGCCGATTGCGCATGCGCCAGCGGCACGCATAGCAGCGTCGCGGCGGCGAGGGCACACAAGGACTTCAATAAATTCGGATGCCGGATCTTGCATTGCTTGTTTCCATTAACGTGATTCATGTCTACCTCAAGAATGCGTTTCGCTAAAGACCGCCTTGCCTTGCTTTCACTATCGGCTATCGCGCGTGTTTCGATTCGAAATGGCGAACGAAAGCCTGATAAATCCGGGCGGAATTTATTGTTGGGAAACCATGCTGCAAAAAGAATGCGCGAACGATCGCGGACGATTGATTACTTGCGCTCGGGCGGCAGATACCAGTTCGGATCCATCCGGTTGGTGACATTCGCCTCTTTCAGCTTGGCCTCGTATTCCTGGCGGATGTAGGGGTCTTCCATCCAGTAGGGAATGGCGTTGCCGCCTTCGGTGATGTCGATCGCGCCGGAATCGGTGACGATTTCGCCCGGCACGCCAGGCATGCGCGAGCGGCTATTCGGTCCGAACCAGGCGGTCAGGCGCAGCGGATCCGAACCCGAACTGAAATGCTGGTGATACCAGTTCGCGGCGCCAGGAGCGGCAGTGACCATGCCGACCGGCTCGTAGTCGATGCGGCGGACCCGTTCGGAACGGCCGTCTTTCCACGGCGTTTCGCCGATTTCTTCAGGCCAGGTATAGGTATAGCCTTTACCGTTGAGGCAAATCAGCACCGCGGCCGAACTATGGGCGTGGGCTTTGGAATAGCGGCCGTTTTCATGCTGGCCGATCCAGAAGTAGAAACAGTTATTCGTCATGAACGGCTCGACGCGGCGATAGCCCGGCGAGCGCCGGTTATCCAGCGGCAGATCGCAGTTCATCGCGTCCGGAACCAGGTTGGTGCGCCGCATCGCGAGCCCGCGAACCGGGTCGGTTTCGATGCTGTCGTTAGGCTTGAAGAAGTCGTCAGCACCGCTGAAGCGACTATGGAAGATGTAGGGATTATTGAAGACGGCGCCGAAGTCATTCATCAGATTGATCACGTTCGGCGCGGTGGTGCCAGCCAGCAGAAGGGCGCCGCTAGAAGTGCCATTGACGATGCGATACCAGGCGTTCATCGGGATCGAAAACATCGAACCGGTCTGCCATTCGAAGACGTGTTTTTTCTTATCGCCTTCCTGCCAGACTTCGGTCGTGCCGCGGCCTTCGACCACGAGGAAAATTTCCTCGTACATGTGTTTTTCAGGATTTAAAGCACCAGCGGGCGGCACTTCGATGACGTAACAGCCCCACTTGCCCTCAGTGCCGTACAACTGGATGAAATGGCCTTTTCCGCCCTTGCGCTTCCAGGGAGCCAGCGGCAAATTCTGCACCTTGCTGATACCGATATCGCGAAATACCGGAATGCCTTCTTCTTCCATGAACGCGTCGTACGGTGTCGGCTTCTTGCTGAACTTGCCGAAGCCGGCTTTCTTGTTACCCGCCGGTTCATGCCAGTGGGTTTGATCTTTGTCGTGGGGCATTGCGTGTCTCCAAAATCATTATTCTTATATAAAGGAACGATGTTCCCTTATAGTCCGGGCGGGTGGTCCGGCTGATTTTCTACTGACTGCGTCTCCTGCCATTTTTTGCATCGACGAAGTGAGAACGCCATATGAACGCGCCTTTTCATCGAACGGATCTTTTCCTGTGGCTGGAATAGTATATTTCGCCGGGCGCTAAGTAAAATGACATTTCGGGGTGCAAGCTATTCCTAATTTTTATACCCCAGAGCGGTTTTCAAAACAGTGTGAGGGTGATGCGGGGTGGTTCGTGGTGCAGGGCAAGGCGCGAGGAGCGCAGTGTGGCCAGCCACACCAGCGACGAACAACGCCGCCATGCGCTCCAAAGCGGCCCACAGCGCCCATACACCGATACGCAAACCGCTCTAGCACTCCATTTGCGATCGCAACCATCGCTCCAGCGCCCCGACCACATGATTCCGTTCATCGGCAGTCAGCGGTTGACCCGGCGGTATTCCGTGCCACTTCGCAAGACAACTGCGGCAACAGGTTGCCGTGGCATGCTGTGCGACAAACACCGGATGCCCGCGAAACGGCGTCTGCTTGCCGTCGTTTCGCGGCATCGCCG
>JAQGLW010000106.1 GCA_028292665.1 Herminiimonas sp.
GCCGCCGAGATCGACGAACGCGCCGTAGTCGGTGATGTTCTTGACGATACCGGTAACGACGGTGCCTTCTTTCAGGGTTTCCATCAGCTTCTGGCGCTCTTCGCCCATCGATGCTTCGATGACGGCACGGCGCGACAGCACGACGTTGTTACGCTTGCGATCGAGCTTGATGACCTTGAATTCCATGGTCTTGCCTTCGAACGGCGTAGTGTCCTTGACCGGACGGGTGTCGACCAGCGAACCCGGCAGGAAGGCGCGAATGCCGTTGGTCAGGACAGTCAGACCGCCTTTGACCTTGCCATTGACGGTACCGATAACGATCTCACCGGACTCCATCGCCTTTTCAAGCGAGAGCCACGACGCGAGCCGTTTTGCCTTGTCGCGCGACAGGATGGTATCGCCGAAACCGTTTTCCAGCGACTCGATCGCAACGGAAATAAAATCTCCGACGTTGACTTCGAGTTCGCCATTGTCATTCTTGAATTCTTCAATGGGGATGAACGCTTCGGACTTCAGGCCGGCGTTGACGATCACGAAATTGTGGTCGAGACGAACGACTTCGGCCGAAATGACTTCACCGGAACGCATGTCCTGACGTGACAGCGACTCCTCGAAAAGGGCGGCAAAGCTTTCCATATCAGGTGCAGATTTGGGTGCAGATTTAGATGCAGATGTGGAGGTAGCAACAGTTGACATAGATTTAAACAAGGTTAGCCAATCTTGATCGCGGATTGCGGCAAATATTGGGTTAAGGTTTTTCAAAACCAGGCAAGACTTTGCGTCCGGCCGGGCACCAATTAGACTAAATGAACATTACAAATCACGGACTGCAAACTTCACGCCATTTTTTTTACGGATGCATACCAGGCGAGGACTTGTTCGACTGCCTGATCGGCTGTCATATCGGACGTATCCAGAAAATATGCCCCTTCAGCAGGCTTGAGCGGCGCAATTGCCCGGTTAGCGTCACGCGCATCCCGTTCAGTCAAATCTTTCAGAAGGTCTTCCATATTAGCAGAAAAACCCTTGTCAATCAATTGCTTATAGCGTCTTTGGGCGCGCGCTGCGACACTGGCCGTCAAAAACACCTTCAGCGGCGCCTGCGGGAAAATCACCGTTCCCATGTCGCGTCCATCGGCCACCAAACCGGGTGCCGTCCGGAAACGCAACTGCAAGCCATATAAAGCCTGCCGTACAGCCGGCAGCGTCGCGATTTTGGAAGCGGTATTGCCTACTTCTTCTGCACGAATGGCTTCCGTTACATTCTCATTGGCAAGAAGTATCTTTTCACCAATAAAGGTACATGGCAACGTACCGGCCAGCTTCGCAAGCGCATGCTCATCGTCCAGCCCGGTTCCGTTACGCAGCGCCGACAAGGAGGCCAGTCGATACAATGCGCCTGAATCCAGATAATGGAAACCGAGGTGCCGGGCGATTTTTTGCGCGACGGTGCCTTTGCCGGATGCTGTAGGGCCGTCAATTGCGATAACGGGAATAGAAGAAATATTCATTACTGAAATATATGTGAAGCAACAGGACGCTTGTTTTGTCTGGTATCGGTAATACAAATTGCTTGAATGTATCGCCGCAATAATTTCAGGGATACGTTGCCAATGCGCAAGGCAGCATTCCGGTTAGAACAATGTATTTTGCGCAATTTTGGCAAAGGCATCGAAGTAGTCCGGAAAAGTCTTGGCAACGCATTTCGGGTCGTTGATCCGGATCCGGTTGCCTTTGCGTGCGGCACCATCCAGCGATGCCAGCGAAAAGCACATCGCCATTCGATGATCATCATAGGTATCAATCGCCGCAGGCCTTATCTGAACCGGCGGCGTCACACGCAAATAATCTGCGCCCTCTTCCACCACCGTTCCCAGCTTGCGCAACTCGGTGGCCATCGCGGCAAGACGATCGGTTTCCTTGACACGCCAGCTGCCGATGTTGCGCAAGATGCTGGGGCCGTCTGCATACAACGCCGCCACGGCGATCGTCATTGCCGCATCCGGAATGTGATTGAAATCGGCATCGATCGCTTTCAGGATGCCATTCGACTTTGCTTCGATCCAGTTATCGCCCATCGTCACGGTCGCGCCCATCTGCTGCAACGCTTCGACAAAACGCACATCGCCCTGAATACTGTTCCGGCCAACTCCTTCGACCCGCACCGGTCCGCCGGCGATGGCGCCTGCCGCAAGAAAATAGGAAGCGGACGACGCATCGCCTTCGACGTGAATGATGCCCGGGCTCATGTATTTCTGACCGGCTTGCACGGCAAACGATTGCCAGCCATTGCGTTCGACAACCACTCCAAAGCGGCGCATCAGGTTTAGCGTGATTTCAATATACGGCTTTGAAATCAGATCGCCAGCCACATCAATCGTGACGGCCTGCTCTTTCGCGATCAATGGCGCCGCCATCAATAATGCAGTCAGGAACTGGCTCGACACATTGCCGCGCACCTGCAGGCGTTGCGCATGGATATGGCCACGCCGGATATGCAGCGGCGGATAGCCGGCCACACCCGTGTATTCGATTCGCGCGCCAATGGCATTCAATGCATCGACCAGGTCACCGATCGGACGCTCATGCATGCGCGACACGCCATGCAGAGAGTAATCACCGCCCATCACTGCGAGTGCCGCGGTCAGCGGACGAATCGCAGTGCCGGCATTGCCCATGAACAAGTCGGCATGATGCACCGGCAAGGCGCCCTGTGCGCCATGCACGATATAGTTCTGCGTTTCGCCGATTTGCTCCCATTTGACGCCCAGGGTTTGCAATGCCATCAGCATCACATGGGTATCGTCGGAAGCCAGCAAATCCATGATCTGCGTCGTGCCATTGGCGAGCGCAGCCAGCAGCAAGGTACGATTGGAAATGCTCTTTGAACCCGGCAGCCGTACCGTGCCCTGCGCATGCAGCGCCGGTTGCAAGTCGAGATGATGCGGATAGCGTTTCATTAATCTCCGCCTTGTTTATTGTGCGCTTCGGCGGCCTCGATCGTACGTATCCAATTCAGCCGCGCATGCTGCGCATTCGCGTATACAGCTTCAATCGCCTGGCCATCGCCTGATGCCAGCAGGCTGCGCAATTGCGTCAATCGGGCCGTATAGGAATCCAGCTCCTCCAATAACGCTGCCTGATTGGCCAATGTAATGTCGCGCCACATTTCCGGCGATGATCCCGCAATCCGCGTGAAGTCGCGGAATCCGCTTGCGGCATATTGAAACAGCAGGTCGGCATGCGGTTTTTTCGCAATGTCGTCAACCAGTGCATATGCGAGCAGATGCGGCAAATGGCTGACAGCCGCAAATATGCGATCGTGTTTTTCGGGCGTCAATTGATGGATGACGGCGCCGCATTGCCGCCATGCATCCGCAACCCGCGAGACGTCTTGTGTCGTATTCTCCGGCAACGCTGCGAGCACTACTTTTTTGCCGACATATAAATCGGCGATGGCAGCGTCCGGCCCGTTCGATTCACGTCCCGCGATAGGATGCCCGGGCACGAACTGCGCGATCTTGTCGCCGAGCGCCTTGCGGGCGGCCACGACCACATCGCTTTTAGTGCTGCCGGCATCGGTCACGACCGTGCCTGGCTGCAGATGCGGCCTGATGGAAGCGAGTATCGCCCCGGTCTGCGCGACGGGAGCAGCGATCAGCACCAGATCCACATTGCACAACGCTTCTTCGACGGAGGTGCTCATCACGTCGATGATGCCGAGCTCCTTCGCTCGCGCCAGCGTCGCAATTGTGCGGCCGACGCCGACGACCTGTTCGACCGCACCGGCTTTTCTGAGTGCCAGCGCGAAAGAGCCGCCGATCAAGCCTACACCGAAAATTGCGATTTTTTTGAACACGGGAAGCCGCTTAAAAAGTGATGGTTGCGATTCAGACCAATGCCTTTTTCAAGGCTTCGATAAATGCCGCATTCTCTTCCGGCAAGCCGATCGAAATGCGCAGCCATTGCGGCAAACCATAATTGCCGACCGGCCGTACGATCACGCCGAGCTTCAGCAAAGCCAGATTTACACGCGCTCCGGCGCCGTCTTCATTACCGATCTTCACGAGCACAAAATTGCCGAACGACGGCACGTATTCAAGATCCATCGCATCGAATGCCTGCGTCAATTGCTTGTAACCGTCTGCATTGATCCTTGCGCTTTTCTGCAAAAAAGCGCGATCGTTCAATGCCGCGATGGCGGCTGCCTGCGCCAGCGAATTCACGTTGAACGGTTGACGGATACGGTTGAGCAAATCGGTAAGCGCCGGCTGCGCAATGCCGAATCCGATACGCAAACCCGCCAAACCGTATGCCTTCGACAAGGTCCGCGATACCAGCAGATTCGGATACTGCCTGACCCAGGCGATCGACTCATATTGCAATTCGGGACTCAGGTATTCGTTATACGCCTCGTCGAGCACAACCACCGCCTGCCGAGGGACGATTTTCAGGAACGCTTCGATATCGGCGGCAGGAATAAAGGTGCCGGTGGGATTATTCGGGTTGGCGATAAAAATCAGCCTGGTATCCGATGTGATCGCCCGCGCCATCGCGATCAGATCGTGTCCGTAATCTTTTGCGGCGACTACGATTGCACGCGCGCCGACCGCCTGCGTTGCCAGCGCATACACCGCGAACGAATACTGCGCATACATGACCGATTGCCCCGGCTGCACCAAAGCATGCGCGGCCAGTTCGAGAATATCGTTGCTGCCGTTGCCCAATGTAATCCATTCCTGCGGCACGCCGTATTTCGCGGTGATCGCCGCTTTCAGCTCGAATCCGTTCGAATCGGGATAACGGCCGATGTCGGCGACCGCTTCCAGCATCGCCTGCCTGGCCGATTCGGGCATGCCCAAGGGATTTTCGTTGGATGCGAGCTTGATGATCTTTGCCGCGTCGAGGCCGAATTCGCGCGCTACTTCCGCAATGGGTTTGCCGCCCTGATAGGGAGCGATGGCACGGACGTAATCGGGTCCGAATTGAATAGACATGATGGATTTCCAAAAAAACCAGACCGTCATTCCGGATACAGCAAGGAATGACGAATCAAATTACAAACTAAAGGGATACGAGCCCAATATTTTGAAGAACGCAGCGTTTTCTTTCAACTCCGCCAGCGCCTTCGCCACCTTGTCGTCCTGCGCATGTCCTTCGACGTCGACATAGAAGTAGTACTCCCAGGTACCCATGCGCGCCGGGCGTGATTCGAAGCGTGTCATCGATACGCCGTGCCTGGCCAGCGGAGCCAGCAAGTTATACACCGCGCCGGCCTTGTTCGGCACGGACAGCACCAGCGAAGTCTGGTCCTTGCCGCTCGGGGCAGTCTGCAGACGTCCGACCACCGCAAACCGGGTACGGTTATGCGGATCGTCCTGAATATGCGCGTTGACGACTTGCAGATTGTATTTTTGACCTGCAATTTCACCGGCAATCGCCGCAGCGGTCGAATCCTCGCCGGCGATACGCGCGGCTTCGCCGTTCGATGCAACCGCCTGGCGCTCGATATTCGGATAGTGCTGATTCAGCCAGACCTGGCATTGCGCGAGCGCCTGCGAGTGAGCGCAGATGCGCGTGATGCCATCCATGGAACCGGCTTTGCTCATCAAGCTGTGATGCACCGGAATCGATAGTTCACCGCTGATCGCAAGCGTAGTTTGCAGCAGCAGATCGAGCGTGCGATTGATCGCGCCTTCAGAAGAATTCTCAACCGGCACGACGCCGAAATCCGCAGTTCCTGCTTCTGCGGCGCGAAACACTTCATCGATCGATGCGCAAGGCATGCCCTCGACGGCGTGGCCGAATTGCTGGTATACCGCCTGTTCGCTGAATGTGCCGGCCGGACCGAGGTAGGCGACCGTCACGCGCTTTTCCAGTGCGCGGCAAGCCGACATGATCTCGCGGAAAATCGTCTGCACATCGGTTCCGTCCAATGGACCGGGATTGCGTTCGGCCACATTGCGCAATACCTGCGCCTCGCGTTCGGGGCGGAATACCGGCGCATTGATTTCGGCTTTCAGATGGCCGACATCCTGCGCGACGCGCGCGCGGCGGTTCAGCAGATCGAGAATCTGCTTGTCGAGTGCATCGATTTGTTCACGCAGGGGTTTGAGTTTATTGTCCATTGTTCTATCTACGCAGTCACTTCACTCTTTCCCTTGTCACCATAAAGGTGGTCCGGAGACAAGGGAGGGCCGGGATGGGTAGAGTCCTTGACATACTGCGGCGGACGTCCGAACGCTCTACCCCCATCCTTCCTTGCATCCGGATGGACGCAAGGGAAAGGAAATATCGGCCCTGTTTCTTTCATCAGCCGTTTTGCTTTTCAAATTCCTTCAGATAATCCACCAGCGCCCGCACACCTTCGATCGGCATCGCGTTGTATATCGATGCCCGCATGCCGCCAACCGATTTATGCCCCTTGAGCTGTAACAGCCCATGTTCCTTCGCGCCGGCAAGAAACGTATCGTTCAACGATGCGTCATGCAGGGAAAACGGCACATTCATCCGCGAGCGGCAATCTTTTGCAACCGGGTTGCCATAAAAATCGGTGGAATCCAGATAGTCATACAACAACGAGGCTTTTGCAATATTGCGCTGTTCGATCGCGGCCACGCCGCCCTGGCGCTTCAGCCATTGGAAAACCAGGCCGGCGATATAAATCGAATAGGTCGGCGGCGTGTTGTACATCGACTCGTTTTCCGCAACCACTTTCCAGTCGAACGCGGATGGGCAAATGGACAACGCATGGCCGAGCAGATCCTCCCGCACGATTACCATCGTCAATCCTGCCGGGCCGATATTCTTTTGCGCACCGCCGTAAATGACGTCGTATTTCGATACATCGATCACGCGCGACAGAATGTGCGACGACATATCCGCCACCAGCGGCACGTCGCCGACATCCGGCACAAAATGATATTCAACGCCGCCGATCGTTTCATTGGTGCATACATGCACGTAAGCCGCGTCAGGCGTCAGGCGCCATGTTTCGCGCGGAGGTATTGAAGAAAATTTCGAAGCTTCCGATGACGCGGCCACATTCACGGTCGCGTACTTGCGTGCTTCGGCAATGCTTTTGATCGACCATTGTCCGGTATTGATGAAATCGACCGTGGCCGGTTGCGGCTTCCTCCCGACGAGATTCATCGGAACAATCGCATTCTGTGCAATTGCACCACCCTGCATGAAAAGAATCCGGTAGTCGCCGGGAACCGCCAGCAGTTCGCGCAAATCACGCTGCGCCGTTTCCAGAATCGACATGAACTCCCTGCCGCGATGGCTCATTTCCATCACGGACAAACCGCTGCCATGCCAATCGAGCATTTCGGCGGCGGCCTGGGTCAATACTTCCTGCGGCAAGGCGGCCGGCCCCGGTGCGAAATTATAAATGCGGGTCATTCTTCCTCCGTGCCGCCGTTTTCCTCTTCGACATCGGATTCGACGATGCGCTGCAAGCCGCTCAGCCTGGTTCCGTCCTCGACGGCAATCAAGGTCACGCCTTGCGTTGCACGACCCATCTCACGGATTTCGGCGACGCGTGTGCGAATCAATACGCCGCCGGTGGTAATCAACATGATTTCATCGTTTGGCTCGACCAGCGTGGCGGCAACCACCTTGCCGTTGCGCTCGCTGGTCTGGATCGCGATCATGCCTTTGGTGCCGCGGCCATGACGCGTGTATTCAGTGATCGGCGTGCGTTTACCGTAACCGTTCTGGGTGGCGGTCAGCACCGACTGCTGTTCGTTTTCCGCGACCAGCAATGCGATCACCTGCTGTCCGTCATCCAGGTTCATGCCGCGCACGCCGCGCGCGGTGCGGCCCATCGGACGCACATCGTTTTCATCAAAACGCACCGCCTTGCCGGAATCGGAAAACAGCATCACATCATGCTTGCCGTCGGTCAGGGCGGCGCCGATCAGGAAATCGCCTTCATCCAGGTCGACTGCAATAATCCCGGCCTTGCGCGGATTGCTGAAATCGCTGAGCGGCGTCTTTTTGACCGTGCCGAGACTGGTCGACATGAAAATGTAGCGGTCTTCAGGGAAGGTGCGATTTTCGCCGGATACCGGCAGGACGACTGTAATCTTCTCGCCATCCTGCAGCGGGAACATATTGACGATCGGCCTGCCGCGCGAATTGCGCGAACCTTGCGGGACTTCCCATACTTTCAGCCAATACAAGCGTCCGCGATTGCTGAAACACAAAATATAGTCGTGCGTGTTGGCGATGAACAGCTGATCGATCCAGTCGTCTTCCTTGGTGGCCATCGCCTGTTTGCCGCGTCCGCCGCGTTTCTGCGCACGGTATTCGGATACCGGTTGCGACTTCATGTAACCTGTGTGCGACAACGTCACTACCATGTCCTGCGGCGTGATCAGGTCTTCGGTGCCGAGGTCGGTTGCATTCAATTCGATCTGCGAGCGACGCACATCTTTCGCACCCTCGCCGTATTCATTTTTGGCCGCAGTCAATTCATCGGTAATGATGCTGGTCACACGCTCCGGCTTGGACAAGATATCCAGCAGATCGGCGATTTGCGCCATCACTTCCTTGTACTCGTTGACAATCTTGTCCTGCTCCAGACCGGTCAGGCGTTGCAGGCGCATCTGCAGAATTTCCTGCGCCTGATCGTCGGACAACTTGTACAGGCCGTCGGTTTGAATACCGTAATGCTTGGGCAGATTCTCCGGACGGAAGGCATCGATGCCGCCGCTGTTTTCTGCGCCGGTGCGAGCCAGCATTTCGCGCACCATCGACGAATCCCAGGCACGAGCCATCAATTCCGATTTCGCGATCGGCGGCGTCGGCGCCGCCTTGATGATCGCGATGAAATCGTCGATGTTGGCAAGCGCAACAGCCAAACCTTCCAGCACATGACCACGCTCGCGCGCCTTGCGCAGCTCGAACACGGTGCGGCGCGTGACGACTTCGCGGCGGTGCGACAGGAAGCATTCGAGCATCTGCTTCAGATTCAGCAGCTTCGGCTGGCCATCGACCAGCGCGACCATATTCATGCCGAACGTGTCTTGCAACTGGGTTTGCTTGTACAGGTTGTTGAGCACCACTTCCGGCACTTCGCCGCGCTTCAGTTCGATCACGACGCGCATGCCGGATTTATCGGATTCGTCGCGGATGTCCGAAATGCCTTCCAGCTTCTTGTCGCGCACCAGTTCGGCAATGCGCTCGAGCAGCGACTTCTTGTTAACCTGGTACGGCAGCTCGTCGACGATGATCGCGGTGCGGTTTTCCTTGCCGAATTCCTCGAAGTGCGTCCTGGCGCGCATTACGACACGGCCGCGGCCGGTGCGATAGCCGTCGCGTACGCCGGACACGCCATAGATGATGCCGGCGGTGGGAAAGTCAGGGGCGGGGATAATCTCGATCAGCTCATCGATCGTGCAATCCGTGTTGCGCAATACGTGCAATGCGCCGTTGATCACTTCCGTAATATTATGCGGCGGAATATTGGTCGCCATGCCTACTGCGATGCCGGACGACCCATTGATCAGCAGGTTCGGAATCCTGGTGGGCAACACCGACGGCTCTCTTTCCTTGCCATCGTAATTCGGCACGAAATCGACTGTGTCTTTTTCAATATCGGCCAGAATCTCGCTGGCGATCTTGTCCAGGCGGCACTCGGTATAACGCATCGCCGCAGCATTGTCGCCGTCGACCGAACCGAAGTTGCCTTGACCGTCCACCAGGGTATAGCGCAACGAGAAATCCTGCGCCATGCGCACCAGCGTGTCGTAAATCGACTGATCGCCGTGCGGATGGTATTTACCCATCGTTTCGCCGACCACGCGGGCGCATTTTACGTACGGCCTGTTCCAGACGTTATTCATCTCATGCATCGCGAACAGCACGCGGCGATGCACCGGCTTCAAACCATCGCGCACATCAGGCAAGGCGCGCCCCACGATCACGCTCATCGCGTAATCGAGATAGCTCTTGCGCATCTCCTCTTCGAGGGAAATCGGAATTGTTTCTTTAGCGAATTGATCCATTGGCGGGTCGGCTAGTCTCTGGCTAAGGTTGATTATGATTTATGCAGCATCGCGACAGGTAAGCGCGATGCTTCAAAGCCCATGATTTTACCACGCGAGCCAAGCCTCGCCCCGGCTTTTCCGAAGGTGCTTTGCGGTCGCCGACAGCACGGGCAAAAGTTCTGACTTCCTGAAAAAATATGTTTAAATGCGGTCTGATCATTCACTCTCCATCGTTTCACGACCTCATTCACACGCGAACATAAAAATGCTCAATAAAATTGCCTTTGGCCTTGTCTTTGGTTCGGCCGCTGTCGGCGCCTTTTCTCAAACAATTACAGATATCCAGGCCAAGCCCGGTAATAGCGCCTATATGCAGGATGCTCGCGGCGTCGTTGTCCGCAGCCCGTTTGGATTGTGCTGGCGCACCGGTTACTGGACACCCGCCGATGCAGTCGCAGGCTGCGACGGACAGCTCGCGCCGCCGATTGCCAAAGTAACCGCTCCCGCCATTCAGGTCGCTCCTGCAGTTGCCGCCGCTGCAGCACCGAAGCGTTGCGATTTTGCCGTCACGCTGACTAATGATCAAACTTTCCTTTTTAACAAAGCAGTATTGGCGAACCCCGCAAAAAAACGCATTGATGACGAAGTGCTAAGCAAGCTTGGCGCGTGCGCCAAAATCGATATCGTCATTGTCACTGGCCATACCGACCGTATCGGCTCGCAACAATACAACCAGCGGTTATCGGAAAAGCGGGCGGACACGGTTGCCGCTTATTTAAAAGCAAAAGGGGTCTCCGCTCGAATTGACACGCTTGGCGCAGGCAAGACTCAACCGGTCAAATCCTGTGATGACAAACTCGGCAGAAAAAAACTGGTCGCGTGCCTTGCGCCGAACCGCCGTGTCGTGATCGAAGCACGCGGCCAGGCAAAATAAATGATCATCCTTTGCTTTAATACAATACCTTGCTGGCAAGCCATGTGAAAATACTGAAAAGCAGATTCCAAACTTTCTTGTAAAAAACATTAGTTTTTGCGTCTAATGCTTATTTCAGGAAATGACAAGAAGCTTTTTGGAAAAACTGCATTTTTGCAATATTCCGTTGCAAAAATGCTACAATGTATCGAAAACATGGTTTAGATGATTTGACAGCCAAGGTCACATTGACATGCGTGTGGCAAAATGGAGTTAAGTTAATGACATTGCATGTGGACAATGTTCAGCATGTGATGTTTTGGACCACATGGTATTATCCGTTCACTAATCATTTTTGATGTCGTCAATTTGTTGCGCAGTTAATCTGCGGATATCCCCAACCGAGAGGAGAAACATGAATAAATTAATACACCTCGTCTTCGCTGCGACCGCAGTCGTTGCTTTTTCTGCGTCCGCACAAGTTGCCACGGACGCCCAGGCGCAAACACCGTATAGCGCCTACGTTCAGGATTCACGCGGCGTCGTCGTGCGCAGCGGCACCGGCCTGTGCTTCCATACCGGCTACTGGACCCCGGCCGACGCCAAAGTCGTCGGCTGCGACGGCGTGCTGGCGCAAGCCGCCCCGGCTCCGGTTGCCAAGCCTGCACCGGAGCCTGCTCCCGCGCCGGCTCCGGCCGCCGCACCGACTTCGGAAAAAGTCACCTTCGCCGCCGATGCCTTCTTCGACTTCGACAAGGCGGTCCTGAAGCCTGACGGCAAGGCCAAGCTCGACGACCTGACCTCCAAGCTGCAAGGCATGAATCTGGAAGTCATCATCGCCGTCGGCCATACCGACGCAATCGGCTCGGATGCGTATAACCAGAAACTGTCGGTGCGCCGTGCCGAAGCGGTGAAAGCGTATCTGGTATCGAAAGGTATCGAAACCAGCCGCGTCTACACCGAAGGCAAGGGCGAGAAGCAACCGGTGGCTGACAACAAGACCGCTGCCGGCCGTGCCAAGAACCGCCGCGTCGAAATCGAAGTGGTCGGTACACGCTCGAAGTAATCGGCGTCGCTCGAATCGAAACCCCGCTTCGGCGGGGTTTTTTTATGATCATTCTTGCCGCATCACCAGGATGTCTTGTCCACCCGATGTTTCCGTTGATCAAAAAATTGAATCCGGAAATCAATTGCGATCAATCCCAATTTTTTGCAGGAACTTCTCAGTCCAAACACGGTTCTACTTGATGCAATTGCAACGCCCCGGCGCGACGGATAAAACGTGCCGTTTTCCAATATTTTCAAGGAGGTTTTATGAATAAATTGAATAAATGGATCCTACCTTTGGCATGCGTTTTTGTCCTCGGCGCCTGCAGTTCAATGGGCTCGGGCGGAATGGGTTCGCGCTCATCATCCGGAACGAGCTCGGGTTCTTCCGACTCTTCGGGAACGGGACCCAGCCCCGGCGAGCCCCCGGCCGGTATCGGCAGCACGGATTCGGGCGGGCCCAATGGAGCCCCGGTCGGAACCGTCACCGGCTCGGGCACCAGAAAATAACGGGGCCGATTACAGCCGACGCGCAAGCGTTCACAGCGCAATAATCGGAGAAGCCTGACTGTCATTCGGATTCAGGCCTTCGCCGGATTGCGCTGTGCTCTCGTCAAGCGCCGGCTTACCGGGCCTGTTCAACGCATTTCCTCCAGTATCCTCAGCTTGTCGTCGAAAACCCAGACGCGTCGAATCTCGATCACGTCGTATTTGCGCGCCAGCTCGGGAGGGAAAACGCTATAGCGCGCATTGACCCGCACGATGCGCCGCACGGCTTCGTCGAGTTCAGGCCGCCCGCTCGAACGATCGATCAGGATATCTTCAATGCTGCCGTCGCTACGGATCGCAACGGTGACGATCGGATCGTAGCGTGCCTTGTCCCTTGACGCCTGCGAATAATTCAGCCTGCCGTTGCGCTCGATCTTCAGGCGCCAGCTCTCGATGTACATCGTCAACCCGATCTCGCGGTCGATGCTGCCGAAGATGGAGCCCCGGCGCGGATTTTCCAGATCGTTGACCGAGGGGCGCGCAGCCTGCGGCGCACGCAGCGGATCGGATTTCCTGGCCTGCTCGAGCGCCCTGCTCGCCAGATCTCCGCCGGAGATACTCTTCGGCAGGTTCGCCGTTGCTGCCGGCCTGTCATGGTTCGCCGTACCGGCCGTCGGCGCACTGGCGGCAATGCTGCTTTCCGCCTCGCGCTGCTGCGCCGCCGGTGCCTCGACTTTCCGGCGGGCGGCGAACTCCTGCGCCTTGTCCCTGGCCGCAAGTTCCTCCTCCTGCTGACGGCGTGCAAGTGCACTTGCCTGCCGGCGAGCGGCTTCTTCAGCCTGCTTTCTGGCTTCGAGTTCGATTGCCTCGCGCTCCGCCTTCGCTTCCTGCTGCCTTCTCGTTTCCTCCAGTTTCATCGCTTCCCGTTCCTGCGCCTGCCGCTGCATCGTTTCTTCTGCCGCGAGCTTTTGCGCGGCCTCCGCCTGCTCTTGAAGCGCAAGGACGGCAGCCTGCCGCCGCGCGGCTTCGACGGCTTGCGTTGCCGCGTCCGATTCCATGGCCGCGCGTTTTGCATCGGCTTCTTCCTGCTGCCTTGCTTCCTGTTCCCGGGCGCGCCGAAAATCTTCTTCCATCGATTTTTGCGCAGCCTGCCGGTTCGCCTGAGCGATCGGTTCTTCAACTGCTGCGGCTTCCGGCACGGAATGACCGCCTATTTCTGCGGGCGGATCCGGCGGTGCCGCCTTCGGCATCACTTGCTGCGCCGGCTCATCGGGAACCGAAGGCGGCACCGCAAAGGCCTCTTGCCGGGACTCCCGTTGCGCAATGATTTGCTGCTGCGATTCCGGTTGAAACGGATCGGGCTGCGCAAGCGGAGGCGGCGCGGTCTTGCGGCCCGGCGTCTTCAGTACCGGCGCGGGCCCGGCGCTTTCGGCCGGCAAAGCGGGGCGCATACGTTTAGCGGCGGAAGGCGGGACTGCCGGGGGTATTTCGGTACGGGGCCGTTCCCGCGCCCGCAAAGGTCCGGATAGCATGCCCGGCCCGGTCGGCGGAGGCTTATGTTCCGTTTCCGGACTCGCAGCCGGAGTCGGCGCACTGCGTGCATCGGCAAGCCGGACGCTGAGTTCCGGCGTCTGCGCGCGCCGTTCATTCCATGGCAGCTCCAGGCTGGGCAGTCCGAGTCCCGGAATCCCGAACTGCAGCGACAGGATGAGTCCATGAGTGAGCATGGAAAGCATCAGCGCAATCGCGAGGCGCGTCCGGTATCGCTCCGGCAGATACCGGACGCATATGGTGGTTGCGGGATGCATGTACGCGCTCATCTGGATACTCGTGCCTCATGATCGCACGGCGCGTCGGCGTCATGCACGAATCGATCAATGCTTCAATCGAATTGAATCAGCGCTGGTAGTTCATCAGGCTTCCATTTGCAGGTAGCGAAGCGGGCTGCTCGGCAGACCCCGTAAACGGGAGCCTGACGGACTGCTAATCTGCCGGGGGCGTTTCGCCCAGATAGAGCAACTGGTCCAGCCGGTTGCGCAGGGCGAGCATCATGTCATTGCCTTTGGCCTTAAGCACCGCATCCAGATAAGGCTTCCGCAGTTCGCGAAAATCCTCGATGGCAGCGGCGCGCTCGGCTTTCAGCTGCAAGCCGTAACCGCGCAATCCGATCGTGCTGCGGATGGTCTCGTTGAAGAAATGGTAGAGCGCCTGGAATTGCGTTTCACCGTCGCGCAGGATGCCTGCGCCGGCGATCGGCTGATCGCGTGCTATCGGCGTGATTTCCTCAGACGGCCTGCCGCTGCCGCGGCGTCCGTTTTCGCTGAGAGGTGGGCCGATCTGCTCGACCGGATGTTCCTGGATATACCCTTCATCCAGCAATTCGTTGATCGCCTTTTCATCGAGCCCCAGAGTGGAAAACTGCTCGAATAACTGTTGCGTATTTTTCTTGCCGTCGACCACCAGCAGCAAGGTGCGCAAGCGCGCTGCAAGCCGATATTTCCTCGTCGCAATTTCTTCACGACCCTTGTCAGTCTTGTCGAAAATGAGATGTATCATTTGCTTGTCCTTGTTCTTGTTCTTGTAAGAAAATACTACGACAGTTGCCCGGCGCCCGCAACCCGCAAATTTCCATTCGTCAATAACCTATGGTGCCGAATACAATATAGCTTGCCGCAGGACGGCGGCTGGAATCGGGAATCGACATCCGGGGAACCGAAAGCGCCATCGCCAGGACTCGTTCCCATGCTTTAAATCACTTCAGGAAAAAATGAGCAATAAACCATCCCGCACTCTCACTTTCAAGTGCAAGAAATGTTCGAAGCCGGTCCAGGTATTTTTACAGAAGGTTTCCGCATGCTCGCATATCCAACCGTATCAGGGCATATGCAAATGCGGCGAAATCATTCGGCATGCGACCGGCCAGAAGGATGCAGTTGAATCCTATATGACCTCATCGGACGGAAGCTGGTCGCATCATCATTAAGAATACGGACTGTGAAAACGATTAAAGGCCGGTATTTGTATCGGTATGTTATCCGGCTTCGACAACAGCAAAACGCGCAACCATGCAGCCGTCCAGATTCACCTGTTCGAAGAAGACTTCCTTCGGCCGTGTCCAGACCGATCCGTCCGCGGCTTTATAGACGATCATCGGGGTGTGATCGGATTCAAGAGTGGCTTCGCACACCAGCTCGTATATGCCGCCCTTGTAGTGACGATAGCGCATTGCATTTTTCCTTTGCGTTGCCTGGATCGATTCAGAACCGCGACTTCGGTAATGGAGTCCACTCTGTTTCGCCAGGCACCTTTTGGAACCGCTGCGCGCTCCAATCATCGGCGGCCTGGACGATGCGCTCCTTGCTTGAAGAAACGAAATTCCACCACATGAAGCGATGGCCATCCAGCGGCGCGCCGCCGATCAACACGAATCTTGCGTGGGTTTTCGCACTGACCCGCACCGCGTTCTCAGTGTCGAGCACAGTCATCGTATGCATGGCCGGTTCGGCGCTATCGAATTCGATCCGGCCTTCAATCGGATAGATTGCCGCCTCGGGCGGCAGCATGTCGAATACGATTTCCTGTTCTGCGCGCAGGGTGACATCGAGGTACAAAGTTTCGCTGAAAGTCGCTACCGGCGAGCTCAGGCCGAAAGCCTTTCCTATCAAAACGCGAACGTCAGCGCCGCCAACGGTGATGACGGGAATTGCCGCTGCCGGCGTATGCGAAAAACATGGCGCGGTTTCCTCATGCTCTTTCGGCAAGCCGGCCCACAATTGCAAACCATGACTGCGGCGGACCTTCCCGATCAGATGCTGCGGCGTTCTTTCGGAATGCACGATCCCGCTGCCTGCGGTCATCCAGTTGATCGCCCCGGGCTCTATCCTTTGCACGGAACCCAGGCTATCGCGATGGTCGATTGCACCTTCGAACAAATAAGTCACGGTAGCCAAACCGATATGCGGATGAGGGCGAATATCCTGATCGGCCCTGGCCTCTGCTTCGATCGGACCGAAATGATCGAAAAGCAGGAAAGGGCCGACCGCCTGTTTCGTTGCGGACGGGAGCAGACGCCTGACTTTGAAACCGCCCCCCAGATCTTTCTCATGCGCGGTCAATATCATTGAGGCAGCCATCGCGTCACACCAATACGGTAGTGATTTCGGTTTTCACCGTTGTCATCAATTTGTGAAGCGGGCATTTTTCCGCGACCGACAGCAATTCATGGCGCTGCCCATCGCTCAAGTCCCCGGTCAAATGGATGGAAGTGGCAAGACGATAGATGCCCTGGCGTTCATCAGTCGCGTCGCGATCCACGCTCACCTGAATATCCTCGACAGGAATGCCTTTGCGTTTCGCATACCAAACCAGGGTCAAGGCCTTGCATGCTCCGAGCGCGGCATCATAGAGATCATGCGGCGACGGGCCGGCATCGGCCCCGCCCTCTTCCAGAGCGCCGTCCACGGAAATCAGATGATTGCGCACATGAACAATGTGGCGCATCGCTTGCGATTGATCGCGCATGACTTTGATCGACATGACTAACTCCTTGGTTGACTTCAAGTTAAATTGGATCCGGCTTTCCCGATATCAGCAGTGAATGCACAGAGTATCACTGATGAAAACAGAGCGTTGCGCTTGCAAGGGCGCTCCGATTAACCGGCTTTGGCAAGCGCGTTTCCAGGGAGCTGCGAGTATCGCGTCCGACCGGCCCGCTCATTTCAAACTGGAAATTAAAAGAGCCGGTATCGCCTTATTTTCCATCCATGAAAATTAACCGATGCCGATCCCTTTAACGGTCTTTAACGATTAGTGAATTTCTAATCAGATTGCGGCTTATTGAACGCGAGCATCTTCCAGGTAACGCCCATGCGGACATCCGTCTTCAGTTCCACCAGCTTGCGCGACAGATATAACAGATCGCGCTCGTTGCGCAGTCTTTCCCCGGTCGGCGTTTTGAGAATGCCTGCTCCCGCCATTATTCGATCCAGGCTCCGATAACCCTGCAAAAGCTTCGCCGCAGTCTTGACGCCTATCTTGGACACACCGGGAATGCCGTCCGACGCATTGCCCGTCAGGGCCAGCAAATCCGGCAGCAGTTCAGGCGGTATGCCGAACTTCGTTTCGACCCATTGCCTGTCATGCCATTCTCCGTTGAAGTGGTCCCAAACCATCGCGCCATGCGCAATCAGACCATGCAAGTTCCTGGCGGTAGATGCAATAATCGCGTCGCCCCGTCCCTCTCCCAGCCAACGCAGGACTGCAGTACCGATCACATCACCCGCTTCCGCCTCCGGCACCGAGACCACCTTCAATCCGATACCCGACAGTTGCTCATGAAAGCCGGGCAAGCGCTCTCTTAACTCTGCCGGCATCGGCGCCGTGTTTGCACGGTATTGCGGATAGAGCGCGTGCCGCCATGTGGGGCCGCCCGAATCGAATGCGGCCAGTGCATGGCTCGGCTGGTGCGCGGATAGCAGCTTCCGGAAAGACGACAGCGAATGCCGGAGCGCAGCATCTGCCTTGTCCGATGGATCCGGACTGGTGTTGGCTTCATAGACGCGGCGCACGATGTTGAAGCCGTCGATGGCGAGGAGGTTTCCCATGAATGAGCGGTGTTTATTCCGTTAGACGTCAGGCAGACAAATTGGGCATTCTTTCTGCAAGATACGTGCGTAATGCGCCATGCTCTGAAGAATGCGAACCGTATTTTGATGTGCCATGGGTCTTCGCGGGGAATTTTATTATTTGCAGGGAAGATGATAAACGCTATTGGATGTGTTTTTGCGTGATGCCGATTTCTATTTTTTTACCTGTCGGTGAAACACAAGACGGAGGAATAGTCGTGGTTTTGAAGCGCTCGACGGCCAGTTATTCAAGAGGCAGGATCTGGATTATTCCAGGGACTCCCGACCTCGGACATGCATAGAAAAACCGGGTTTCCTATGGATGTCGGCTGTGGCTTGCCGACGCTCACCTTGTTGCACAATTTTAAATTCACAACCCAACCCGGCCAAGTTCTTGCGGATTTCGGCTTCCAGCCGGATGCCTTCGCTGAACTGCGGCCCATTTTGTCTTCGAACGCTTCAGTGTCTTGCTCTTGCGTAACATCGTTGAACAGGATCATCTGTGCCATCCAGGTATGTACGGCTGAACTATTATTCGAACAACAGGTCAACCCTAAGTCAAATATTGCAAATGGCAAGAAAAGGTTCCTCTTAGATCAGTATTCATTAACGTCAATCATGCTCGGCCGGATAACGGGTCGCCGGATCGGCACTGCAGCACATCCGATACGGCAACAAGACCCTGCATACCGGAAGTGGACCGCACTGATCAGGCAGAAACCAGAAGCGTGCATGCGACAGGAATGCGGACTGGACGAGTTGAATGGCGGCCATGATTGCTCGCTATCAAATACTTGAGTGCGTTTGCACGACAGCGGGTTCGCATCTTTACCATATTCGATGCTTGCAAGATGGCACCCCGGCGCTGTTGAAAGTGCCCATTACCAAACACACTCTCCCGGCGCAGTGGTCCCGCTTTCAGCGCGAGTATGACGCGCTTCAGTCGCAGGATATTCCGGGGCTCATTAAATCCATCGCGCTCGTCAACGACAATGGGCAGCCTGCCATGGTGCTGGAACACGTCGCCGGCGAATCTCTCGAATCCGTTCTGAACCGGCGCCGCCTGGATCTCCCGACCTGCGTACGGCTGGCCAGTGAACTCGCCGGCATTCTGGCCGGCTTGCACGCCGCCCACATCATTCATCGCGATATCCGCCCGGTGAATTTCATGCTGGATACGCAGCAACAGCTGCGCTTGCCGGACCTGAGTCTGGCCGCCTTCGATATGCAAGAAGTGGCCATGCCGGGCAACGACTTGCCGGGCGATTGGGCTTACGTGTCCCCCGAGCAGACCGGGCGCATGCATCGTCCGCTGGATTACCGCACCGATTTCTACTCGCTGGGCATCACGCTCTACCGGATGCTGACGGGCCGGTTGCCGTTTGCCGCCGGCGATCCATTGGAATGGACCCATTGTCACATCGCGCGCAGCCCGCCGTCGCCGCGCGACAGCGCGCCCGAGGTGCCGCAACCGGTGTCGGATATCGTGATGCGGCTGCTCGCCAAGCTGCCGGAAGACCGTTACCAAAGCGCGCGCGGGCTGCAGGCCGATCTCGATCGGTGTCTGGCGCAATGGCAGACGTCGGGCCGGATCGAATCCTTCCCGCTCGGCTTGTACGATGTATCGGATTACTTTCACATCCCGCACAAGCTGTACGGACGGGATCAGGAAACAGCGGCGCTCCACGCCGCATTCCGCCGCATGGCGGCCACCGGCCAACCGGCGCTGGTGACCGTGTCGGGGTATTCGGGGATCGGCAAGTCGTCGCTGGTGCATGAGTTGCAAAGGCCGATCGTGCACGAACGCGGTTATTTCATTTCCGGCAAGTTCGATCAGTACCAGCGCGACATTCCGTACGCCACGATCACCCAGGCGTTTCGGGAACTGGTGCAGCAGCTGCTGGCCGAAAGCGAAGCCCGCATCGCCGGCTGGCGGCAACAGATGCAGGCCGCGGTCGGGGCCAACGGCCGGTTGATTGTCGAAGTGCTGCCCCAAGTCGAGTTGATCATCGGCCCGCAAGCGCCGGTGCCGGCGCTGCCGCCGACCGAGGCGCAACACAGGCTGCGCATGGTGTTCCGGCAATTCATCGCGGTGTTCACAAGCAACGAGCATCCGCTGGTGCTGTTCCTGGACGACCTGCAGTGGATCGATGCTGCCAGCCTGACGCTGATCGAACACTTGCTCACCCATCCGGACACGCGCTATCTGCTGCTGATCGGCGCCTACCGCGACAATGAAGTGGGCGCGGCGCATCCGCTCGTGACCAGCATCGACGCAATCCGGCAGGGCGGCGCCGCAGTGACGGACATCGGGCTCGCGCCCTTGGCGGTGGCGCACCTGAACCAGTTGATGGCCGACACGCTGCATGCGCCCCCCGTGTCTTGCGAGCCGCTCACGCGCATGGTGTGCGAACGCACCGAGGGCAACCCGTTTTTCTTTACCCAATTCCTGGATGCGCTGCACACGGAGGGGTTGCTGCAGCATGATGCGCAACACCGGGCCTGGCAGTGGGATCTGGATCAAATCAAGGCGAAGGACTTCGCCGACAACGTGGTCGACCTGATGGTCGGAAAGCTGCGGCAATTGCCGGCGCACGCCCAGGAAGCGCTGCAGCTGGCCGCGTGCCTGGGCAACAAGTTCGATCTGCGCCATCTGGCGCTGGTCAGCGGACAGGCCGAGGTGGAGCAACACCTGGCGGCGGCGATGCGCGAAAGGTTGATCGTGCGCACCGATGGCAGCGGCAAATTCCTGCACGACCGGATCCAGCAGGCGGCGTATTCGCTGATTCCGGAAGAGCAGCGTACCGAAGTCCACTTGCGCATCGGCCGCGTGCTGCTGGCGGGCATGGCGGCCGATGAACTCGCCGCGCATCTGTTCGATGTCGCGAACCAGTTCAATCGGGGCGCCGCGCTGCTGGCCGAGCGGGACGAGAAAGCGCAGGTGGCGGCAATCGACTTGCGTGCCGGGCGCAAGGCCAAGGCGTCGGCGGCGTATGCGTCGGCGTGCACGTATCTGGCCGCCGGCATGGCGCTGCTCGACGACAGCGACTGGGCATGCCGGTATGAACTGATATTCAGCCTGTGGCTCGAACGCGCGGAGTGCGAGTTCTTGAGCGGCAACTTCGAAGTCGCCGAGCTGCTCATCGCCGAGCTGCTGCTCAGGAGCGCGTCGAAAACCGATAAGGCGGCCGCCTATCATTTGCAAGTTGAGATCTGTGAAGTCAAATCAGAAAATCGGCGCGCCGTCGACAATGCGCTGAAGTGCCTGCGCCTGTTCGACATCGAGATGTCGGCGCAGCCGAGCCGGGGACAGGTCCAGGCCGAGTACGAGAAGCTCGGGCAGAACCTGGGCGAGCGGACGATCGAGAGCCTGATCGACTTGCCGCTGATGAGCAACCCGGAAATGCTGAG
>JAQGLW010000110.1 GCA_028292665.1 Herminiimonas sp.
CTGGAGTCGATCGTGCTGGCGATCTTCGAACGCAACGGCGATCATTTCGTGTGGCGCAAAACCGTCGCGCAACAGCGCGGCGCGATCGACGAGGCAATGGATCTGCTCGGCTCCCTCAAGCTCGAACGCGATGCCGATACCGTGACGCGCAGCCTGCCTTACGGCAAGCAGCGGCTGGTGGAGATTGCATTGGCGCTGGCGACCAGGCCGAAAGTATTGCTGCTCGATGAACCGGCCGCCGGCATTCCCTCGGCTGAAAGCGCCGAACTGTTTGAAGTCATCGCGCGGCTGCCGCGCGACGTGACGATCGTGTTCATCGAACATGACATGAACCTGGTCTTCCGTTTCGCCGAGCGCATCACGGTGATGGTCGGCGGCAAGGTATTGACCGAAGGCACCCCCGCCGAAATCGCGGCGGACCGGCGCGTCAAGGAAGTGTATCTGGGAGAGGCCGGACATGAGTGAATTGCTCATGCTCGACAACGTGACTGCCGGTTACGGCGACTCGGTGGTGCTGGAAGGCATTTCGTTTGCGATGCAGGGGGGCGACAGCCTGGCGCTGCTGGGGCGCAACGGCGTCGGCAAATCGACGCTGCTGATCACGCTGATGGGATTGACGCAGCTGCACCGCGGCGCGATCCGCTGGTGCGGCGGCGATATCGGACGCATTCCCACGCACCGGCGGGCGCAGGCCGGTCTGGGCTGGGTGCCGCAGGAACGTTTGATGTTTCCTTCGCTGACGGTGGAAGAGCATCTGACGGTGGTTGCGCGTCACGGCGAATGGAATCTTGCGCGCATTTACGAAATCTTTCCGAGACTGCAGGAGCGGCGCGCCAACATGGGCAACCAGCTGTCCGGCGGCGAACAGCAGATGCTGGCGATCGCACGCGCATTGATGACCAACCCGCGTCTGTTGCTGCTGGATGAACCGATGGAAGGATTGGCGCCGATCATCGTGCAGGAACTGCTGCGTGTGATTCGCGGCTTGATCACGGAAAAAGGGTTGTCCGTGATTGTCGTCGAGCAGCATGCGCGCCTGGCGCTGTCGCTGACGCAGCGCGCGATTGTGCTCGAGCGCGGGCGCATTGTGCATGATTCGGATAGCGTCAGCCTGATGAACGATACGAAAAAACTGGACCGGTTGATGGCGGTGGCTTAGCGCCTCTGCACAAGTATTTGAAATGGATGATGAAATTCGGTTCAGGTAGGCCGTTCGCCCCGAGCAGATCCGTTCGCCCTGAGTAGGCCGCAGGCCGTATCGAAGGGTCTCCAGGCACGACCAGTCCTTCGATACGCTTCCTTCGATACGGCCTGCGGCCTACTCAGGACGAACGGACCTAGGAGCTGGCCTTGGGCCACTCAGGACGAACGGAACTACCAAGAACGAACGTATTTGACCGGAAAGAACGGCGCTCCATCCGGAAAGAACGGCGTGTTTTAATGGATGCGCACTTTATCTTGCCCGGTTGCGAGAACTTGATAAAACATACCTTACATGCAAAAAAATGATGCACTGATCGATGCCGAAGCAAACGATCGCGATGACGAGCCTGCCATACATGAGCCACCGCCGCAGGCATCGCGCGTATTGCTTATCGTCGCGCTGTTTTTAGTCGGCATGAACCTGCGGCCGGCCTTGTCGAGCCTGGCGCCGCTGCTCGCCGCCGTACGCAGCGGCACCGGCATGTCGTCTGCGACGGCCGGTCTTCTGACGACGCTGCCGGTGTTGTGCTTCGGCTTGTTCGCGCCGCTGGCCCCGCGCCTGGCGCGCCGGATTTCATCGGAGCGGATCATCCTGTACGGCCTGCTGATGCTGGCCGCCGGTATCGGCCTGCGCATTTTTTTCGGCATCGCCGGATTATTCGCCGGGACGCTGTTGGCCGGCGCCAGCATCAGTATCGTGATGGTGCTGTTGCCGGGAATTATCAAACGCGATTTTCCCGATCGGCCGGGACTGATGACGGGTGTATACACGATGGCGCTTTGCCTGGGCGCCGCGCTGGCGGCGGGCATCACCGTGCCGATTCAGAATCTGGCCGGCGGCGATTGGCGTCCGGCGCTGGCGTTCTGGCTGCTGCCGGCATTGATTGCCGCAGCGATGTGGCGGCCGCAACTTCGGCACGGCGTGCAGCATCATGGACAGGCGCGTTACGCGGTGCGCGGGCTGTGGTCTGGCAAGCTCGCGTGGCAGGCTACCATTTACATGGGTGCGCAATCGGCATTGGCTTATTGCGTGTTCGGCTGGCTGCCCACGATCCTGATCGACCGCGGCCTGCCGCCGCTGACGGCGGGCTTCGTACTGTCGATCTCCATCACGCTACAGATTTTCACGGCGCTGGGCGGCCCATGGCTGGCAACGCGCGGACGGGATCAGCGGTTAGCCATCGTGCTGTTGATGTGCATGACGCTCGCCGGATTGCTCGGTTGCCTGTATGCGCCGGTCGACGCGATCTGGCCATGGGCGATTATTCTGGGACTGGGGCAGGGCGGCAGCTTCAGCATCGGATTGACGCTGATCGTGCTGCGCGCGCCGAATGCGCATGTGGCGGCATCGCTGTCGGGCATGATGCAAGGATTCGGCTACTCGATGGCGGCGCTCGGTCCGTTTGCCGTCGGCGTGCTGCATGATGTCAGCCATGCATGGAATACGGTGGCGATTTTCTTTACGGCGGTGTCGATCGTCGCAATCGTTGCAGGAATCGGCGCCGG
>JAQGLW010000120.1 GCA_028292665.1 Herminiimonas sp.
AGAATACGGAATGGGGGCAGCTGACAGTTCTCGAGTTGAAGCTGCTCATTCATCTCGCCTTGCAGCAATTTGAGGCGGCACACTAGCTGGTGGGCGCCTTCTTGCAGTACAACGACAACACGGTCGAGCGCGGATTGTTTTATCAAGCCTTGAACGTGGTGCTGGAGGCGCTGCTCGATGACGACCTGGAACTGGACGATTACGTGGTCAATTTCCGCCGGATGTATGGCAATCCGCGGATGGACGCGGTGCTGGGCTCAGTGGACGGCAGCGTGCGCTTCTATGGCTTGACGCCAACCAGTATGAAACTGGAGGGGCTCGACAGGCACCACCGCCTGATCGACAGCTACAAAAAAATGCATATGGCGCGGGCCAATGTGGCGGCTACAGCCAGTTAGGGTTACGAGTCATGGCTGGATGCGATGATGCCGTTCATCCCCCAGCACAAACGTATGTTCGATACCAGAGCGACCATCTGTGCCGGCGTGCATCAGTGTTAATGTCGCCAGCGTTGATGGTCAGATACGAAGGACAGATCGATGGCCCTCAATATGAATCCCATCTTTGGATTATGTCGCCGGCCGGAAGGTCAACCGGAATTAATGGTACGTTTGATGGTATACGGGCTACTGTGCCTGACAAATATTTTTTAAATCCAGGCACCTGAAAGTGCAATTGATAATCGATTGGGTAGCCGCATAGTTTCTCCATCGTAGCAGACGTCAACTATCGGCCAGCAGCGGACACCTGCAATTGCTCGCGTTGCCAAAGAATCTTGAACGTCTGGAGAAACCTCCTATGCAAGATGAGATAAAATTTGAGAATGACAGAAATCCGACATGCCCAGTTTCCCCAAGACCTCGAAGCAGTCATAGCTATCTTTCGCGAATATATCGCGAGTTCCAGCGTCAGTCTCGCGTTCCAGGATTATGAAGCCGAATTCGCTACGCTCCCAGGAAAGTACGCCCTTCCTGAAGGCCGGCTTTTATTGGCATGGCAAGACGGCAAGGTTGTCGGCTGCGTGGCGTTGCGTCAGGTCGATGCGCAGACTTGCGAAATGAAGCGAGTCTATGTGCGTCCTGAGGCGCGTGGAGAGGATTTAGGACGCCGTCTGGTTCAACGCATTCTGGATGAGGCCCGCGTTGGTGGTTATTCCCGCATGTGTCTGGATGTATTGCCGGAATTTACAGCCGCACAGCGAATTTATAAGTCGTTGGGGTTCACCACCGCTGCCCCGATAACATTCAATCCAGTCCCGGGGACCAATTTCCTTGCTGTTGATTTGTAGTTCCCTCGACGGCGCTCGTGTTGACGCCGACGCCGAATTTATTCAGGTTGCCGATAATTGTTGACCCAGCCGGATGCTTGGCAAACACAGGCCCGGCGCACGATTCGGCTGGGCGCACATGGGTCAGTCAGAATCAGCAGCCTGGGTCAAAAATGCGTGAGCGCGGACAGCCAGGCCAAGGCTGCTTGACTATATTTCATTCGTGGAAGTCCTGTATGTATCGTTCGAAGAACCAGATTACTCCGCAGAACAACAGCAGTCATTCACTGATACCTGAGCGCGCTACAAACGTACGGCGATTCAACCGGATTCCATACTCCGCCGCACGGGCCACGTTCGACAATGTCTGCCGTTCGCTCGCAAAACCGCATGACCGCTATCAGTCTGAAACGGACCTACGGCAGCGCATCCCCGACTTCAGCTCCTGGCCGATTCCGGAAGTCGACATATGCCGACTTCCGGAATCGGCCAAGACCAGTCAGTCGAATGGTCAGTGACATCGGTCCGCTTCAGACTGAATAGCGGACGGTCTGTTTCGCAGGTGACCGAAAGTTGGCGGCCCATACCGGCCTGTGAGCTTTGCTAAAGCAAACGTTCAGCAGCAGGCGTTACCGGCCGCTTCTGCATTCTGGTCAAATGGCAGGCCGCCTCCGCAACCTGCAAATAACCCGAAGTGCCGCTGAAAATCGCCTATGAAGTCAAAGTGGGGTGCAAAGCGGGTGTCATGCAACATGCGCCAGGTGTTGCCGCATACGGGAAACACTCGGCCTGTTTCGATATCGTGATGCTTGTCGAGCGCAAAGCGGTCTTCATGATGCTTGATACTGCCGCGGTATATGACTGCCTGGCCATAATCTTCACAGGCTGTCTCGAGCGCATCGAGCTTGAACAGCCGGTACGCCGCCGAGAAGAAGCGCAGGTTGCCAACACGCGATGCCAAAGAGGGATTGGTGATCGAGAGAGGCCGGTCGTTGATTAACCTCGGATCGGCAAACCCATGGCGATGCGCCAGCCGCAGAAAATCGTTCCAGTACAAGGCGCCCCCCAGGCATTCGCCGTAAAGTACCGGGTCATTGCGAATCGCCTCGGGCACGCGGCGGTCAGCATACACGTCGGAGAAATAAAACTCCCCGCTATCACGCAGCAAACGATGAACGCCACGCAACACAGCGTCTTTGTCCGGTGAAAGGTTCACCACGCAATTCGAAACGATGACGTCAAAACTGCCAGGCGACAAATCGAGTTCCTCAAGTCTCTCGATATAGCCATGTATAAAGCGTACGTTGTCGAAGCCAAAAGCGTCCCGATGGAACGGCCTGTGCCTTTCCGCTACGGCAAGCTGCTCTTCAGTCATATCCACGCCGATCACCTCGCCTGCGGGGCCAACGAGCTGGGCCAGCATATAGACATCGCGGCCGGAGCCGCATCCCAGATCAAGTACACGGCACCCCTCGAGGAGCGGCGGGCAGACGAGGCCGCAGCCGTAATAACGCGATGCGACTTCCGGGTGAATCCTGGCCAGCAATGGTTTCATGAATGCCCGGATCTCGCTGATGTCGCAACAGGCACTCGTTTTCAGGTCTCCCGAATGCTGCAGTTGGCGGCCGTAATAGTCTTGAACAATATCGTGCATGAAACTTTCCAGTTACTAAAAATTGACCCGATGGGCAAATGGATGCTCGTTGCCTTTAGCTGTTCGCTGAAAAGGTAGCAATGCCGATCTGAGTCGGCCCGCTTCAGCGAAGTCATTAAAATTATCGCATTATTGCGACTGAGTCATGATCATTGCATGAGGGATTTTTATAGAGACGAATTTCAGTAGTGTGTCGCAGGTTTTATGCCAAATGTATCTTCGCAGGCAATAGATCGACTGCAAGCCGTCGGTGGAAAATGTTGCTTACTGACTTTTTTCAACAGAATAGACCAATAGCGGTTAGCCATTGACTGGCCAATGTGAAATAGCTGTAGCCCGTTTCACAGAACACTTTGACGCCGTAATTAAGCTGTCTGTGCCAGATCAATCCCAAGTCAACCAGGAAGGACAGTATGGAATGCCCATATCTTGTCATCTGAAGGAGAAGGGAATGGAGTGCGCATTAAACCCCTGTCCACTTTGTGGTGGCATTGCAGAATTGAAAGAGTCACATTATCTGGAAACAGATGTGCCGTACAGTTACGTACATTGTACGAACAAGAGTTGCAAGCTGCATCACGAAATGGCGCATTTTAGCGGCGATAGCGAAGCTCGCAATAGTGAAGAGGCGGTCGCTGCCTGGAATGGCAGGACAGAAATGCCTGTCGAACAGGTTTAGTCAGCTTTCCCAACTGACCATCCGAGAGGCCGGAAGCGGTCTTTGAAGTTTTTGCATGCAATCAGCAAAAATCGACCCACTGCAGACTGTCATGCTTTGGGAAAGCGGATCGTCGCCAACTTCGCTGAACGGCCAGTAGCCGACGGTTGCGATAAACACAGTCTGAGCGCAAACGCATCACTGCAATTCTGGGGACACACTGGTCTCTGCCAACCACACGTCATCTTCCGCCAATCGCGCGTAACGCGCTTTCCAACGCCCTGCGGGGCTTGACCTTCCGGCGATGGGAAGGTTTACGATCAATATGTCGGTCTCGGAGTGAGGACATGTTCTCGTCCGTCAAACGATCAAGTTACCCAATCTATCAAGGATATTGAAATGAAAACCAACCGTTTACTCATCATCCTCTCCATGAGCGTCGGAATCGTTTTGTCTGGCGTGGCACTCGACGCGAGCGCGCAGCAATCCGGCGCAATGGCAAATGGCCAAATGAACATGTCTGCCGGGAAAATGGATATGCCTGCACCAGCCGGCGATACGCTGTCGGCATCAACCAAGGCGTTTAAGCAGAACGCGGCGAACATGATGAAAAATATGAGCGCACCTCCTTACACCGGAGATGCAGACACGGACTTTGTGACGCACATGATCCCGCATCATCAAGGTGCGGTGGAGCAAGCCGAAGTGGAGCTCAAGTACGGCAAAGATCCGCAAATGAGGGCACTGGCGGAGAACATCGTCAAGGCGCAGAAAGAAGAGATTGCCTATATGAAGCAGTGGCAAGCCAAGCACAATAAAAAGAATTGACGCGACGGGGCAGCACTTGGGCCGCCCCGCTCCTAGAGTGGAGATCCGCCCAAGGTCGAAAGCGCTGCCGAACGACCGCTACGGGGAGCAATCACAATCGGCCCCTCATGGCCGATTTTTGTCGGTCAATGTGGTCAACAATAGCAAGAATGGAAGGCGCCGGGTGCTACAACAGCGCGGTCTTCGCAGCGAGCATCGCGCCGGCGCTGACAGGTGCTTGATTCGCCGCCAGTGCATTCAGATCAACCTCTGGGACGAGCGGGCTCGGCGAGGCTGAGCCGGGCTGCTTCAACATCTCCTCGAAGGCAGGCTGCCGCGCCAGCAGCTCGTCCACCGCTCCCACATCCTGCACCCGGCCATTCGCCATCAGCACTACCTTATTGAAATGGTGGAGCAGGCTCATGCGGTGTACGGAAGCAACCACACAGGCATCCGGAAAGGCTGCCGATATCCGGCCCAACACGGTTTCTTCGGTGACCGGATCCAGTGCGCTGGTCGGCTCGTCCAGCATGATGAGCGAGCTGGACCGCGCGGCCAGCAGCCCGCGCGCCAGGCAAAGCCGCTGACGCTGGCCGCCGGACAGATTGAATCCGCGCTCGGTGATGGGCGTATCCAGACTCATCGCCATGTCGGCCATCACGGCGTCAAAGGCGCTTGCGTGGATAACCCGGGCGATTTCCTCGTCGCTGTGAATCCCGCTCAGGGAAATGTTCTCGCGCACACTCGCTTCGAAAACATCCGCTTCCTGCGGGATGAGCGTCGAGATGCTCCCTAAGTGCCGCGTCCTGGCATAGGGCTGCGAATCGACGTCAAAATGTTGCTGAGTCGGCGCGTAGTGGCCTGCCAGGACTCGCATCAGCGTGCTCTTGCCGGAGCCGCTGTGGCCAATCAGCGCAACGCGGTCGCCCCGCTCGAACGTCAATGAGACATGATGGAGGCCGGCCGGCGCCTGCGCGGCTGCGTTCTCGCTGATGGCCGGATGCTCATAGCAGAGGCCTTTTACGGCGAGGCGGTTCCAATTCCCGGGCACGGGCTCGCCGGCGCCAGGCGCTTCGGCCGCGGTCCAGATAGCTTCGGCGCCGGCGACGTCCGTGCGGGTACGGGCGAACGACTGGAATTTATCAGCAGCCGAGAGAACCACGCTGCGCGCTTGCTGCGCATACTGATGAACCAGAAAGACGCTACCCAGCAGGATGGCGCCGCCGGTGTTTCCGGTCGGCCAGGCAGTTGCGGCAACCAGGCCCCAGGTCAGCACGACGCTCAGCAAGTCGGCCGCGCACCACTTCGCCTCTACCAGAATAATGCTTTTCTTCAGCGGCACGAAGACGTTGCCCAGGCGCTCGTTGACGAGCTGCCGGGAGCTTTGCTGCATCCGCAGCGAAAAGACAGTGGACACATTGCCAAGGAAATCGAGCATCTTGGCCTGGTATTTGCGCTCCGCGGCATTCTCGTCCTTCGCCAGGCGCATCAGCGGGCGGTCAAAGCGAAACATCAGGCACGCAACGCCGATGTAGCCGACCAGCGCCAGCAGACCCAGCACAGGGGAAAACAGAATAAGCGCAGCTGCGGCGCCAATGAAGTGCACGGCGCTTTTGAGGTAGGTGAACTGGTTCTGCGCAAAATTGTACAGGGCAAAGGTGGACTGGCTGATACGCTGCTGCACTTCGCCGGAGTGATGCCGTTCATGCCAGGACATCGGCAGGCGCATCAGCTTGGCATACAGCGCATCGGTGAACTGCTGGCGAATACGCAAGGCCACCGTGCGCTCGCCGATACGCCCGGGGCCATGCAACGCCCACGCAATGCCGGACACTATCAAAATGGCCACGACATAACTGGCCGCGCGAACCAGCGCGCCAGGTTCATTCCTCTGCAGCGTGTTGATTGCCCGGGAGGCGAGCCAAGGGGAGACGAGCTCGAGCACCGCCGCGCCGATGAGCATCAGACTGCAAATGACCAGTTGCAACTGCGCACCGGCGGCGTAGCGCCAGAGGTTCTTGTAGAGTCCGCCCATTGGCGCGGAAGCCGGGGTTTTCACGTTGCCGGTCGACTGTCCACTCCGAGATGTCGAGGAGGCAGAAGGATCTGAAGGCAAATCCGGCGATGACTGTTCAGGGTGCGCCTTGCTTCCCCCGGCTTGTTGGCTATGAACCGGCTGGCTGCGGTTGCGCGCTTTGTGACCGCCAGGCCCTGCAGCCTTTATAGGTAATGGCAAAATCGAATGGGAAAAGAAATTTAACAGACGCAATATTAACGCCAGGAAATCGATGCGCCAATGGCGAAAATACACTAAAAGCCATTTTTATGAGTAACAGAATGCAACGTCATCGCCCTTGGTGCAAACGTTGCTGTCGGGCCAACGCGGCCTGTTTATTTCTTTATCACGAATTGCTGCCGCAGTTGCGAATTTTCAATGAGATGAAAGATTGATCAATCGCGTCCTCCGAATACGGTCATGGCAGCATGGGTCAGGGCCGGTTCGACAAGGTGCTTCGCTCCTCTGACGTACGCATCCTGACGCACGCACCTATTCATGCATCCATTGTCTATCCATGAAAGAAGCCCCCATCTCTCCATGAGGACATGAAACATTGGATAGGGTGATTCACCGATGAAAGGATACGAAACAGGACATGGCGGAAAAAAGCATTATTGAATGGACAAGGAGTACTTTCAATCCCTGGATTGGATGCACAAAGGTATCGTCCGGATGCGATGAATGTTATGCGGCAGTCAGCACGCCGGCGCGTGCGATGAAGATCGAATGGGCGCTGGCAAGCCGCGTCACAGGACCAGTCCATCGACCTGGGCTCAAGTGCGCAGATGGAATGCGAAGGCCGCCGCGACCGGCGAATTCCGGCCCGTCTTCACGGCGTCGCTCGCTGATGTTTTTGACAATGAGGTGCCCGACGAATGGCGCGCTGACTTTTCAGATCGTCACGAAACGCATCGGCAATGTGCCGCGCATGCTGCCGCCCGACTGGGGCGATGCCGGTTGTCCGAATGTCTGGCTGCTAATCACCGTAGTCAATCAGGAGGAGGCGGATCGCGACATTCCAAAATTGCTGCGTGTTCCGGCGGGCATACACGGACTGTCGATGGAGCCCTTGCTCGGGCCGGTTGACCTGCGCATGGATGCCGCCGATGTCCATGCGGACGAGCCGGGCGCCGCGAACAGGCGGTCGAGGATCGATTGGATAATCTCGGGCGGCGAATCCGGCGCCGATGCGCGCGCGCCGCATCCGGAATGGGTACGCAGCCTGCGCGATCAATGCGTGGCGGCCGGCGCCGCGTTTTTCTTCAAACCCGCCGACGACCCGGACCATCAAGTGGACGGCCCGGTCGCCAGTTTCCGCAAACTGTTCGAAACCCTCAACGGCGCCGGATCGTGGGAGGCGAATCCCTGGGTTTGGGTGGTGGACATCAAGCCGGTCCAGGCAGAAGGTTCAATTTGAGACGATCGTCAACAATGCAAGGACTTCCGTTAGCGTCTCTTCGATTGTTGCGCGGCGCTCGAACAACTTCTGACCGAACATCGAAAAGCAGGCGCGCTATTTATTTTTACCGTTTTTCGTAATGACTTCTTCGAACTCCTGGGTCCACTTGTCCTGCAAATCAATGGCCCGCGCCGGGTCGATAAACTTCAGTTCCAGTTTTTTCATCGATGTGCTGATCCTGGTATTGGTGGGGCGATGGGATAAGTCGGCATAGATTTGCTGGCCTTCATTGAGCATGAAATCGTAAAACAACATTGCTGCATAAGGATGAGGCGCATCTTTAGCCAACCCGATTCCTCGGAAATGCGCGATGACTGGAGAGATCGCGAACCAGTCGATCGGCGCGCCCTTCTTCTTTAACTGCTCCGGTTTGTAATTATATAAAGTCAAAGCCAGCGGCACCTCGCCCGACGCCACCAGATTCGCCAGCAGCGAATGTCCTTTGCGCACCGACATGCCGTTGACACCGACAATGTCCTTGAACAGCTTTTTCCCTTTTTCCGGCCCCAGATCTTCCAGTACCGTTGCCAGCCAATTCTGGTCTTCAGCTTCAATTCCCAAACGACCTTTCCACTTTGGATCCAGCAGATCCTGATAAGTCTTGGGAAGTTCATCCTTCTTGATTTTGTTGGTGTTGTAGCCTTGAACGAACACGTCGTACGTAGTCGCTACCCATTCCTCATGCGGGCGCAGCGCTTGAGGCATCAAGTCGCGCAGGTAGGGAGATTCAACCCGCTGAAGCAGTTTTTCACGATGCAATGCCTCCATTCCGGGGCCACTATTGTCGACTATATCAACCACAAATCGCCCGCCATGCGCTTCGGTGACGACTCTTTGCGTGACATTTTCCGAACTCGATCGCCAATCCTTTACCTTGATCCCATATTTTTTGGTAAAGGCTTCGATAAGTATCGGAAATTCTTCCACTTGCGCATGATATACAGTCAGTTCCCCTTCTTTTTTTGCACCTTCGATGAGCCTTTGCAGCCGGTTTTCGCCTTTGTAAAGAGCGATGCCGGCGACGGCTGACTGATTTCCATTTGTCTGCGCAAGTGACAAGCCATTACCGAAAATTAAAGCGAGCAAGAGCAGCGTGACGGACCGTTTCGCGAATGAATGACTCATTTACAATCCTTTCTGATGCGGTTATGTTTCTTATCGTTCTTGAACTTCAGATGCTGGCATTCACTTGGACAATGCGTCCTGAAATGGAATCGTGGAATAATATCCTGTTTCACCAGGCCGGTAACGCGCTACGCCGTCAAGGCGTTGCTCATGTCTCGCTTATGCTTGGAAAGCTTCAGCGACTGCGATGTTTTCGATTGCCTTCATGAATGTTGCTCACCCCTGCAGCCGTTAGTTAGGTAATTAGCTGGAACTTGGTCTTGGTAACCGATCAAGAGCCGCGTCGCAGGCTTCTCTAACAATTGCCTCGACCGCGGCAATCGTTCGATCACGGCTCAGTAGCCGAAAGGTTGCATAACTAGTCAGGCTGAAAATCAAGTCGACGCAATCACGGGATGTATGGGAATGCGAAACAGATTTTGGCTTGAGCCGTCTAATCAAATTAGTGATCGCATACCGCCGCCGCTCGTTTCTTTCAGCTAATGCTTGTGCAAATTCCGGATCGAGCGCAATAGCATCGTGCAGTTGACCAACAGCAGAATCACTACCCCAGAACTCACAAAAGATTGAAATCAGTTGATGAAGCGCCGCCCGTGGATCGGACATCGCCATTGCCTCCGGGATTCTGGCAAGTCCCCCCTGCTGTGCACACTGGTCGAACACTGCTTCCAGTAGGCCTCGGCGTGATCCGAACTGGTTATAGACGGTTAAACGCGTCACCTCAGCCGCCTTCGCGACTGCATCCAGCGAGAACGCCGTAATGCCTGTTTCCTCTCGCAATAAATTTCCCGCTGCTTCCACAACCCTTTGGCGCTTCTCTTCGGCGGCAGCAGTGCGGGCCGGGCTAACGTAGGTACGGATCGACATAGGGGGGGACTTGAATTTAGATATACAATGTGTATAGTTAATTAATATTTCTCTTAAAAAGGACTTGCCATGCATTCTATGCTCATCGTTGGCTTATCACTCCATATCCTCAGCAGTACATTTTGGGCTGGAACAAGTTTTACCCTTGCTCGTACCGGTGGTCTGGGAGGTGAACGCCTATTTCGGCCCCAGATAGGCGCGGCCGTTGTTTCTGTATTAACCGGCGCCATCCTGTGGGGCATTACGTATGGAACAGCATTTGGGCCATCACAAAAGATTCTGGCCCTTGGTGCGGTTTGCGCAATCATTGCAGCCGTCTTGCAAATGGTTCTTGGCGGACGAACCATTCACGCTCTAAAAAAGGGGCTCATCGAGGAGGCCGGAGCGCTATCCCTGATAACCAAGGTGCAACGTCCAGCTGCCGGATTGCTCGCGGTGACGATTATTTCAATGGCGTTATCGCGCTATGTTTGATAATCGAATAGATTTCACCGGAAGCGTAGCTGTAATTACCGGTGGCTCACGTGGGATTGGCGCCGGAATCGCGATGGCGTTAGCAAGGGCCGGCGCACGAGTCATTATTAATGGGCGTGATGAAGCAGCGCTGGCGCAAGTCGTCTGCACTATCGAGAAAGCAGGCGGATCGGCTTACGCCATTGCTGGCGACGTTACAAGTGAATCCAATGTGCAAGCACTGCGTAATGAAGTTGAACGGATCTTTGGTTCGGCATCGCTTTTAGTTGCTTGTGCGGGAGGGGATGGCGGACCAACCCCATTAATTGAAGAAAATGCTGCACACTGGCGAGCTGTGCTGGAGGTTAATCTAACCTCTGCTTTTTTGACGCTACGTGCATTTCTCCCGCAGATGATCGAAGCGAAACGTGGAGCAATCGTGACTATCGCCTCCTCCGCAGGTCGTCAAATTTCCGGCTCCTCTGCCGCCTATGCGGCCGCAAAAGCAGGCCTGCTCGCATTAACGCGTCAAGCTGCGGTTGAAGCTGCACCGCATGGCGTTCGGATTAACAGCATCGCTCCCTCCGCAATAGTTACTGACCGGCTTGCGGTTACACCCCTCTCAGTTCGTAATCAAATGGCGGCAGCATTTCCTATGCGCCGCTTGGGGGAAATTGAAGATGTTGCACAAGCTGCGCTCTTCCTGCTCAACGAACGATCAAGCTGGATTACCGGAATTACACTTGATGTAGCAGGTGGTCGAGTGATGCTGTAGCAATGAAGTTTGCATGCGAAGCAGCGCATAAAGACCTGCGTCAGGAAACTCCATGACAATTCATCTCGATCACATTATGGTCCCAGCCCGAAACAGAGTTGCATCTGCAAAATTGCTCGCACAGCTACTGGACGTTCCGTGGTCAAAAACTGGCTTTGGGCCATTCGCGCCGGTCTCTCTGAATGACGGTCCAACCCTTGATTTCTTTGGAATGGAGTGGCCCTGACCTGCCAACTCCAGTCATTCGAGGATATTCTTGATTGCGGACATTCCCACCTGCGCTGTTGGATTACTAACTAAAATTAGTGCGCCATCCATTATTATTTCAGCTTAATTCAATGCCTTAGACAATTTTTCGAAAGCACTTTGCCAACCGCCCGCATAGCCACCTTTGTGTTGTTCGTCGGCGAAACCTTCCTGAGTCAAAGTTATCTCTGTGCCGCCCTCGACATCCTTGAACGTAACAGTAATTAATGTTTCTGGTGGTTGATAATCACCTACCCAATTCCAGGTAAGCACCACTAATTCGTTTGGAATAATTTGTTTGTAAATTCCGCTTGCCACACCTTTGGTAAAGCTGCCGCGCATCATGCCTTCCATTTGGAGCGTGAAGCTACCACCAACTTTTGGTTCACTTTTGGCGCTTGGCGAAATTAACTCGCCCGGCGCAAGCCATTGTTTCATCAAGTCAGCATTGGTCCATGCTTCAAACACTCGGGCGCGTTTGGATTTGATAATTTTCGTAATTTGCAGCTTAAGAGAATCACTCATTTTCTTTTCCTTCGAGTAGTGTTTGCAGGGTGTTCAATTTGTCATCCCAGAAATTTTCATAGAATCGCAGCCAATGCTCAGCCTTTTTCATCGCATGCGCATTGAGGTGAATAACCTGAAAACTTCCACGTTTTTCACGTGTGATTAAATCCGCGCTTTCCAATACATTCAAATGTTTAGACACGGCGGCCAAAGACATTTGATATGGGCGTGCAATTTCCCCCACTGTCTTCTGTTTGCCAACGATGTCGCGCAGTATTGCGCGGCGCGTGGAATCTGAAAGCGCGTGGAAAACAATATCTAACTTTGCCGCCGAAGATTTAACCATAAGGTTGAATGTACATGATTAACCAAAGAACTGTCAACCAATTGGTTAAATGTTTGTGAGCATCGACCTTGACATGCAGGTAGGAGCCTGGAAATGCAGCTAATCTCGCGGAACGTAGGTGTGCAAACCACCTTATTTGCGATCTGCTCATCACTAATTAAAAGCAAGCGCATTAAAGCCGCATGGGACAACATTCGATGATAAAAAATCAGAAAAAGTGGATCACCAGTGTTGACATGAGACTGTCGACCGAAGACTTGTTACACCATTTTGAGAACAAGGTGAAATCACAAAAGAGCGACTATCGGTTAGAAAAAGCGGCAGAAAGGCGTTCAACAAAATTAATACAGATAACTGCGCCTTGCGGTATACAGAATCGTTACGTTTTCACACAACCTCGACCCAAAGCCGTCAGTCAAGTTTCGGCAAGGCGGCCCTTCGTTGACCGGCTCAGAGGTTTAAGCAACCATTCGGTTGCCTAAAGGAGCCATCTCATGAGCCATTACCAGCGGAGTCTCGTTCTCGAGGTAAACCCGACTGCGGTCTATGCTGCCCTCACCACGCCTGAAGGCCTGCGTGGCTGGTGGACGCAGGATTGCGACGTCGCGACCGAAGCAGGCGGGACGATCACTTCATCTTCGGGCTCAACCACAAGGACATGCGCATCGAGCGTTTGGAGCCAGGCCGTGAAGTGCATTGGCTCTGTACGGGTGCACACATCGCCGCCGCCCAACTCACGCGCAAGGACGAATGGGTGGGTACACGTCTCATCTTCCGCCTGACGCCAGATGGTGAAGGTTGCACACGCCTGGAATTCGAACATATCGGACTCGTGCCTGCTTTCGAGTGCTACGGCCTATGCAGCGACGGCTGGCGGCACTACTTGGGCAGCCTGCAAAGATTCGTTGAGACCGGCTGCGGCACGCCCTACGAACTGGCGGCGGCAGGCGCGAAGTGAAACCAGAAAAAAGGAGTGAACCGAACATGAATACCGCCTCAGACACAGACCGTATCAAACGCAGCGTCGTCATCAACGCACTACGCGAGCGTGTGTGGCGCGCCCTTTCGAACGCCGAGGCATTCGGCACCTGGTTCGGCGCCAACCTGAAGGGCCAGACTTTTGCGCCCGGGCAGCGCGCACGCGGGCAGATCACCATTCCTGGCTACGAGCACGTCTACTTCGATGTGGTCATCGAACGCATCGAACCGCAGGATCTGCTTTCGTACCACTGGCATCCGTATGCTGTCGACCCGGCCATGGATTACACGAAGGAGCAGCCGACGCTCGTGACCTTCATGCTGAAAGACACGCCCGATAACGGCACGCTGCTAACGGTAGTGGAATCCGGCTTCGACAATGTGCCCCCGTAGCGCCGCCTGGAAGCGTTCCGTATGAACAGCCGCGGCTGGGAAGGGCAATTGCACAACATCGTGCGCCATGTCAGCGCGAAGCTCCAAGGCTAAGGACGCGGGTCTGCGCGCGATCGTGCAGTCGAGCGAAGCGCTCGCGAACGTCTTCGCAGCGTTGGGCGACCCTACGCGCCTGAAGCTCGTGGCCGTGCTCTGTGCGGGCGGCGCTTTTTCGATCGCGCAGAGCACGGCAAGCACCGAAATCAGCCGACAGGGCGTGAGCAAACACCTTCGGGTGCTGGCCGACGCGGGCGTGGTGCGCGACGTCAAGCTGGGACGGGAACGGCTCTGACAGCTGGAGCCGGGGCAGATCGAGGAAGCGAAGCGGACGTTGGAGGTGATTGGGAAAGAGTGGGAGGTGGCGTTGGGTAAGCTCAAGACATTTGCAGAGTCACTCTGATCGCCTCTTCCACACGGACTAAACGCTCCAGGCTGAACTTTCCAAGAGCGCATGCTGCCACGATAGCTTTACTCAAAGCAATCTCGAATCCGTCGGATCCGCCAACGGCAGGTATTGGCCTATTGTCCCTTACATTTGAAATACTCTGAAGCATCGCGCGGCCGGCGAAATCGATAACGATGTCACTATTTTGCTTGCAGCGAGCAAAAGGATGGCCTGTTTGGCGCGCTGCGCTATGCCGGCTGGAATGCCAGGTCATTCATCCCGAAGCGGCTTTAATGCCCCGCCCCACGCAATCACTTGGTCCAGCATGGCGTTGACGGACTGCTCGTGATGCGCCGCCGGCTTGAAGACGCTGAAGTTTTCGAAATCGGTGAACAGTGAAAGCATGACCTGGGCTCGCACGTCGGCCACCAGCAGTTCTCCCATCACCAGCCGTAACTGCTCCACCGCACGCACGCCGCCGGCGCCGCCATATCCGACGAAGCCGGCGGCCTTGTTGTTCCACTCGCGGTACAAGTAATCGATCGCATTCTTGAGCGCTGCGGATGTCCCATGGTTGTACTCGGGAGTGACGAACACGTAAGCATCGAAGGTATCGATCTTTGCCGCCCATGCCTTGGTATGCGGCTTGCTGTACTGTCCCATCGATGGCGGCATCGGTTCGTCGAGCAGCGGCAGGTTGAAGTCTTGGATATCCACGACTTCGAATTCGGCATCGTTGCGCTTTTTCGCAATTTCATGGACCCAGCCGGCTACCGTATCTGCCTTGCGTCCGGGACGGGTGCTTCCAACGATAATGGCAATCCTGATCATGACACGCTCCATAGTGTTGTTGTTCAAGTCGGTTGGCGCGACCGGCGCTACGGCTCTGGCGCCTCGACGTTGAGGCGGTTGCGCCCGGCCGTCCCTTCAGTCGAATCGGTCCACGTCTCCAGCCATGGACGTTAGAGTGCGATAGCCTTCTGAAGTCGCCCTTCCGCGCGGAGGCGATTGCCAATGCGGCGGATTTCGGCCTCGCCTCGTTCCAGAGCGGGTGCGCTGGTGTGCACTGAGTAGTAGCCGGTCACCAAGTCATGCGGATGTTTGATGGCCGAGCCCAGAACGAACGCGGTATCGCCCTTCGCGACAAAGTCAATGGCGGCATTGGATTCCTCGAACACCGCGAGCGTCTCTGGCGGGACGATGGCTGGTGTCTGTAGTTCTCCTTCGTACACAGAGACCCATGCGACCGTGTGCCCGGCGGGCGGCTCATAGCGCCAGTGCTCACCGTTCTTGAGCCGGACCTGCAGATAGTTGATGCCCAGCGGTGCCCGAATGCGGCTCGCGGCGCTGCCCAGTCGACCGAGCAACACGCGCGCCGGCCCCTCCTGTTCGACTTCCTGCGGCGCGATGTACTGGCTTTCCGGCGCTGCATTCTCTTCCGAAGCCGGCAAGGCCACCCACAGCTGATAGAACTGCAGGGGTCCGGGCGCCGACACTCCGCCGTCATGCCAGACGCCGCCGCCGGCTTTCATCCATTCCAGGCCGCCTGGCGCGAGCACGCCGGACTTGCCCGTCGTGTCTTCGTAAGCCACGCCGCCGCGAATCGCAAGCGTAAGGGTGGCAATACCGGAATGGGGATGGATGCCCGCAAACGCCTCGCCGGTATACGGAACTACGCCGTAGTCCAGGAAGACGAATGGCTTGATCAACTGGCCGATATCCGATGGGCTCATCAATCGATTGATTGGCCCGCTGCGATGGCCTTGCCCCAGCCGCACGATGCGGCGCACGGCGGCTTGGGTGTTTCCGGGGGGACTCAATGTTGCGGTAGCGCTTGAAGTATTCATGGCGGTTCTCCTTCTATTGAACACAGTCTAGGCTCCTGTTATGCATCTGTGAATCCTATATGATTAGATACTATCTATCGTTTATGGAGATACTTCGATGTTAGATGCGGTTACGCTTGATCAGCTTCGTACGTTTATTGCCGCGGCTGAGGAGGGCAGCTTTTCTGCTGCGGGGCGCAAGCTTCGGCGTGCACAATCCGTCGTCAGCCAGACCTTGGCGAACCTGGAAACGCAGCTTGGCGTGCCCCTGTTCGATCGGAGCGGGCGTTATCCGCGTCTTACCGATGAAGGGCGAGCGCTCCTCCGGGATGCGCGTGCCGTTGCCGAACACATGGACAGCTTCAAAGCGCGTGCATATTCCATGCATGAAGGGCTCGAGCCGGAGCTGTCGGTGGTCGTGGACGTGATGTACCCGATGGCCGGGCTGATCCGTGCTGCAGATTCTTCTCGCAAGGCTTACCCGCACACGCCTTTGCGACTTTACGTGGAGGCCCTCGGAGGCGTCGTCCAGCCCGTGCTGAACGGAACGTGCCGGATCGGCATCATGGGGTCGCTTCCGACGATTCCGGACGAATTGCAATCGGAGCCGTTGCTGGACGTGCCGTTTGTCACGGTTGTTTCAACCGAGCATCCGCTCGCCAAGGTCCGCGGAGCCATCTCAAAAACGGCAATCGCCAAGCATGTGCAACTCGTCCTGACTGATCGCACTGCGCTTTCGGAAGGCCGCAACTTCGGCGTGTTATCGCCGCTGACCTGGCGCCTGGCAGATATGGGAGCCAAGCATGCGTTTCTTCAAGCGGGTTTCGGCTGGGGCCATATGCCGCTGCACATGGTTGAAGAGGATTTAAAGAAAAAGAGGCTACAAACCATCAAGGTGGAGGGCTTCAATCCAAAGGCAGCCTTCATGCCCATGCACGTGGTTTACAGAAAGGAAGCGCCGCCAGGCCCGGCCGGCCAAGCCTTCATCTCGCAGCTAAGAGGCGAATCCCGCTTACCCGGATAGAAACCTGAGGATAGGGTCGGGGCACCGGCTTCGCACCGGCGCGCAGTGTAAATTCCGCTAAGATGGCATTTTTTGTCATTGAGGAAGCGATGAAGCGAGACCAAATGTTGATGGAAGCCATCCTGGGCCAGCTTCTACAGTTGCCCGAACCGCTGATCGGGACCAGTAGCATTGCGCAGCGATTGAACGTGGAACTGCCGGTAGTTCGCCACCACCTTAATCTGCTCCAGGATAAGGGATTGGTGCAGGAATCAGAAAATGGCGCCTGGCGGTTAACCAATAAAGGACATGACTACATGGAGGGTACGCCGGAACAGGGTATCTCTCTGAATCTCCCGTCCAAATGAAAAAACTCCCATCGCTTTCGCTTTGGGGGCATCTGTCCTTGCACCTATCTAATGCTGCTGAAACGAACTTGGTCTGAC
>JAQGLW010000129.1 GCA_028292665.1 Herminiimonas sp.
CGATCGACCTGCTGCAAGTCTATAAGGAAGCGCTCGCCAACGATCCGGTGTACGCGAATGCACGCGCCACGCTGGCTGCCGGCGAGGAAAAACTGCCGCAGGGACGGGCCGGATTGTTGCCGAACATTGCAGTCGGCGGCAGTTATAACCGGAGCAATGAAGACTTGTTTGCCGCTGGAGGGGGAACGGGGCGCGACGGTACTTCCAGCGGCTATACGGTATCGCTGTCGCAGCCGCTTTTCCGCTGGGCGAACTGGGAGCTATATCAGCAGGGAAAACTGTCGGCCGCTGCAAGCGAAGCGCAATTTGCGCAGGCACAGCAGGATTTGATTGTGCGGGTATCGCAAGCCTACTTCGACGTACTGACCGCACAGGATGCGCTCGCATCGGTCCAGGCTCAGAAAGTCGCGATTATCGAACAGCTTGCCTCGGCCAAACGCAATTTTGAAGTGGGTACTGCCACCATTACGGATACGAATGAAGCGCAAGCCCGCTTCGACCTTGCGGTAGCGCAGGAATTCGCCGCGCAGAACGACCTCGAAATCAGGCTCTCTGCATTGCAGCAGATCATTGGCAAACCCGTGAGCAACCTGGCGACGTTGCAGCCCGGACTCAAGCTGGATGGACCGCAGCCCGCACAGATGGACAAGTGGGTGGAAAGCGCGGAATCCCGGAACTACGGCGTAGTGGGACAGCAGTTCGCCCTGGAAATCGCGCGACGCGAAATCGCCAGAAACCGGGCGGGCCATTCGCCGACCCTCGACCTGGTGGCAAGCCGCAATCATAGCAACCAGACCGGCTCGATTTCCACTTCGTCGTCCGGCGTATCGAATACGAACGCGATCGGCGTGCAATGGAACATCCCGTTGTTTTCCGGCTTTGCGGTGACCAGCAAGGTCCGTGAAGCAATCGCCCTTGAAGACAGGGCGCGGGCCGATCTCGAGAACGCGCGCCGCACCGCCGCGCAGGGAGCGCGCCAATCCTATTTCGGCGTCAACAGCGGTCTGGCGCAAGTCAAGGCGCTGGAAGCGGCCGAAGTATCGAGCCAGTCCGCGCTCGAATCGAATCGGCTCGGCTATCAGGTCGGCGTACGGATCAACATCGACGTATTGAATGCGCAGCAGCAGTTATATGCGACCCGCAGGGATCTGGCGAAAGCCCGTTACGACACGCTGGTGAACGGCCTCAAGCTCAAATCCGCCGCCGGGATATTGAAAGAAGAGGATCTGGTGCAGCTCAACGCGATGCTCAGGCAATGATCCGCCGTCAACAATCCGGGCGGATATCGGCATAACCGAACCCTTGTTTATTTTTTGCGCAATGAAGGTGCATAGCGCACCATGTCGAGGCATGCATCGACCAGTTTTTCAGCATTGCCGGCCAGATCGAAACCGGCCGGAGAAAACAGCCAGTTGTTGAGAAGCCCGTCGACAGCCGCATGGAAAGTAATGCCGGCCAGAGGTATATCGAGATCGTGCGGCAGCTGGCCCTTTGCGATTGCATTGTTCAGGATGCGTTTGATATTGGCCATGCCGTGCAGAAGACATTCCTGCTGCCGGATCAGGATCGGATCGGCCGGATCGACAAATTCGCATTTGTGAAAGACGATGTCGAATACCTTGCGCGAATGCGGATTATGCACCGCCTCTTGCAATACGAATATGCATGTCTTTCGCAGTTGTCCCAGCGGATCATGTTCGCGCTCGTCGGCGGTAGCCTGCACCATCGCTTCCATCGGCAGCCGCACCCGCTCGCACATCGCATCGAACAAGTCGCTCTTGTTCTTGAAATGCCAATAGATGGCGCCGCGTGTGACATTGGCGGCCTGCGCCACATCGGCCAGCGACGTGCGGGCAACCCCTTGAGCATGAAACACGTTTTCTGCGGCATCCAGAATCCGGCTGCGTGTTTCCAGAGACTCTTCTTTAGTAGATCTGGCCATCTTGAATCTGAATCCTTGTGATCGACAGGTGTAATCGCACTGTCATAATCGATGATAGCATCTATACATACATTCGTGAATGTATGTATACTAGCGGCAGTTTTGCCATCTCCGGCAGATTGCATATAACCGCATACGCGGCTCGTGCCACTGCGATGCTGCCGTATGATTTTCCATTTTCATATATTCCGGCCCTCCAGCCAGACTGGTCGGTTCATTTCATTTTTACCGTGCGAGATATTTATGAGTTCAGTTAGCCGTTCCATGCGCCTCACCGCAATCCTGTTTTCAGTATTGTCTGCATTGACCGGATGCGGCGACAAAAAAGCCAACGCATCGGCGCAAGGCCCAGCCATGCCGCCTCCTGAAGTCGCGGTCGTGACGATCGCTCCGAAAAGCCTGACGGTGACCAATGAACTGCCGGGCCGGATCGAAGCCGCCAGGGTCGCGCAGGTTCGGGCTCGCGCCGCAGGCATCGTGCTGAAGCGGGTATTCCGCGAAGGCAGCGATGTGAAGGCGGGCGATGTCCTGTTCCGTATCGATCCCGCTCCTTTCCAGGCTACCTATGACAGCACGCAGGCGGCACTCGCCAAAGCCGAGGCCAACCTGGCGCAAGCGACGCTGAAGGTACAACGTTACAAACCGCTGGTGGAAACCAATGCGATCAGCAAGCAGGAATACGATGACGCGCTGACGGCGGAGAAGCAGACCGCCGCCGATGTCGCGACTGCCAAGGCCGCGCGCCAGACCGCCAGCCTGAATCTCGGTTATGCGACCGTCACCGCACCCATCTCCGGCCGGATCGGCCGCGCTCAAGTGACTGAAGGCGCACTGGTCGGCGTAGGCGAAGCAACGCCGCTGGCCATGATTCAACAGATCGATCCGATCTATGTGAATCTGGCCCAGTCCAGCACCGAAGTGCTGCGCCTGCAACGCGCGCTGGCCAGCGGCCAGCTGACCAGCGTCGGCAAGGGCCAGGCCAAGGTAACGCTGGTGACGGAAGACGGCCGCGCCTATGCGCAACCCGGCAAGCTGCTGTTTTCCGATCTGAGCGTCGATGAAAGCTCCGGTGCAATCACTTTGCGCGCCGAATTTCCCAACCCCGATCGCCTTCTGCTGCCCGGCATGTATGTGCGGGCGCAGCTTGGCCAGGCGGTGAACGCGCAGGCAATCACGGTTCCGCAGCAAGCGGTGATACGCAATACGGACGGCGCATCGGTGATGCTGGTGGATGCGAACGGCAAAGTCGTTGCGCAATCCGTTAAAGCGGATACCGCGCAGGGAGACACATGGGTCGTCAGCCAGGGATTGAAGGCAGGCGACCGCGTCATCGTCGAAGGCCTGCAAAAAGTCAAGCCCGGTGCGACGGTCAAGGCGGTAGCGTGGAACGGTCCGGCCGCGTCGAACGGCGCGAATCCGCCGCAATCGGCGGCAGGACCGGCTTCGGCTGCGCGTACGGCAACCGTGCAGCAGGCGGCCAATTCCGCCCCGCAGCCGGATCAGAAATCAAAGAACAAATAAGGGAGCGCCCGCATGGCACAGTTTTTTATTGACCGCCCGATTTTTGCATGGGTGATCGCTTTATTCATTCTGTTGGGCGGCGCGCTGTCGATCGGCGGATTGCCGGTCTCGCAGTATCCCAGCATTGCGCCGCCGACGATCGTGGTGACCGCCGTCTATCCCGGCGCAACGGCGCAAACGCTGGACGACAGCGTCACCAGCCTGATCGAACAGGAGATGAACGGCGCCGAAGGATTGCAATACATCGAATCGCAGAGCCAGGCCAACGGTCAGGTGCAGATCACGGTGGCATTCCAACCCGGCACCAATGCCGATCTGGCGGCGGTCGATGTGCAGAACCGGCTGAAGCGGGTCGAAGCGCGGTTGCCGCAAGCCGTGACGCAGCAAGGCGTGCAGGTTACCAAATCGCGCAGCAACTTCCTGCTGTTCGCCACGCTGTCTTCGACCGACGGACGGTACGATCCGATCGCGCTGGGCGACTATATTTCGCGCAATATCCTGAATGAAATAAAACGCGTGCCCGGCGTCGGCCAGGCGCAATTGTTCGGCACCGAGCGAGCGATGCGGATCTGGATCGATCCCGCCAAGCTGACCGGCCTGAAACTGACGCCGGGCGATGTCGCCAACGCCGTCAGAGCGCAGAACGCGCAAGTCGCGTCGGGTTCGCTCGGCGATCTGCCGAATCCGAGCTCGCAACAGATCTCCGCCAGCGTGGTGGTCACCGGCCAGCTGTCGACGCCGGAAGAATTCGGCAAGATCGTGCTGCGCGCCAATCCGGACGGATCGGTGGTCCGTTTGCAGGATGTCGCGCGCATCGAGATCGGCGGTCAGGCATACGCCACGACGGCCCGGCTCGACGGCAAGCAGACCTCCGCGGTCGGCGTGCAGCTGTCGCCGACCGCCAATGCGCTCGGCACCGCCAAGGCGGTGCGCGCCAAGCTCGACGAACTGTCGAAATTTTTCCCGGCCGGCGTCAAATACGATATTCCGTACGATACGTCCAAGTTCGTCCAGATATCGATCGAGGAAGTCGTCAAGACCCTGCTCGAAGCAGTCGTGCTGGTGTTCCTGGTGATGTTCCTGTTTCTGCAGAACATCCGCTATACGTTGATACCGGCGATCGTGGTGCCGGTGGCGTTGATGGGCACGCTGGCGGCCATGCTGGCATTCGGCTTTTCGATCAACGTACTGACCATGTTCGGCATGGTGCTGTCGGTCGGCATTCTGGTGGACGATGCGATCGTGGTCGTTGAAAACGTCGAGCGCATCATGAGCGAGGAAGGCCTGTCGCCGCGCGACGCAACCCGCAAGGCGATGGGGCAGATCACCGGCGCGATCGTCGGCATGACGCTGGTGCTGATCGCAGTCTTCATTCCGATGGCATTTTTCGGCGGCGCGGTCGGTGCGATTTATCGCCAGTTCTCGATGTCGATGGTCGCATCGATCGTGTTCTCGGCTTTCCTGGCGATGACGCTGACGCCGGCGCTGTGCGCAACGCTGCTCAAGCCCGTACAGGCCGGGCATCATCACGACAAGAAGGGATTCTTCGGCTGGTTCAACCGCGGGTTCAACCGGACTTCCACCGGGTATCAGGGCCTCGTCGGCAAGCTGCTGAGCAAAACGGGACGTTACATGGTGGTGTACGGATTGATCGTCGTCTGCGTCGGATTGCTGTATGTCCGCCTGCCGTCGTCGTTTCTGCCGACCGAAGATCAAGGCTACGTGGTCACGAATATCCAGCTTCCGCCCGGCGCCAGCGCCAATCGGACGCTGGATGTCATCAAGCAGGTCGAGGATTATTATCTGAAGCAATCCGGCGTCGAGCACGTTGTCGCCGTGTCCGGTTTCAGCTTTTCGGGGAACGGCCAAAACGCCGGACTCGCCTTCACGCCGCTGAAAGACTGGAGCGTACGCAGCGCCGAGCAGTCGGCCGGCGCCATCGTGGGCAGGGCCTTCGGCGCATTTTCGCAAATCCGCGACGCAATCGTGTTTCCGGTCAATCCGCCGCCGATTCCCGAATTGGGCAATTCGACCGGCTTCACCTTCCGTCTGCAGGATCGCGGCGGCCTCGGCCATGATGCGTTGGTCGCTGCGCGCAACCAGCTGCTCGGCTTGGCGGCGCAGAGCAAGGTGCTGACGGGCGTGCGCCCGGAAGGACTGGAAGATACGCCGCAGCTGCAGTTCGACATCGATCGCGACAAGGCGAATGCGCTCGGCGTGTCGTATGCCGACATCAATACCACGCTGTCCTCCGCGCTCGGTTCCGCCTACCTGAACGATTTCTCGAATCAGGGCCGGCAGCAGCGGGTCATCATGCAGGCCGATGCGCCGCAGCGTCTGCAGTCGGACGATCTGCTCAAACTGTATGTGCGCAACTCGAAGGGAACGATGGTGCCGTTTGCCGCTTTTGCCAGTTCGCACTGGATCACCGGTCCGGTGCAGCTGACCCGGTACAACGGTTATCCGGCGATGAAAATTTCCGGCAATGCCGCGCCCGGCCGCAGCACCGGCGACGCGCTGGACGAAATGGAAAAGTTGACCGCGCAGTTGCCGGCCGGCTTCGGTTTCGAGTGGACCGGCCAGTCGCTCGAGGAAAAGACATCCGGCTCGCAGGCGCCCGCGCTTTACGCGTTGTCGTTGCTGGCGGTGTTCCTGGTGCTGGCGGCGCTGTATGAAAGCACCACGATCCCGATTGCGGTGATGCTGGTGGTGCCGCTGGGTATTCTCGGCGCGCTGCTCGGCGCGACATTGCGCGGCATGCCGAACGATGTGTACTTCAAGGTCGGCATGATTGCGATCATCGGCCTGTCGTCGAAGAACGCGATTCTGATCATCGAATTCGCGAAGGACCTGCAAGCCCAGGGCAAGGGATTGATCGAGGCCACGCTGCACGCGATCCGCCTGCGTTTCCGGCCGATCCTGATGACGTCGCTGGCCTTTATCCTCGGCGTGCTGCCGCTGGTGGTCGCCAACGGCGCGGGCTCTGCCAGCCAGCGCGCGATCGGTACCGGCGTGATGGGCGGGATGATCACCGCAACGGCGCTCGCCGTGTTCCTGGTGCCGGTGTTCTTCGTCGTGATACGCATGCTCTTTAAAGGCAGCGAACGCCAGCGCAAGCTGTATGCCGCCCACAATAAAGGAAACTTGGAGGAACAGAATGTTTAATCATTTACCGCGGCAACTTACTATCGCGCTGCTGGCAGCCGGGGGGCTGGCAGGCTGTTCGCTCGCACCGCAATTCGTGCGGCCGGAGGCGCCGGTGGCGGCATCGTACCCGGCCTCTGCAGCAGGACAAGCCACACGCAATGCAAATGAAATCGGCTGGCGCGAATTCTTTCCCGATCAACGCCTGCAGGTGCTGATCGCAAACGCGCTCGACAACAACCGCGACTTGCGCACGGCTGCGCTGCGTATCGAGGAAGCACGCGCGCAATACAACATCCAGTCGGCCGATCTGCTGCCGAACCTGAACGGCGCCGCCAGCGGCTCGCGTGCGCGTACGCCGGGCTCCCTGACGCAAAGCGGCAATTCGACAGTCAGCAGCAGCTACCAGGTGGGATTGAGCCTTGCGTCATTCGAACTGGATTTTTTCGGCCGCGTGCGCAGCCTGAATCAAGCAGCGCTTGCACAATATCTGGCGACCGAGGAGGCTCGCCAGGCAGTTCAGATCAGCCTGGTCGCCGAAGTCGCCAAGGCCTATCTGTCCGAACGCGCCTTTGCCGAGCAGCTGGCGCTGGCGCAAAGCACGCTGGAAGGACGGCAAACCGCATACAAGCTGGCGCAGCAGCGTTTTAACGTCGGCGCCTCTTCAGCGCTGGATTTGCGCCTGACTGAAACCCTGGTGCAATCGGCCCGCATATCGGTTGCCACGCTGGCGCGGCAACGCGCGCAGGCCGAGAACGCGTTGACCCTGCTCGTTGGAAAGCCGTTGACGGATTTGCCGCCCGTGCAGCCGCTGGAGGCGCAGAATATCGTGACCGATATTCCGGCCGGACTGCCATCGGATTTATTGACGCGCCGCCCGGACATCCGCGCCGCGGAACAAAGACTGAAGGCAGCCAACGCCAACATCGGCGCGGCGCGCGCCGCTTTTTTCCCGCGCATTTCGTTGACGGCCGGCATAGGTACCGCCAGCAATGCGCTGTCCGGACTGTTCGACACCGGCTCGCAGTACTGGTCGTTCGCACCGCAACTGGTCCTGCCGATTTTCGACGCCGGACGGAATCGGGCCAATTTGAGCCTGACCGAAGTGCGCAACAACATGGCGGTTGCCGACTATGAAAAAACCATACAGGTCGCATTCCGGGAAGTAGCCGATACGCTGGCGGCGCGCGGCACGCTGGATGAGCAGCTTGACGCGCAACAGGCTTTCCTGGACGCCCAGGCGGAACGTCTGAAGCTTTCGGACCTGCGTTATCGGAACGGCATCGCGAGTTCTCTCGATGTGCTGGATGCGCAGCGTGAGCTGTTCTCGGCACAGCAGACATTGATTCAGACCCGGTTGCTGCGGCTGACCAATGCGATCGATCTGTACCGGTCGCTCGGCGGCGGGCTGAATGCGACTACGGCGATGGCCGGCGCCGCAGCAAAATAAGCGATGCTGCAACCTTGACCGCAGGATGGGTAGAGCGCAGCGAACCCATCCTGCAAAACCGTAGCGGCGTCTAGTCGATCAGCGGTTGCAGCAACGCCATGGTGCGCACGGTTGCGCCGCGGTGTTGCCCGGCAAAAGCCTTTGCCTTTGCGCCCATCACAGCACGCAGCGCATCGGCGTGCAGCAAACGGTCCGCATCGCGTAGCATGCCTGCCGCATCCTGCACCCGCAACGCGGCGCCTGCCGCAATCGCATCTTCGCTCACGGCGCTGAAATTGAAAGTGTGCGGACCGATCAATACCGGCTTGCCGAGTGCACAGGCTTCGATCAGGTTCTGCCCGCCCAGCGGCAGCAGGCTGCCGCCTATGAAGGCGACATCGCATGCTGCGTAATACGCGAACATTTCGCCCATCGAATCTCCCAGCAGTACCGCGATATCCGACGCCACGCCGCCGCTGTCCAGCGCGGAGCGGCGGCACATTTTCAAGCCTTTTGCAGCAATCAGCCGCTCGACTTCATCGAAACGCTGCGGATGGCGCGGCACCATGACGATCAGCGTTTGCTTCATATCGGCCGCAGCCATCGCATCGAGAATCAGCGCTTCTTCACCCTCGCGCGTGCTGGCGCAGAGCAGCACCGGGCGATCGCCGATCTGCCTGCGCAGTTCAGCCCCTTTGGCCAAGGCCGCCGCGGGCGGCGTCACATCGAACTTGATGCTGCCGGTAACCTGTACATCGCGCACGCCGAGTTGACGCAGGCGTGCCGCATCGGCTTCGGTCTGCGCGGCAACGCAGGCCAAGCCATGAGCCGCTTCGGTCATCAACCTGGAAAGCCGTTGCGCCTTTTTGAGCGAGCGCTCCGACAATCGCGCATTCGCCAACACCACCGGAATACGGCGCCGGACACATTGCGCCACCAGGTTCGGCCATACTTCCGTTTCCATCAATATGCACAGCCGGGGCGCAAAATAACCGATGAAGCGCGCCACCATCCAGCCTGTGTCGTACGGCAGATAACATTGCCGTACGCGCGGCGCCAGTTTGCCGAACAGCGCCTTGCCGGCCGCGCGCCCGGTGGGCGTCATATGCGTGAGCAGAATGGCGTGATCGGGATAGGCAGTCAGCAACGCTTCCATCAGCGGCTCGGCGGCGCGGGTCTCGCCCACCGACACCGCATGAATCCAGATGATTTTTTGCCGGGCTCGGTCGAACGGAGTGCCTTTGTAAAAGCCGAGCCGTTCGGACAAATTCTGCCGGTACCCCGGCTCCTTGCGGCCGCGCCACCATAGCCGCAGCAGCACGACCGGCAATGCCAGCCACCATGCAGTTGAATAAAGCGAACGCATCAGGCCAGCGTACGGCCGGTCAACCGCGTGAGAATCGCGAGCGGACTCGAATCGACATCGTATTGCCGCGCGGCCGGCAAGTGAAAAGTCTGCTCCAGCATGTACTGGCCCGACATCACTGCGTGCGAAGTCTGATCGGAAAAACAGACCCAGACCGACCCTGCGGGAAACGGCATCGTGACCTGATGCGCGTCCTGCTGATAATCGAGATCCGATTTCATGCCGTCATGCAGCTGCAGCATCAAGTGATCGTATTCGCTGCGCAGCGATTTGGTGACGCGCAAAACGCTGAGCAGATGCGCTTGCCATGACGAATAAGGTTTCACGCGCGGCAGGAAGTGCCTTGCGACCACCTCGAACGGTTCGCCGACGCGCCAGACACGCGGTATACCGTCCGGATTGACGTTGGTGAAAACCCGCAATATCCGCTCGCCGTAATTGGGACGGGACGGAAAGGCATCGATATGCAATCTTCTGTCGTCGGCGCGCCAGGACTGGGTACGGGTCTCCACTTTCGACGGGCGATAACTGGTCGGCGCGAGGCGCAACGCGTCCGTATCCCCCACGGGGACTTTCTGCGAGGCGTACCTCGGCAGCAGCGAATGGATCAAGGATTGGGCCTGCATCCGAAAGCGTCCGATCATCGCCGCCACTTCGGCCTGCGATGCGGCGTCGCCCAGCGCGCCCTTCAACCGGCCCTTCGCATCGAGACTGATATTGCGCGTTTTCGGATCGCGGATATCGGGCGTCAGGAAGCGCCGCTCCTTCTCCGTCAGCGTAAAGGCGAGACGCGGGAAGTACAGTACCTTGCCGGCTTCAAGCGCAGCAATCCATTCGTCATTTGCAGCGCCGATGTGCCAGCCGGCATGGTCTATTTCAAGAATTTGCTGTTCCATCAGCCGTATTATGCCGTGTTGCCGGGTTGCCGTGAATAATGCAAGGCAGACACTATGGCGATCGGACTTTGCGGATTCGTTGCACCGGGTCTGCCGCGGCCGTTCGCCCCGAACCATTCGTGCAATTGCACTGGAGAATACACGAGGACAGGCTCAACCCGCGCAGGCACTTGCATCTTCTGCCGGGTCCAGCAGCGCCGCTACCGCAGCCTCCACTTCCGCCACGCCGGGCGGCGAGCCGCAGTCGCCCAGATTAATGATGCCGGGCGACCAGTTGCCTTCGGTTTTCCAGCGCGGCGAATCGCAATAGAGTTCAACGGTCGGACGTTTGAATGCGGCGGCGATGTGGGTCAATCCGGTATCGACGCCGATCACCAGCGCCGCCCGTTGCGCGAGAGTGACGGCTTCCATCAGCGACAGCTTCGGCAATACATGGGCATGCTGCATCTGCGCGGCAAGCCGCTCCGCATCCCGTCGTTCGGCGGGGCTCCCCCACGGCAGTAAAACCGGCAGGCCGCGTACGGCCAAGCCCCGCGCCACTTGCACCCAGTATGCGGGCGTCCATTGCTTGGCGGCCCGCGCCGTGCCATGAAAGAACACCGCGTACGGTCCGGCAGGCAACCATGCCGGCTGCGCTCCGGACACCATGTCAGGCATCCGCAAATCGAAGTCCGCGGGACTGTCGATCGTATAACCCAATGCAGCAGCCGCCACCAGCCGCGCACGCTGTACCGCATGCGTATGCAGAGCGACCGGCACGCTGATCGCATGAAAGATTCGTGAAATCGATTCGTAGCCGGAACCCTCGGTCGCGTTGGCGAGACCGACGCGTTTGCCGCCTGGCGCAAGGCGCGCCATCCGCATCACCAGGCTTGTCTTGAACAATCCTTGCGTATCGAACACGACGTCATACGGCTGACGCCGCAAGGCGTCATGAAAATTCCGCATCTCTGCGCGAGTCTGTCTCGAAAAGAAATTTTTGCGCCAGCGGCGCAGCGCGAAGGGAATCACATTGCGTACGCCGCCGTTGAGTCGCACCATGCTGGCATAGGCTTCTTCCACCACCCAATCGATTTTTGCATCGGGATGATGGCGCAGAATGTCGGCCAGCATCGGCATGTTATGCACCACGTCGCCGAGCGACGACACGCGGACGATGAGGATGTTCAATTGAGCTTCCTCTCGCCATGGAGAATGAAGACTCCTGCGGCGCTATGCATGCGCAAGCTCATGTTTATCGAATAACACGGCCCCACAGGCAAAGCAGCGCATTTTGCGCGGGTGCTTGCGGTGGGGCCGTAACATGAATTTGTATGCGTGTGGACGCTGCATGCCGTGTGGTTATCTTTTTCGATCATTATAAGTTAGCACTGTCACCCGCGCCATTTTCCTCGGTCTGAATGGACCATTGCGATGCAAGATTCGGATGGTGCAATTCCGCCATAGTGTAGTAGACAACATCTTGCTGTACGAGTTATGCTTGGGCGCTTCTTTCAGGCCATATTGCAGAAGACAAGTATGCCAGAACACGAAATTTCGCATTTTGAAATAGTTTGTAAGTAATCCGTAAGATACTGTGCCGGCGTTGCAAAATACGCCAAATCCCGAAGATGCCGGGGTTAGTCCAATTAAAGCTTTCTTCACATCCGTTCTCGTTCGCAGAAGAACTCGCAGTCATATTGGCGAAGGAAACTTATAAACTTATTGGATTTATTAGATTACGATGAATGATGAAAAAAGAACTGTAAAAATGATGTCAAAAGTTATGGGATGGCTCTTTTTTTCATATCCTGTTTCTTTGGCACTCAATAAGACCTTAAACGACCTTGTCCTGACTCTGATTTTTTTGTTTGCTTGTGTTGTTGTCATCCATGAGCGGCATCGCCTGTTGGAACGCATTAAAGAAGTAAATTATTGGTGGATTGGCGCACTTGCCTTTCCGTTGATTATCGTGCTGATTCAGCACTTTTTCTTGAATGATCCGCTTCCTGCAAGAAATTTTGAAGACTTTTCAAGATTTTTCCTGTGCATACCGATCTATCTTTCATTAATTATTCTGCGCCCTGATATTCGTCCTTTCCTATGGGGATGCTTCATATTTGCAATATACAGCCCGTTACTCATGTTGTGGCATATGTACATACTTGGCGCAAGCCGTGCAGATGCCCCCAACGGATTTCTGGAAATAATTCCTCATACATCGTTAACAATAATTTTAAGCTTCCTGGCTGCACAGCTATGGATAAGAGCTAAAACCTTAAAGAAAAAACTTGCGTATGCTGCTCTGACTATTTGCATCGGATTCCCTGTTCCGGTTATTACGCAAACTCGCACAGGTTTATTGCTTATATTGTTTTTATGTGTTTTCCTTTTCTGTTTGCTGCCGCACAAAAACCCGAGAAAACTATTCTATTGGGGAAGCGCAGCGATTCTGGTAATGTCGATTTTTTTATCGAATACTATTTTATTGTCCAGAACGGATCAGGCTTTAAATGAAATAAATGACTTCGTAACCGATGTGCATTTCGACAATTCATCAACCAGAATACGATTGGAACTCTGGCGGCTGGGCTGGAAAATGTTCGTTGACCACCCTTTGATTGGAGTCGGCAATCATCGATATGCGCAATTTCTGATCCAATACGAATCAGAAGGCATTACGCCGAAAACCCTTGGTATTTACTACCATCCGCATGATGATTTTCTGCGATTTGCAGCTGAAGAAGGACTTCTCGGAATAATCAGTTTTTTCCTGATCTATTTCGTCCCATTGGCTTATGCGATGCGAGCGTACCGCAAGAAGCCTTCGGCCGAGCACCCGGCTTTATTGCTTTTGGTATTCGGAGCCGGCTTTCTGGTTGCCGGAAGTACCGATGTCATGTTGGCTTGGAAATTCACGATCAGCTTCTATGTTCTGGTGGCCAGCTTGTTGTTTGTCAATATAGAAAAACAGAAAAACAATTGATGAAGACATCAAGAGCGTCACTGCATCGAATCCGTTTTGATAAATACAATAAAATTTGATTTCCTTGCAAATTGATTTCCATTTCAGAAATACGGCAAGATCGAACGCAACATAAAACAAAGCATGAAAAATGGATGAATCATCAAAATCGAAAGAATTTTTTTCTCCTTTCGAATTATCCCTTTTCAAGGGAAAAGTTCTGGATATAGGTGCCGGAAAAGATCCTGTCATTCCTGATGCCGTCGCATTTGATTTGGCTGACGGCGATGCCAATGAAATCAAGAAATTCGCTCCGGAATCTTTTGATTGCGTCTATTCATCGCATTGCCTGGAACATATGTGGAATCCGGGTCTTACATTGAAAAACTGGTGGTCTCTTGTAAAGCCGGGAGGATACTTGTTTTTGATCGTTCCGGACGAAGATCTCTATGAGCAAGGTTCTTTCCCGAGCACGTTCAACCCCGACCATAAACATACATTCACGATAGGGAAGAAAAAGAGCTGGTCGCCGAATTCCATCAACGTTTTTGACTTATGTAAAAGTCTGGAAAACGGATCCATAGAGAACATTGCATTAAACGATATTTCGTATAACCGCAATCTGGCCTTTTACGGCAAAAAGGCAAAAGGCTGGTGGATGACCCGACTGAAAAAATTGTACACAAGCCTCCGTAAAAGAAATATTTGCAGGCAATCCGCGTACTTTGAAAAACTGTTCGCGAGGACGATAGGCTGGGATCAGAGCGGCGGTTTGGCGTTGGCGCAGATTGAAGTAGTTGTACGGAAATCATAACTCCGGCGCCCTCGACTGCCCGGCTCATTGCTTGATGATTTCCATATGCGAACCAGCGGCGCCTGCACATGGGAGGAATGGAGATTAGCCCTCAATATAGCGTTACGGCTTTTTCAATTGCCTCTATCACTTTTTCTACCGGCAGATCGCCGATAGTTCCGGTCGATTGAATAGCAATCGATTTATTGGCGGATGTGAGACGCATCTCCGGATTGATATGCCGATCGAATAAGGAAATCACAGGCAAGCCGGCCGAATTGGCGATATGAAGCAGCCCGCCATCGCAGCACACGATGAAGCGGCATTTCTTCATGATTTCAAGGGTTTCCAGCAGAGTGAATTGATTGACGCAATTGACGATTGCATCGGAATTGGCGGCATTTTCCGCCATCACCCGCTCCGCCATCGAAACCGCATTGCTTGATCCGACTATAACGACTTGTTTAACGATCCTGCGCGCAAAGGCCTCGTGAATGACAGCGTGCCAGTGCGGATAGGTTCGTGAAGGAGCCGCTCCTCCGATCACGAATGCCACTGCCTCCGGTGAAAGCTTTATTTGCCCGGCTTTATGCTTGTCCTGCCCGGATGTCGCAAGATAAGGAGTGGCCATATCGGGATTGATTTTATCGGGCTCACCCAGGAGCTGGTTCATCCGCAAAAAACTGAACAAGGTCCTGTTGAATTCCGGACCGGAAAAATATCCGCGCATCGTAACGAAACGGAGTGGCCGCAGGCGAGCAAATTTTTCGTCAAGACAACCAGACTTGAACGAGTCGACAATCACCAAATCATATTCCGACGCAATGACTTTGCGTCGATCCGATATGACATTGGTAAAAATATCATCGGCACTAAATAAAGCTGCCAGATGCGGATCGGTGAACAGATCAATATGGAATCCCGAGTTTCGCAATAAAACCCGGCTGCTCAGATCCATCAATGCGTCCCCGATCTGGTGTGAGCTCTTGTATATCCACAGGAGCCGCTTGGCATCCTTTCCGATTGAATCTCGTTGCAACGGCAACTGTCGATTAACAACCAGACGCATCCAGGGCCTGCACCATCGCCAAAAAATGCTGTAAGTCGATTTCTTTTCAATTGGACGCAAATCCAGCTGAATTGGCTGCGTCAGCGACGGAACATAGACAGTCTCAAGCAGGCTTAGCCATTTTTTTCGTATGGACGACAAAGACGAAAATCCGGCGAGCATCTTCAACATTTTGTGTATATTTTCCGATGTAAGTCCGGTTTAAAATACAGTCCGTTCGTCGATAAGACTGCGGTTCGATTCCCGCATCAGAACGGCAGCACCGCATCGGCTTTGGCATCGAGGATCACGCGCCTGAACTCGCCCTGGATCCGCTGCAGCGCTTCATCCGACTCCGCCTCGAACCGCATCACCACCACCGGCGTCGTGTTCGACGCGCGCGCCAGTCCAAACCCGTCTGCATACTCCACCCGCAATCCGTCGATCGTGATGATCTGCTCGGCCCCCGGAAACTTCGCCTGGCGCTGCCTCTTCTCTATCAACTCGACATTCTCTCCTTCGGCCAGCTGCAATTGCAGTTCCGGCGTACTCGACGACTGGGGCAATGCATTCAATACCGCCGATGGATCGGCTTGCCGGCTGAGCAACTCCAGCAGCCGCGCTCCCGCATATA
>JAQGLW010000157.1 GCA_028292665.1 Herminiimonas sp.
GATTTCTGCAAAATTTTCCAGTTCATTTTCTGCCAAATCGGATACCGTCCAATAATCCATGCCGTCCGAAGTCCAGCGCACCAGGTGATAACCCTGACGGCCCTGTACCTTTGGCAGCGCATCCTTATCGGTGCTCGGCCATATATAAAGATTGATGGGGTGCTGATTATGACGATATATGAGTGCGGCTACCGTGCGATGATCGAGATAGTCGAGCCGTCCGCCAACCAGCGGAAAACCCTGCGGCGCAAGATCAACGACCGGCGGAGAAAAATCCAACTTGCCGTTGAACCAAGGCTTTACAGTGTGCTGGTCCGATGAAGCCACATCTGCCAGATGGTCGACCTGTAGTGAGCGGACATGGTTCGAAATCACTTCTTCCGTGAGCCGCTCCTGAGCGGACGGCAGGCTGACATACAAGCCGATGCTCCAGGCTGCCACTAATAATGTCGCCATCGCGGCGCCGGCATTAAACCAATTGACATTCCAATATTTGGAACGTGCGGAGTGCAGCTTGTCCTGCGGCAGGGCAGCGTTTATGCGTTTGGCGAGATGTGCAGGAGCGTCGAAGTATACGGCATCCTTCTTGAATCGCGCACTCACGGCGCTTTGCTCCGCGTATTCGCGTTGACAATCGGAGCAGCTGCCAAGGTGTCGCTCCACAGCAAGCGTATCGGATATGTCGAGTTCTTGATCCACGTAGGCGGGCAGTAGTTCCAGTATTTCATTATGATCCATCATTTCTCCTGATTCACCGGCGCAAGAATTTTCGCCAGCAATCTGCGTCCGCGCCCGAGGCGGGACATTACCGTACCGATGGGAATGCCTACGATGCCGGCAATTTGCTTATAGGATAGATCTTCCATTTCTCGCATCACCATCACCTCTCGAAACTCCAAAGGCAACGCTTCGAGGGCCTGCTGCAGCAGCCGCTCACTATCTTTGTGCATGAGCAGAGTTTCCGGATTATTGTCGGCATGCTTCATGCCAACGGCATCCGTTGCTTCGAAGCTGTGGAGGGCCTCATCGAATAACATGTTCTGCCTCTGTTCATGATTTTCCTGATACCAGGTGTAGAAGGTATTCCGCACGATCGTAAGCAGCCAGGCGCGTCCGTCTTCACCATGAAAGCTGTCGAAAAACTTGAAGGCGCGCAAGTAAGCCTCCTGTACCACATCTTCCGCATCCTGACGGCTACGCGTGAGCCAGCATGCCAAGTTGAATGCCGAATTCAGATGCGGCAGCATGAGTGCTTGAAATCGCTTCTTTTTTTCCGAGTCGATCATTCACGCGTTCCCAGGTTTTATAACAACAAGACCGCCTATACAAAAATTTTATTCCCGAATAACTCGCTGAACCGGGAATAAATCATGGAAGACGCTGGTATGGGAGTTTATCGATCAAGTGATCGGTGCAACTATGGAGGCAATCATGGGCAATGCAATCAATCGACGCAGTTTTCTCAGACTGGCCGGACTCGGCGGGGCCGTCTTTGTTTCCGGCCTGAATGGATGGGCAACTGCTGCCGCGCAGCCGGGAACGACTTACGATGACTTCTTTTTTATCCAATTATCGGATTCCCATTGGGGCTTCGAAGGCCCGCCCAACCCCGACGCGCGAGGCACATTGAAGAAAGCGGTTGCTGCCGTGAATGGCCTTGATCAGTTACCGGATTTCATCGTATTCACCGGCGATCTTACGCACACGACAGACGACCCGAAGGAACGCCGCAAGAGGTTAACCGAATTCAAGGATATCGTGGCCGGCCTCAAAGTGCAGAATATCCGCTTCATGCCTGGCGAACACGATGCTTCGCTCGACCATGGTGAAGCTTATCAGGAATTCTTCGGAAAAACACACTACACGTTCGACCACAAAGGCATGCATTTCATTGTGCTCGACAACGTCTCTGATCCTGCCGGGAGTATCGGGGAAGCGCAGCTCGAATGGCTGGCCACGGATCTCAAGCAACTTTCGTCGGATGCGAGAATCGTCGTCTTCACGCATCGCCCCCTATTCGACCTGTATCCGCAATGGGATTGGGCGACGCGCGACGGGGCCAAGGCGGTGGAGCTGCTGATGCCCCATGCCAACGTGACCGTGTTCTACGGTCACATTCACCAAGAGCATCATCACATGACCGGACATATTGCTCATCACTCGGCAAAGTCGCTGATCTTTCCACTGCCTGCACCCGGGTCGCAGCCGAAGCGCGCACCTTTGCCTTGGGATGATGCTCATCCTTATCGTGGCCTCGGGTTTCGCGAAGTGGAGGCAGAAGCGCAGAAAGCTCAATACAAGATCATTGAACTGCCGGTACAGAAGAGGGAATCATGAGCGTAAACCACAAACGACGTCTGCTTCTGATCGCAGCGGCTGCGGGTGGATTGAGCACACTTGCGGCCATCGTCGTCGCGCAGCCTCAAGAACGCATTATCAAGGTGGTCGCAAAGAAGTTTGATTTCACTCCTGGCGAGATTCATTTAAAAAGGAGCGTGCCGGTGGTACTGGAATTAACCACTCTCGATGTTGTCATGGGCTTCAATGCGCCAGACTTCGGGGTGCGTTCCGACATCATGCCGGGGGCGGTGTCGCGAGTTCGCTTCACACCGGACAAGGTCGGTGAATTTCCGTTCCATTGCGACATATTCTGCGGTTCGGGTCATGAAAGCATGAGCGGCGTAATCGCTGTTACCTGAACTCTGTATATCTAAAATTAAAGTGTCGAAAATTACAGCGGCTTATACGCCAGGTCGATGCGCCGCTGAATCCGCGCAGCCGCGTCCCGGTCACCCGCCTCTTGCGCGCGCCGGGCTTGCACCCCAAGCCATGCCAGCAACGGCCGGCGCCATCCCTGAGTCGATGCGGTTTCGGTGGCGGCCGCGATATCAGCCGACGTCATGCGGCCGCTTTGCAGCAGCGCGCCCGCAGCAACCAGGCGCGACAGAGGATCGGGGATAGCGTCGAGCAGGCTCTTGCCGCCGTTGCCTGAGGTCGCAGCAACGATCGCCCTATGCGCAGGCGGCAGCATGGCCGTGTCCAGTCCCTGCCAGCGCCCTGCGAGATAAGCCGCATACGCCCGCTCGCCGCTGTCCGCATCCTGGACCAGCGCCTGAAAGCCGGGACAATCGTCGAACTCCAGGCTGGCCGCGCGCGTAGCACAGCGCATCAGTTCGGCGCGTGCCACCAGATCGGCACGGCCGGTGGCGGCAATTTCATTGCGGGCGCGTGCGAACTCAAGATCGGCGAGTTGCGTATTGCCAGTCAGGTAGGCCGCAGTAAAACTCTGGAGGAAGCTGTTGGCGTTGCTTTGCCAGTCGGGCGCGGGCGGCGTGCTGGAGCAAGCCATCAGCGATGCCGCCAGCAACGTCAGTAAACCGCTGGAAGATATTTTCATGGCAGTTTCAACTCCGTGTCATGCGCAAAGGGCCACTTGCGGTTGATCTCGTCCACCAGGCGGTTGACCTTGCGCAGGCTGGCATCGACTTCGATGCGAAGCTGGCCGAGGTCGGTGGTGGCGCTGCGCGCATTGGCCCCAACTGCCTGTGCTTCGACCAGAACCGCGTCCACTTTCTTGAGGGTGTCGCGCGCATCTCCCAGCATGGCGTTGAGCTGGACCACAGTGGCTTGCGCATCCTCCATCACGCCGCGCTTGCCGAACACGCGCTGGTCAGCTTTGGCCAGCAGCGCGTTGACGCTGTCCAGCGCAGTGATGAGTTTCCGGGCATTTTCGTCGCTACCAAGCGCCCCGCCCATCAGTCCGTAGCGGCCGTTGAGTCCCTTGGTTAACGTCTGCACATTCGCCAGGCTGGTGTTGAGGCTGGACTGGGCCGTGGTCATGTTGCCGAGGTTGTCCAGCAGCGCATGGGCGGACGACACCAGCAGCGGGATTTCCGCGCTCACATCGCCGCGCAATACGGCGCGCTCCGCGCCTGCCGCCAAAGGCGGGTCAGTCAGCACTCCGGAAAACGCCCGGATCCGGGTCTCGCCTACCAGCCCGCGCTCCATCGTAAAAACGCTTGAACTGCGGAGCCAGTTGGCGTCCTTGAGCGGTACATCGATCAGGATGCGGGCTTTGCCGTCTTTACTCAGTTCGATGCGCTGCACCCGACCGATCGGAAAGCCCGAGAAGGTCAGATCCATGCCGACGATGACGCCTTCGGAATCGTCCGATACCAGTACCAGGCGCTGGGTCGCTTCGAACACGCCGCGAGCGTACATCACGTACAGGGCAAAGGCGCAGACCAGGGCCGTCATCAGCACCAGCAGCAGGATAGCCTTGAATTCAACTTGGGCGACGGGAGGCGGGACAGGAGTTTCGGGCTGGGATGGCATGGAGGATAGCTTGTCTTTTTAAAGGTATTTCACTGCCAGCGACCCGGCCTCGATCAGGACCAGCACGAACAGCAGGCGAATTGCACCCGGCTGGACCGTGGAGGAAAGGTCGAATGCAGCCGGGCGCGGTTCAAGGATGGCGGCCGTCGGAATCACCGCCACCGCCAGGCCGAACAGGATGGTCTTGAGCGCGAATCCGATGCTTACCACCGGGTCGAACACGCGGCCCACGGTGCGCGTGTAGTCTACCAGGCCCCAAGGCGACATCCCGTATACATTGACGTAGGCAAGCACCAGCACGATCACACTGCTGACCATGGCCAGGTTGACTACCGAGAACGCGCTCGCAATCACCTGCGGCACCAGATCATCGCGCAACTCGCCGGCATCCATCCAGCGCACGGCCGGCAGTTCATTGCCGGCATTGAAACTGAGCCCGGCGCGCAGCGCCACGAACATGGCGGCCGATAGTGGAATCAGTTCCAGCACCAAGACCCGCACCACCATCTCCAGTGCATACTGCGACAGGCCGTAGCTCAGCGCGGTGACCAGTACAATTCTGATAAGCACCAGGCTGACCAGAGCGCTCAACAGGGTGAACCACGGTAAAACCTGCCAGGTGCCTGTGTAAATATGCCGTGAGATCGTGGCGCTGCTGGCGCGGTTGTAAGTGGACGGCGAACCGGCAATGACCAGCAAGACGGCGCCCAGACGAACCATGTGCCACCAGCTGGTCGCCGCACGCATCAATACGTGACCGGATTTATGCACGGGCATGGGGATTGTTCGGGATATCGATATAGTGCATAGGCTGAAATATACACGTGCCTGGACGCGACGGAAAGTCCTTCAGGGCATCCCGCTCGATGGCGTCTATGCGTTTTTTCGGGGTGCCTCGGTGTCAAATTTGCGGCGCGCCGGCGAATTAAAGGGGCGGCATCGGTTTGATTTTGATGGCTCAAGCGATAAAAACAAACCGATGCCGCCCCCTTTGATTCCTTTAATTTCTAATGCAAGTTCGTGGAGAGGCGGTTGGGCTCGATCATTCTTGACGGATATAACTTGCCGACGACATTTGCCATTGGATTTCGATGGAGGCCTGCTTGGCGGATTCCGGTCGGAAACCTCGCTGACAAACCCTTTGGACTAAAGCGCTGCGAAAGTTCTATTTTTCATTGGAACTCCTCAAGCAAATTGGCAGCGTACAGCAAGATGTGAACCTATCGTTCGTGGAATGCTCCAATGCTAATCCACCTGCTGACGCGTCGACGATTGTCCGCCTGATTGTTCGCCTCGATCGGCGACCGTTTACGCAAGCATCCTCTTTCCTGTCGGCTCTTTTTCAAAAGAACCTGATTGCCCTCTTCGAAAGATCCGGCTAAAGGAGATCAGCATGACGCTTATTCGAGCCTGGGCTGCACAGAAAGCAGGCGGCCCTCTGGAATCCTATGAATACGATCCGGGTCCGTTAGGGCCGGAAGAAGTCGAAACGGCCATCGAGTATTGCGGCGTATGCCACTCCGATTTATCGATGCTCGACAATGAATGGGGGATGAGCAAGTATCCTTTCGTGCCAGGCCACGAAGCCATAGGGCGGATCGTTGCACTCGGCGAGATCGCTCAGGAAAAAGGCCTGAAGGTCGGTCAACGTGTCGGCGTAGGATGGAATGCCCGGAGTTGCCTGCATTGCCGGTATTGCCTTCAAGGCGAGCAGCATCTTTGCACCACAGTACAACCGACGATTGTCGGCCACCATGGCGCATTTGCCGAGCGGGTGCGCGCGCATTGGGTCTGGGCCGTTCCCATCCCGGATGGGCTGGATCCGGGCCAGACCGGCCCATTGCTGTGCGGCGGCATTACCGTCTTTGCCCCGTTGCTCAATCATGGTGTCACCCCTACCCAGCGAGTGGGGGTAATCGGGATCGGCGGCCTTGGGCATATGGCGATCAAGTTCTCAAACACCTGGGGTTGCGAGGTCACCGCGTTCACTTCAAGAATGTCCAAGGCCGATGAAGCGAAATCCTTCGGCGCGCACCACGTTGTTTCAAGCCGGGATCCTGGCGCGATGAAAGCCGTCGCCGGATCGTTCGATTTAGTCCTTGTTACCGCCAACGCTTCGCTGGATTGGGATGCCGTGCTTTCCTTGCTGGCGCCAAAAGGACGCCTGCATATTGTCGGCGCGGTACCGGAACCGATACCGGTGCCGGCAATAGCGCTGATTTCGCGCCAGATGGACATGTCCGGTTCCCCAACCGGTTCGCGTGCGGCCATCGATACGATGCTTGATTTTGCCGCGCGCCACCATGTTGCACCGAAAGTAGAGCATTTTCCGATGAGCCGGGTAAACGAAGCGATGGATCACCTGCGTGCAGGCAAAGCTAATTACCGGATTGTTCTGGACGCGGATTTCACTTGATGTCTACACCACATCGCTACAGTTATTTGCAAAGAGCCTCCATGCCGGATCAATACATTTGTGTCGGGCAAAAGCGGCATTGAATGCTCAATCATTCACTTTAAAAATTTGAAGCCCGGCCTCACGAGCCTGCTCGCCCTTTGTGTGAACGACATAAAACCGCTTCAGTAAAGGCACATAAACTGAAGTCTTGCCTCCGGATGTATCAACATGTTGAATCAGCCGATAATTGTCGGGATTATCCTGTGCAAACACATCCACTCCGTCGGCTCCGGAAACGATCAGACGATGATGCGCAGCATCGAAGGTCATATCGTCGGAAATATTTACCGTCTTCAACGTAGTGATCAACTGGCCACTGTTCGAATCGACGACAAACAGCATGCCTGGATTACGCGATCCAACGAACAGACGATGATTATCTTCGTCAAATCCGATCGCTGCATTCGAGTTCAAGCCGGGAAAAGTCCAGGTCTGAACCACCGACTTGCTGTTGAGGTCGATGACACCTATCCGGTTCTTGTCACGCATATTTACATAGAGCCTGTTCGCCTTATGATCAATCAGCATGCCCTTCAGCGTATTTGCGTCAACCCGAATCCGACCGACGGCTTCTTTCCGGTCGATCGATATCATGCTGATATACGAGAAATCGGATTCGGCACCTTTCCCGCCATTTCCGAGATAAATAATCCGTGATACAGGATCGTACACGCCAAAGTCCGGTCCGGGTTCCAATGCGATCCGCTTGATCAGGTGTAAATCTGCGGCATCCAGAACGTCACAGGATGCGTCAGCCGCATCGGCCGCAAACAGCTCATTTTTATCCGGTATCAATGCCAGCATGTGCGGGCTTTTGACAATGCCTGTAGCGCTCCTGATGTGCTCCCCTGTTTTCAAGTTGAAGACCTCGATTGAACCATAGACCTCGGAAGGAACATACAATCTGTTTTTCTCAAGGTTTACTGCAAAATGATCAAAGTCGCCTCCTGTGATCGCAGGAAGCGGTATGTTGGCGGCCAGCTCAAGAGGTTCTTGACCGGCAACGGCATTCAAGCTGAGGAATAACGTCAACAGAGCTGCAGGTTGAGCGGCAATCAGCCTTTTTACAATCTTCATGTTTATCCTGAAAATAGTTGAGCGCTTCCCTGTAAAGTGAATATCAGAGGGAAGAATCCATGTTAGTCATTAACGGAACACGCAGACTCCGATTTACCAAGCCCCTTCCATTACGGGGTTACAAACACATGGCGCGCATGAAGTCCCGGGCGCATTGGCAAACCGATGTGCCGGCCAACCGGGCTTTGGGCACTGCGGCCGGATACTACGCCCACTCGCGCAACCAGCCTTTCACCGTGATGGTATTGCCCCACGGTCTCACTGTCGGCTGGCACAAGCGGTTTTAACTGTTGTCCGCCTCCATTGTGCAACCGCTGCCGCACTCTCCGACCATAAAAAAGCCCGCGCCGCAAAAATGAACGACGCGGGTCAATCCACCTAGGGAAGGAGGAGCGATCATTCTGACAGCGCGGAGATTAACAGCACATGAACGAATGATTAAACGTAAAAAAGCCCGCAACCTTTCGGGGCGGGCAAAATCCTAAGGGGTATTACCGCTTTATATTAGAACCG
>JAQGLW010000160.1 GCA_028292665.1 Herminiimonas sp.
CACGACTTCCAGATCCGATACGGCGGTGCCTAATACCGGGTCCCAGTTGACCAGCCGCTTGCCGCGATAAATCAAACCTTGCTCGACCAGGCGCACGAACACTTCGGTGACAGTCTTCGACAGCCTGTCGTCCATTGTGAAGTATTCGCGGCTCCAGTCGGTCGATGCGCCCATGCGGCGCATCTGGCCGGTAATGGTGGAACCGGATTGCTCTTTCCACTCCCAGACTTTTTCGACGAATTTTTCGCGGCCCAGATCATGGCGCGAAATTTTTTGCGCATCGAGCTGGCGTTCGACGACGATCTGCGTCGCGATGCCGGCATGGTCGGTGCCCGGAATCCACGCGGTATTGAAGCCGCGCATCCGGTGATAGCGCGTCAAGCCGTCCATGATGGTCTGGTTGAACGCGTGGCCCATATGCAGCGTGCCGGTCACATTGGGCGGCGGCAACTGGATGCTGAATGCGGGCTTGGCGGGATCGACGGTCGCGGTGTAATACCCGCGTTTTTCCCATTCGTCGCGCCAGAATGCTTCAATCTCGGCGGGCTCGAACGATTTGGCTAATTCCATGATTTTGCGTGTGGTTTACAGAATCCGCCATTATAAAGGATGGGGCTGGCCGGACCGGAGGGGATTCGGGACGGCGGATGGATCGCGGCGGCGACCGGTTAAACACGGCCCATGTCAAAAATGCCATGGCCTTGCCAATCAAGACGACTGCATGGCCAAACCTCGCGCCAGCTGTTCCATCACCTGATCGAACCGCGCTATCACCTGCTCATGCCAACCGGTATCGGACGCGGAAAATGCCTGCTTCATCTTCCGCCGTATCCGATCCCGCTGCCTGGCCGCATGACGCGACGCATTGTTGTGATACCAATGATCGGCCCGCATCGCATTCAGCACCGCGAGCGGCGGCCGGGTGCCGAACTCCAGCCCGGCCGCGTAGCGTCGTCCCGGCGCCGCGTGGACGAATGCGCCGGTCAGCGTGCCTTCGAGCGCGGCGCTGACCGAACCGCCGTCCGCCATCGATTTCAGGTCGTCGCCGAACCATGTCGACATGCGGCGGAAGTCTTCTGAAGAGGCGGGCAGCTCGCTCATCAATTCGCCCGCGCCGCGCATGCCAAGTCCGGTATGGATATCGAGCAGAAACGCGCAGCGGCGGCCGCTTGCATAAGTTTCGACGATGCGCTCCCATATCAGGCGGCTTTTGGCCGGCCCGTATCCGCCGAAAAACGGGCCGTCCGGATGCGTGTACTGCCCGGCGGTGACGGCGGCCTGGATCGATTTGCGTTGCGCGGCGCTCAGCGCATGGGAAAAAAGCCGCAATTCATTCCAGAGGCCGGCGGGCAGCGGACGGTAATGCGAGATCAGCAACTTGTGATACGCGTCATATCCGGATGACGGCGGCGCGGGTTTTGAAAAATCGATGAAATTGCGGTTCAGGTCGATGCCTTCTTCGGTAACGCGGCGATCGTTGAAGAATCCCCACGGATTGACCGCATGCACCAGCAGATAGCCGATGCCGTTCTCCGCGTAGCGCGCACGATGGATTTGCATGAACCGGAACTGGCAGGCGGCGCCCGCGTAGCCTTCGACGCCATGGGTGCCGCTGGAGATCACGACGATCGTTTGCGCATCGGCAGGACCGAGATAAGCCGTGTCGGTGGAAAGCCCCGGTCCATCGCCTGCCCGTTCATCGAGGAAAAAAGCGCGCGATTCGATGCCCAGGCTTTTCGCAAGAGCGATGAATTTTGTTCGTGATTCGGAATAGTCGGCGGGCAGCATGACGCTTTAAATCATCTTGTGGCATTGCATTATCGGGCGGGAGTCAGGCAGCGCATTTGCGATTGGTTCATGCAGCGCAGCTTTCGTGTTGAATTCCGGCAACCGGATGAATTAATCGCATCTCCATTCAGATGCGTTCATGTTTTGCGAACGATCCAGGACGAACGGCTCGCCTGAATTGAACTTCAATTATTTATTTTGCGCATTCACGCAGATCAATTATTGCATTTTGAAACCGTGATAATAATTGATGAATTTTTTCCGGACGGCGTTATAATCCGCTATCGCCCGCATTTGGCGAACGCTAGGGGTCCTGGCTGCTTGTGAAACGCTAAGCAGCCGGGTGAGAAACACCCTCCAACCTGATCTGGATAATGCCAGCGAAGGGAAGCATCGGATGCATCTCTTTTCCGACGTTCCTTCGCTTAATCGACAAGCAAAGGAACGAAATGAACGCCAATCCGCAATTTCTCGCCGCCACCGCGCAGGTAGACGAAGCCGCAATCCATCCGCTGCCGAATTCCCGCAAACTATATGCCGAAGGTTCGCGTCCCGATATCCGGGTGCCGATGCGCGAAATCAGCCAGTCGGATACGCCGGCCTCGTTCGGCGCGGAAAAGAATCCGCCGATTTATGTCTACGACACTTCCGGTCCCTATACCGATCCCGAGGTAAAAATCGATATCCGCTCCGGCTTGGCGGCGCTGCGCGCGGGCTGGATTGCCGAGCGCGGCGACACTGAGGAATTGTCCGGTCCGAGCTCGGAATACGGCGTCGAGCGCTTGAACGATCCGAAGCTGGCCGAACTGCGTTTCAACCTGCACCGCAAGCCGCGCCGCGCACTGCCGGGCAAAAACGTATCGCAGATGCACTATGCGCGCCAGGGCATCATCACGCCGGAAATGGAATACGTTGCCATTCGCGAGAATATGCGGCGCAACGAATATCTGGAAAATTTGAAAGCATCCGGTCCGATGGGCCAGAAACTGGCCGACCTGATGGGACGCCAGCATCCGGGCCAAAGTTTCGGCGCCGCGATTCCCGCCGAAATCACGCCGGAATTCGTGCGCAGCGAAGTCGCCTGCGGCCGCGCGATCATTCCGATGAACATCAATCACCCCGAAATCGAACCGATGATCATCGGCCGCAATTTCCTGGTCAAGATCAATGCCAACATCGGCAATTCGGCGGTGACGTCCTCGATCGGCGAAGAAGTCGAAAAGATGACCTGGGCGATCCGCTGGGGCGGCGACACCGTGATGGATCTGTCGACCGGCAAGCACATTCATGAAACGCGCGAATGGATCATCCGCAATTCGCCGGTGCCGATCGGCACCGTGCCGATTTACCAGGCGCTGGAAAAGGTCAACGGCAAGGCCGAGGACCTGACCTGGGAAATCTTCCGCGACACGCTGATCGAACAGGCCGAGCAGGGCGTCGATTACTTCACGATCCATGCCGGCGTGCTGCTGCGATACGTGCCGCTGACGGCCACGCGGATGACCGGCATCGTGTCGCGCGGCGGCTCGATCATGGCGAAGTGGTGTCTGGCGCATCACAAGGAATCGTTCCTGTACGAGCATTTCGAGGATATCTGCGAAATCATGAAAGCGTACGACATCAGTTTCAGCCTCGGCGACGGCTTGCGTCCCGGCTCGATCTACGATGCCAACGACGAAGCGCAACTGGGCGAATTGCGTACCTTGGGCGAATTGACCAAGATCGCCTGGAAGCATGATGTGCAAGTGATGATCGAAGGCCCCGGCCATGTTCCGATGCACCTGATCAAGGAAAACATGGAATTGCAGTTGAAGGAATGCCATGAAGCCCCGTTCTATACGCTCGGACCGCTGACCACCGACATCGCACCCGGCTACGACCACATCACCTCCGGCATCGGCGCCGCGATGATCGGCTGGTACGGCACCGCGATGCTGTGCTACGTGACGCCGAAAGAGCATCTGGGCCTGCCGAACAAGGCGGACGTGAAGGAAGGCATCATCACCTACAAGCTGGCTGCGCATGCCGCCGATCTTGCGAAGGGCCATCCGGGCGCGCAGATTCGCGACAATGCGCTGTCGAAGGCGCGCTTCGAATTCCGCTGGGAAGACCAGTTCAATATCGGTCTCGATCCGGACAAGGCGCGCGACTTCCATGACGAGACGCTGCCGAAGGATTCGGCCAAGGTCGCGCATTTCTGCTCGATGTGCGGCCCGCATTTCTGCTCGATGAAAATCACGCAGGAAGTGCGCGAATACGCGGCCAAGCAGGGAATTTCCGAAGTGCAGGCGCTGAAGCAGGGAATGGAAGTCAAGGCGGTCGAATTCGTCAAGAGCGGCGCGGAAATCTATCGAAAACAGTAACGGCGATGGACATTGAAATTGAATTGAACGGTGCGCCGCACGCCATCGCCGATGGCCGCAGCGTGCAGGATTTGGTTGCGGCGCTGGGCCTGGCCGGAAAGGGCATTGCCGTTGCCGTCAATCGCCAGGTCATACCGCGCGACACCTGGCCCGCACATCTGCTGAGACCGTGCGACCGGGTCGAACTGGTCCGGGCAATCGGCGGCGGTTGATGCTTCCGTTCCAGGTCTCTCCTCGCAAGGGGAGAGGAGGCCTTCAGTGATGTGATGATGCGAAATTTTATGTCCATTCGAGGAACCAGTGGACGACAGGAGAAAAAATGAATCTCAATGATCAACCGCAGCAGGCAGCCCGGCAGGACGGCCTGACCATCGCCGGCAAAACCTACCGCTCGCGCCTGCTGGTAGGCACCGGCAAATACCGCGACTTCGATGAAACGCGCCGTGCGGTCGATGCCAGCGGCACCGACATCGTCACCGTTACGGTTCGCCGCGTCAATATCGGCCAGGATCCGAATGAGCCGAATCTGCTCGATGCGGTGCCCCCAACACAGTTCACGATCCTGCCCAACACCGCCGGCTGCTACAACGCCGCCGATGCGGTATACACATTGCAGCTCGCACGGGAATTGCTGAACGGCCACAAGCTGGCCAAGCTCGAAGTGCTTGGCGATGAAAAGACCTTGTTTCCCAACATGCCTGAGACATTGAAGGCGGCCGAACAGCTGGTGAAAGAAGGTTTCGAGGTGATGGTGTATTGCAGCGACGATCCGATTCAGGCGAAGATGCTGGAAGAAATCGGCTGCGTGGCAATCATGCCGCTGGCATCGTTGATCGGTTCCGGCATGGGTATCCTGAATCCATGGAACCTGTCGCTGATCATCGAGCAATCGAAAGTGCCGGTGATCGTCGATGCCGGTGTCGGCACGGCGTCGGATGCGGCGATCGCAATGGAACTGGGCTGCGACGGCGTGTTGATGAATACGGCGATTGCCGGAGCGCGCGATCCGATCGGCATGGCGCATGCGATGCGGCTCGGCGTGGAGGCCGGACGCGCGGCGTATCTGGCCGGACGCATTCCGAAACGGTTCGCCGCATCGCCGTCGTCGCCGATGGCGGGACGCGCGACATGACACGGCCGTCGGTGCTGGTGTTTGCCGGTTCCGATCCCGGCGGCGGCGCGGGAATTCAGGCGGATATACAGGCAATCGCAGCGCTCGGCGCGCATCCGTTATCGGTCATTACCGCATTGACGGTGCAGGATAACGACCGTGTGTTTGCGGTTCATCCGGTACCGGCGTCATTGGTTCAACAGCAGGCGCAGGCACTGGTGGACAAGATTGATATCGCTGCGGTGAAGATCGGCATCGTCGCCAATCGGGCCAATGCCGAAGCAATCGCCGCGATCGTGCAAAGGCTGAGGGAGAAGCAGCCGGATCTGCCGGTCGTGTTCGATCCGGTGCTGGCCAGCGGGCATGGCGATGCGCTCGGCGTCGACGACGCGCTGCAGGCGATTGCGCCATTGATCGAAGTGGCGACATTGATCACACCGAACCTGCCCGAAGCGGCGGCGCTGTGCGGCGGCGACCGGCGCGCCGGCACGCAAGCGGAAATGCTGATGCAGCGTGGCTGCATGCACGTGCTGATCAAGGGCGGCCACGGCGCAGCCGACGGCAATGTGATCAATCAATGGTTCACGAAAGACAATTCCCGCTCCTGGAGCTGGCCGCGCCTGTCCGGCGCCTTCCACGGCAGCGGTTGCACTTTGGCTTCGGCCATCGCTGCGTTGCTCGCATGCGGCAAAACGATGGAACAGGCAATCGATCGCGCGCAACAGTATTGCCAGCAGGCGCTGGAGTCGTCTTATGCGATTGCGGCGGGACAGCGCATTCCGAACCGGTCAAACATAGCCATCAGGGAAAACGCATGAAGGGTTTATATATTGTCACACCCGATTGGGATGACACGCAAAAACTGCTCGACGTCACGGAATCGGCTTTGCGCGGCGGTGCTGCGCTGGTGCAGTATCGGCACAAGACAGCCGGCCCGGCATTGCGTCAGGAACAGGCGGACCGCCTGCTGAAGTTGTGCCGCCGTTACCAGCGTCCGTTCATCATCAACGATTATGTCGATCTGTGCGTGGCGCTGAATGCGGATGGCGTGCATGTCGGCGGCACCGATGCTTCGGTCGCGCAGATACGTGCCGCGCTTGGCCCCGGAAAACTTGTCGGCGCTTCCTGCTATGGCAGCTTGCAACTGGCGCGCGACGCCCATCAGGCCGGCGCCAGCTATGTCGCCTTCGGCGGATTCTATCTATCCCGCGTGAAAAAATATCCGGTGACGACGCCGCCCGACATCATTGCGCAGTCGAAGGCCGCTATTCCGCTGCCGACCGTCGTGATCGGCGGCATGACGCAGGAAAATGCCGCGCCGCTGGTGGCTTCCGGCGCAGACATGGTTGCGGCGATCAGCAGTGTGTACATGGCGGCGGATCCTGAAGCGGCGGCGCGGGGATTTGCGCGCTTGTTTGAAGAATGAGGCCGGCTTGACAACAAGCGCTCGATATCGCTAACCGCTGGTTTGCGATATGCGGAATTCACGCACTTGCTCCAATTTGCGCAACGCGTCGGCGAGACGGCCGGTATTTTCCGGGTCCGTGGTGTGAATGGTCATCTGGTATTCAAAGAGCTGTTCTTCATTGGTGACGCGATAACCGACGTTCGCGACAGTGAAGCCGTGCGTTGCCAATAACGCACGCAGCCGATCTTCCGGCATGGTGTTGTCCCGTTCGAAACAAATGACGTAATGCGCGTAAGCCTCGGTCGGCATCGCGGATTCGATCCGGCGAAATACCGACAGGATGCCGAGCGCCAGAATGCTGGAAACAATGGCGGGAAAATAAAAGCCTATACCGATCAGGATGCCGATCGCGGCCGTGATCCAGATCGATGCCGCGGTAGTCAAACCGCGCACGCTTAAATTCTCTTTGTAAATCACGCCGGCGCCGAGAAAACCGATGCCGGTCATCAGGCCCTGCGCCATGCGGATCGGATCGACGCGTATCGTATCGGCAGGCATGCCAGGCAACCACTTCGATTGATAACGCGCGGTCAGCATCAGCAGGCTTGACGACAGACACACGAGAGCATGCGTGCGAAAACCGGCGGGCCGGCCATGCAAACTGCGCTCCAGACCGATGATGCCGCCGGCAATGATGGACCCGATCAGGTGGAGGGTGATGTAAATATAGTCAGGGTCCATGAAGATTCGGCTGCAATGCAGTTCGCGTCAAGTCGTGCAGATCATCGACTCCATGATGAAATAAAATTTCATTATCGAAGTTGATCCTGATCGATATCAGCGGAACGGAAGGCGCTGATGCAATCCCGTTTATCCGGATGCAAGAATTGAAATCAGGCATTTCGGCTGCACCGGACGGCTTCATGCGAGTATTTCAGGCATTTCAGGATATCTTCTTGTTCTGACAGCCGTAGCGGCAAAGCGCTCCCGGCTATAATCACGAGATGCAAAACCTTCTCCATAACCTCAATCCAGAACAACTCGCCGCCGTCACGCTGCCGGCGCAATCGGCGCTGATTCTCGCCGGCGCCGGTTCCGGCAAGACCCGCGTCCTGACGACCCGCATCGCATGGTTGATCCAGACCGGGCAAGTATCTCCTGCAGGTGTACTGGCGGTCACTTTCACCAACAAGGCGGCGAAGGAAATGATGACGCGCTTGTCGGCAATGCTGCCGATCAACACGCGCGGCATGTGGATCGGCACTTTTCACGGATTATGCAATCGCTTGCTGCGCGCGCATTATCGCGACGCCGGCTTGCCCCAGACATTCCAGATTCTCGATTCGCAGGATCAGCTGTCGGCAATCAAGCGGCTATTGAAAACACTCAACGTCGACGATGAAAAATATCCGCCGCGTAATCTGATGTACTTCATCAATAGCGCAAAAGATCAGGGATTGCGGGCAAAGGACGTCGAAGCGAACGACGATTACAATCGCAGGTTCGTCGAGTTGTACGACGCGTACGACAACCAGTGCCAGCGCGAAGGCGTGGTCGATTTTGCGGAATTGCTGCTGCGTACTTATGAACTGCTCAGCCGCAACCAGCCGCTGCGCGAACATTATCAGGCGCGTTTCAGGCATGTTCTGGTCGATGAGTTTCAGGACACCAACAACCTGCAATATGACTGGCTGAAGCTGATGGCGGGACAGCACGGTGCGGTATTCGCAGTCGGTGACGACGATCAGAGCATTTATGCGTTTCGCGGCGCGAACGTCGGCAACATGGCTGCGTTCGAGCGAGAGTTCCATGTCGAGAACCTGATCAAGCTGGAGCAGAATTATCGTTCGCACGGCCATATTCTCGATACGGCGAATACGCTGATCGCCAACAACAGCAAGCGGCTCGGAAAGAATCTGCGCACCGACGCCGGGCATGGCGAGCCGGTGCGGATTTATGAGGCGAGCAGCGATTTGCAGGAAGCGCAGTGGATCATCGAAGAGGCGAAAAGCCTGATCGCGGATGGCGCCGCGCGCAGCGAAATAGCGGTGCTGTACCGATCCAATGCGCAATCGCGGGTAATCGAGCATGCATTGTTCACGGCCGGTATTCCGTACCGGGTGTACGGCGGTCAGCGCTTTTTCGAGCGGGCCGAGATCAAGCATGCGATCGCCTATCTGCAGCTGATGGATAATCCGCACAACGATTCGGCCTTTCTGCGCGTGGTTAATTTTCCGACGCGCGGCATCGGCGCCCGTTCGCTCGAACAACTGCAGGACGCGGCGCGGCAATATGGGATTTCGCTGTATGCGGCAGTGCCGTATATCGCAGGCAAGGCCGGGTCGTCGCTCGGCGCATTCGTCAAGCTGATAGAAGGCGCGCGGTTCGAAACGCAGCATCTGCCGTTGCCGGAGATGGTGCAAATCGTGCTCGACATGAGCGGCCTGCTCACGCATTACCAGAGCGAGAAGGAAGGCGCGGACCGAATCGAAAACCTGGAGCAGCTGGTCAGCGCCGCAACGCTGTTCGTATCGGAAGAAGGATTCGGCATGAATGCGCCGGCGCTGCTCGGACCGAAGACGCAAGCGCCGGCAGGTTCCATGATTGCCGCCGCCGACGGCATCGAAATATTGGATGCCGATGCGCCATTGCCGGCCGTGATGTCGCCGCTATCGGCTTTCCTGTCGCACGCATCGCTCGAAGCAGGCGACAATCAGGCGCAGGCCGGACAGGATGCGATGCAATTGATGACGGTGCATTCCGCCAAGGGTCTGGAGTTCGATGCGGTGTTCATCACCGGCCTCGAAGAAGGCTTGTTCCCGCACGAGAACAGCGAGAAGGCCGAAGGCGGCACCGAAGAAGAACGGCGCCTGATGTATGTCGCGATCACGCGGGCGAAACGGCGTTTGTACATGAGCTTTTCGCAAACGCGGATGCTGCATGGACAGACCCGCTACAACATGAAGTCGCGCTTTTTCGACGAGCTGCCGGAAGATGCGCTCAAGTGGCTGTCGCCGAAAATTCAGCATCACTGGTTCGCCAATCAGAAAAAATCGGCATGGGATGATGCGCTCGGATCGGGCGCCAACAATATCGCGCAGAATTTCAGCAAGAAGGATGTCGGCTGGCGCATCGGCGAAACCGTGTTCCATCAGAAATTCGGCGAAGGCGTGATCGTGAATATCGAAGGCGGCGGCGGCAATGCGCGCGCAAATATCAATTTCGGGCGGCATGGCATGAAATTGCTGGACTTAAGTATTGCCAAGCTGGATAAAGTGGCGCC